>PKDL01000372.1 GCA_002863065.1 Pseudomonadota bacterium
GAAGGCTTCGACGGTACGAGCCGAGAAGCGTTACTGTGCCTTCTAGGTGTTCCCAGAGCCACTGGCGCTGAGGTGTATGGGAAAAGCGCCTTCGGACGGTGGGTTGTCCAGGGCGAGTTTGGCATCGGCGAAGGTGGCAGAGCATTCACGGCGTTTATCACGCCCATCAGCACAAATGCACCCGTTGGAGAGGGTACGCTTTACCTCGTATTAGATGAGAAAAGCACCGGATGGACGGTTCATGCGTCCCACTACATTGAATGGGAGGGAGATAGCGACAGTCGAAGGTTACACAGGCTGTCTGAAGTCGCACTTACGTCTTACAAGCATCGAGTCCTACGTCTGACACAGGCGGACGCTAACCGATCTACGGTCCATT
Source organism: Pseudomonadota bacterium (assembly GCA_002863065.1). Lineage (GTDB taxonomy): Bacteria > Myxococcota_A > UBA9042. Next base: position 380 of record PKDL01000372.1, read on the forward strand.
TTATCGAGCTGACCCCGTCGCAACAGCTAATAGAGGTATTTAGCGCCGTTACAAAGGACGCAGCCGCGGGCCGAACATCAACGGTTAGAATACTTGGCAAAGGAATGCCGAAGAAGATAGCGGTTCGTACATTGGTCACGCCGCAAGAGAACACCGATACACGGTACGAGATTACCACCTACCGGGTGGGAGAGTCCCACCAGTACCGTCCAGAAAAGGTGGCTTCTGGGCCCCTTAACCTAGACACCGTGGAGCAGCTCGTAGAAGCTCGGGAATATGATCATGTCGGGTGGATGCTGGAACAACTGCCGAAGCAGATTCGACGCAGTGCGCGTTCGTATATTGTGCAAGCAAAGATGTCGAACCAAAGGAAACGCTATAAAGCTGCTATGAGGGATTGGAAGCGGGCTACCCGGGCACATGATGCCACGCCAGAGGCATTTCGCGATTATGGGTACTATCTGGTATCACGCAAAAGGTACCGAACCGGAGTGAGAGCATTGCGTAAATACCTAAAACTCTCCCCAAATGCCCCGGACATAGCGGCCGTCCGTGCGAAGATCGAGGCGGTGCGCCGATGATACTTGAGATACTGTCTTCGCCGCAGACGAAACGGTCGTACAGTGCCAAGACCCACATACGCCTCTGGGCAGCCCTTCTTTTGGCCTTTTTGTTAGGCGCATGCAGCGACGAGCGCACAAATTCCGCAAGTGGTACCGGTACTTCGGGGGATTCGTCTGGATTTCAAGCAGGATGTGCACCGGGCTCTCGGCGGTGCGACGGGAATACTGTCATGGTGTGTGCACCTGACGGTATGTCGTTTGCTGCAGCAAACGAGTGTTCTAACGACTTGGTATGTATGCAAGGCGCATGCAGAACGTGCGAACCAGGGACACCGTTTTGTCAAGGCAACCAAGTGGCTCAATGTGACACTGATGGTCTCGTGACCGTATTGGATACATGCCCAGACGCCTGCGCGGCGGGTCTCTGTGTCACTTGTATTCCCGGGCGTCGAGAGTGTCGCCAGAGTGTGTTCGGCGGCAATGAGGCATGGGTTTGTCTCGCAACCGGCCCAGATAGCAGCGATTGGTCTCTCCAGGAACGTTGCTCTCCGGCGGATGATTGCAGCAATGGACTGTGCATCGGTCCGTGTCAGGATGATGTGAAAATTGATACGAGCCAGGGATGCGACTACTACGCAGTGGACTTGGAGAACGCCAGCCGACAAGCAGACGCACGGGCAGGTACACCTGCACCACCCCAGTTTTCGGTTCTTGCGTACAATCCATCGCGCGACAACCCGCTCTCGCTAAGTGTGTTTCGGACACCCACCGGTTTAGAACCGGAGAAATCCATTTCCATACCACCACGGACGCTACACGTGTTGGAACTGGAACCGCGGCAGATCCAAGGGACGGTCCTAGATAGCTTGGCTTGGAGGATACGTGGAGACCACCCGTTCGCAGCATACCAATTCAATCCCTTGGACAATGTAAACCCGATATTTTCGAACGATGCCTCGCTGTTATTACCGGTGAACGCCTTGGGGAGAACCTACCGCGCCATGACCGGGGTGGGCGGTTCACCGTTCATCACTGTTGTTGCTACCACCAACGACACGAAGATAAGCATCACGCCTACTGCTGCGATTGAAGCATCAGAAGCAAACAATGGGATCGACTCCATTCCATCGATCGAGGCCAACGAAACCAGGACGTTCACTCTCCAGTCTGGTCACGTCCTCAATCTACGTGCGACGACTGATCCAAAAGCGGATTTAACAGGAACATTGATAGAGGCAGACCGCAGTGTCTCTGTGTTTACTGGGAATGTCGCTACCACTACTAGCGATAGATGCTGCGCTGACCATTTAGAACAACAACTACCCCCAGTAACCTCTTGGGGAACACGATACATAGCCGCACGATCTCAACCACGAGGAGCGGAACCAGATCACTGGGTAGTTCTGGCTCATGAGGATGACACCGTGATTACGTCATCAAACGGCCTCTTTCCTCCCAAGACCCTTATTGCTGGGGAGCGGCTGCGGTTCACTACAGATGCTGACTTCACGCTAGATGCATCAAAGCCAGTGCTGCTGGGCCAATTCTTGGCGTCAAGCTTTGAGGTTCTTGAGCTCGGAGATTTTTGTTATTCCGACGAAGACTGCAGCCAATCTATTTGTTCGGATAATACGAGTACTGGTGGACGTTGCAGTGCCACATGCGAGGCGGATCGAGGGGAGTGTGCGGCATCCGAAGTTTGCATCGATCGTCGCCTGTACAGCCAGGACGCTGGTGGCACTTGCCGTTATCAACCGTGTGGTGGCGATCTTCCAAGCTGTTCTGCGGATGCGAGCTGTATAAGTGGAGCAAAGCTCGACGTTTGCGTGGAAGCTTGCGATGGTATCGGTGCAACGTGTGGTAATCCGGCCCTCATTTGTCAGTTTTCCGATTCTGGCAATCTGTGTCTCGGCCGTTCCTGTACGGGTAGCGATGATTGCAGTGGCCTTCGCTGTGAGCCCATATCCGAAAACGAAGCACAATGCGTGATGGACTGCACACCATCATCCAGCTGTCCTACTGGGTATGCTTGCCTTCCGAAAGGATACGCTACACAGAGCAGCAACGATGGGTACTGTGTAGCGGTGGATACCTGCTTGAACGATGATGATTGCGCGACAGGTCAAACCTGCACCCAGAACGGAGCGGTAAAAAACTGCCAGCCCGTTGGTGATCCTGCCTTTACCCTAGCGGTTCCCGTCGAACAATGGCGTACCGGCTATACCTTTCTCGCTCCGACCGGGTTTCGAGAAGATTATGTAAATATCGTGTTTCCTGAGGGCGCGGACGTCTCCATTGATGGTCAACCCGTGGGCCCCGGCCTTCGAATTACCAACACTGAATACCGCCTGACTCGGCTGCGAGTGGAGGACGGACCGCACTCGGTTGCTGCAGATGTGCCAGTGGGGGTTGTGGTGTATGGTTACGACGACGATGTCAGCTATGCCTACCCTGCAGGTGCGAATCTGTTCAAGCTAGACAATGATTAGGTTCATAGGCCCCATCACGCTTCTTGCTAAGATGCATGCCGTCTCCTGGTGCCTTGCTGGAAGCATGTTACTTGGTCCCGGTTGTTCCGACACGGCCTGGAATGACTACCAGGAAGCTCAGCAGCCCGCCGCAGCGTCGTCACCACAGAGTTTCGAAGCACACTCTTCGGGTCAAGCTCCAGCTTGGGAACCCCAACAAGCCCAACCAGTATTCGCTCCACCGTTAGACGAACATGAACCAGACCCAGACCTATCCCAGCCCCGGGAGGATGCGAACTCTCGAGAGGGGCCAATGTCCACGGATTGTGCATCGTGTGCCGATATCCCGAAGCTGGCCTCACGAACCAAGTACCCAATTATTCTGGCGCACGGGATGGCAGGTTTCGACGAATTTTCATTTTTACAATATTGGGGTGGCGTAGAGGAACGGCTCCGCTCTGAGGGCTTTGCGGTCTACACCGCTGTAGTCGACCCGATGAATGGCAGCGACATACGTGCCGGACAGCTCGCGCTTTTTGTGGACCGCGTTCTCACATGCACTTGCTCAGAGAAAGCCAATATCATTGCGCATTCACAAGGAGGAATGGATGCTCGCGTACTTGTGGATGCGATGGGCTATCATGATCGTATTGCGTCCGTTAGCACGGTCTCAACGCCGCATTGGGGTACCCCCGTGGCTGACCGTCTATTGGAACTGGTGCCCGGTGAATGGGATCCGGTGCTTGATGTCCTCGCCTTTTTCGTGACCGGTCTTTATACGGACCCGTTAGCCCAGCCTGAAGTACGCAGTGCTATGACGTGGTGCTCCACCGGTTTCACTGCTACGTTTTATGAAGAGTTCCCTCCCGCACCAAGTGTCGCTTGGTATAGCTATGCGGGACGAGCGGGTGTGACCGCGAATGGTAAACCCGAATGTGAAGCCGCGCTGATACCGAACCCGACGCTCAAGAACGCGTTGAACGCTCCTTTTTATCCTGGTTGGTTGCTTATCGGGGGCCTTCAGGGCGTGGACAACGACGGCCTAGTCCCTGTGGAATCAGCCAAATATGGCACTTTCTTAGGATGTATCCCAGCGGACCATGTGCAGGAAATTGGGATGTACTGGCTAACGTTGCCTGTATTTGATCACCAAGGGTTTTACTTGGAACACGCACTGCTGCTGGAAGATTGGGGCCACTAGCGAGCGGGCGCCTACGCCGCACATGCGGCGTGTCTTTCTTGCTCTACGGAGTGTGGGTCCGTATGTTCCGCACCCATGGCGGATGTAACGAATCACCCATCGAAGTTAGGCACGGTAGCAGTACATGCTGGCGAGCCCACACAGAAAGCGTATGGCGCCCTTGCCACACCAATAAGTTGTACTGCGACCTATACGTTTCGCGACACCGAAGAGCTGAAACATCATATGGAGGGTGCGATAGAGCGCGATGAGTACGGTCGATACGGTAACCCGACCATCCGGGTGGCCGAAAGAAAGATCGCGGCCCTCGACGAAGCTGAGGACTGCGCTTTATTCGCCAGCGGCATGTCAGCCATTACCAGCACGATTCTCGCAATCGTCCGTTCTGGGCAACACATCATTCTTACGTCAGATTGCTATCGTCGTACTCGTCAGTTCGTGACCGGTGTGCTGCCAAGGTTTGGAGTCGAACACACTCTCGTAGACCCGGACGATTACACGGGCATTCAAGCCGCAATCCGCCCCGGTACCACCAGGCTGGTAATGGCCGAATCGCCCACTAATCCATACCTCCGTTGCCTAGACATCTCCAGGGTCGCCGGGATATTGAAGCCCCATCGTGGCATCAAGCTACTCATTGACTCCACGTTCGCAAGCCCGATAAATCAACAGCCATTAACGCTGGGCGCCGATCTCGTTTTCCACTCCTGTACCAAATATTTGGGCGGGCATAATGACCTTCTAGGGGGAGCGGTATCCGGTAGTGACGCGCTCGTGGGCGCCCTGCGCGAATTTCGTGGCATTTTGGGTGGTATTCTGGATGCTCACGGAGCGTACCTTCTTATCCGTGGGTTGAAGACCCTGGCCATCCGCGTAGAAAAGCAAAATGAAAGCGCACTAGGGTTGGCTCGCTGGTTGGAATCGCACCCTAAGGTCGAGTCGGTGTTCTATCCCGGTCTCGAATCTCACCCCGACTACGACATTGCGCAGCGCACCATGCGTGGCTTTGGGGGTGTAATAACGTTCACAGTGAAAGGTGACTTAGACGCTACGTCTAACTTTATCGATGCCTGCAACATTGCCAAGATTGCACCCTCACTTGGTGGAGTTGAAACGTTGATCGAGCAGCCCGCTTTGATGTCGTATTACGAATTAACGACTGAGCAGCGGAACTCGATTGGAATATCAGATGCTTTAGTACGCTTTTCCGTGGGTATCGAATCCTCACGCGATCTGCAGAAAGACTTATCTCAAGCGCTTGACCGGCTGCCTTAGCACAACACAGCGCACCAAAATTGGAGAATATGGTGACTACGACGACAACGGCTTGGCGCGTATTTAAGTTCGGAGGCTCCTCCGTCGGGTCTACAGAACGTATCTTGCGTGTGATTGAAAGGATCGGTTCCGAACGAGATCAAGATGGACAAATTGCCGTGGTTGTTTCCGCAATGGGAGACACCACCGATTGGCTTATTCAGGCAGCTCAGCTCGCGGGCGCAGGAGAATTTGAAAAAGCAATCGCTGAAGCGGACCGTGTAGCGGACTTGGCGGTCACCAACGCCTTAGTTACGATGCAACATATTGACGTCATGGCCGAAGGCCCCCTCCCGGAATTTACCGCGCTCATCCGGGAAACACTTGCACCACTGCGACAGCTACTCTACGGCGTGAGTCTATTGCGAGAGTGTACTGCGCAAACCATGGACCTCATTATGAGCTTCGGTGAGCGCATTAGCGCCCAGGTTCTTGCGCATCTGCTTGCTGCCCGCGGTTTCCCCGCACAATTCCTGGATGCAAGAGAGTGGACCGTCACCGATGGCACATTTGGAGAAGCGGTCGTCGACTTCCACGCTAGTCGCCTAGCGCTGGATGCGCACATAGCTCTTATGGACGAGTCAGTCATTCCGGTAACAACCGGGTTTCTTGGTAAAACCACGGATGGAAGAACCACTACTCTAGGACGTAATGGCTCCGACTATACCGCTACATTGCTGGCCCGATGCCTAAACGCCCAAGAAGTCTGTATATGGACCGATGTAAGCGGAGTGATGACTGGGGACCCCAGATTAGTACGCGATGCGTATCCCCTAGAGCGACTGAGTTACATGGAGGCTGTCGAACTCGCCTACTTTGGCACTCGTATGTTCCATCCTCGCACGATGATTCCGCTCATCGAGTCAGGGATTCCGATGCGTATTCGCAATACTATGCGACCGGAAGATCCTGGAACCACCATTGACGCTTCTGGCGCCCTTGACTTCAACAGCCCTACTTCCGTGACATCGCTTGAAAACATGGCTCTGATTGGAGTCGAATGGAGGAAGCTGAGTCAACGAGCGACCGTTGGTGAACGAGTACTACGGGCACTGGATTCAGCTGATGTACCGGTGTGGATGGCCTCCCAGTCTGCGCACGGTCAAGCAGTCGCCATCGTCATCCCTGAAGATGAAGTCAAGCGCGCTGAAGCGGTGATAAATGACGAGCTTGCGCTGGAATTAGAGCGTCGTGAAGCAAATCCTCTTGTGATACATCACGGCGTTACCCTGCTTACGCTGGTATGCGAGACAATGGGCCAACAGCCTAATGTAGCAGGCCGCTTCTTCGCTGCACTCGGTAATACCGGTGTGATGATCCATGCGATAGCCCAAGGGTCGAGTTCGCGTTCCATATCTTGTGTCATTGATACGGAGAACACCGCCACCGCAGTACGAACTGTCCATAGTGTGTTTAACTTTGCTCACGAAGTGGTCAGCCTTCTCGTGATGGGTAAGGGGGTTGTTGGCTCCGAGCTTTTGTCACAGCTGGCTGCGCAGCGCATTGTTTTGAAGGAGCAACACGGTATCGAATTGCAAGTCGTAGGATTATGCTCGTCTCGAAAGATAGTGTATCGCGAAGACGGCATTGCGCTTTCTGATTGGCAGGCGGAGCTTGAATCTCAGGGTAGTGAAAATACGCCCGAGGCATTACGCCAGTGCGTCGAAGAGTTCTCACGCCTACCCGTACCCATACTGGTCGATTGCACTGCGGCGGAGGGCATGGAGTCTGTCTATCGGCATGCATTTGAACACGGTGTGCACGTCGCCGCTGCCAATAAAAAACCACTGACAATCCCATACCAGAGCCTAGAGACCTTGCGTGAAACGGTGAAGCACAACCACCGGACTTGGAATTACGAAACGACTGTGGGTGCTTCGCTTCCAGTGATAGACACCCTTATAAACCTAGTCCGCACTGGGGACACAGTTCAGCTGATCGAAGGCTCCTTCTCGGGAACCTTGGGCTATCTTACGAACGAGGTCATGTCGGGGGTTCCCTTATCGCAGGCTGTGCGTTGCGCGAAAGCACTCGGGTATACAGAACCACGGCCCCAAGAAGACCTTTCAGGAATGGATGTAGCGAGAAAGGCTCTTATCTTGGCCAGAGAACTCGGGCTGCCGTTGGAACTCGGCGACGTAGCCCTTACCCCTCTCGTGCCCGCGGAGTTGCTGTCAGACGATATGAGTGTAGACCAGTTTTTCGAACGACTAGGTGACTACGACGAAGAATTCTCGGATCGGATCAAAACGATGAAGGACGCAGGGCACTCACTCCGGTACCTGGCTCGCATTGACCCTTTTCCGTCTCAGGGACAGCCAATATTGACGGTTGGTCCAGTGGAACTCGAAGCAGGCCACCCCGCGACACAATTACGAGGTTCAGAGGCGTTCGTTGCATTCAACACGGCGCGCTATCAAGATTACCCGCTTATCGTACGGGGATCGGGAGCCGGAGGCGCAGTCACCGCGGCGGGCGTTTTGGCAGATATTCTTCGTACGGCTCAGGCTGCTCGAGGCAAATAAATATCGCAGGTCAGCGGGTGCTATACCGGCACTGAGGTTTCGTGTTTCCTAACCCAACGCTCTTGGCCTTACTGCAGCGGATCAGTAAGTCATTGCAAATAGTTCAATCCGAAAGGAAAAACTCCGTGCTTTCATAATCCTGCGATAACCTGTAAACAGTCGCGGCCAAACGCTTGGCAATCTTATTTCGTGTGTACCCAGGGATGGAACATAACAATGACGAAGCTTTCCGGACGTATTTTTCTTTGCTTATTGACGGTCAACGCGGTCATCGCTTGCGGTGACGATGCCGCTGATCTCGTTGCGCCTTACATACCGCCTAGCAATGACGCCGTAATACTTGGTGATGTGCCGGCC
>PKDL01000390.1 GCA_002863065.1 Pseudomonadota bacterium
AGGATGAATACCCCCAATGTGGCAGCAACAATGGCATTTGCATTGTCAGCAGGACCGATACTGTAAGGAGTATAAAACGTCCATCCCGTGTCGATCGAACCGGCGAGTATGGAGTAGATCAAAAAGAGCGAGCCGGCGATATAAATGTACCAGCTAGCCAAGTTAAGTCTGGGAAAGGCTACATCCTTGGCGCCCAGCATCAATGGCAGAAGGAAGTTGCCAAGAGCGGCCGGTACCGACGGAATGATGAACACGAACACCATGATGGCGCCGTGAAGCGTGAACACCTTATTATAGTTATCGCCCGTGAAGAGGTCACCCTCCGCGGACCAAAGTTCAGTTCGTACACCAAGCGCGAGCAATCCTCCAACGAGAAAAAAGCCGAGCACTCCAACCAGATACATGACCCCGATCCGCTTGTGGTCGAGGGTTAGCATCCAAGAAAGCACGCCTTTGCTCGCGTTGAGGTAGTTTGTCCCTTCGCCGTCGTGCTGTTCGCCCTCTACGGGACGGTCTATTGCTGTCGTCGACATCGTTTACCTCTCGTCTTTGCAACCATGGGTTGCTGTACTTCTACTGCTCGATCGACTTGATGTACTCAATGATAGCATCAAGTTGCTTATCTTTTATCTTTCCTTTGAAGGAAGGCATTTTATTCTGATAGCCCTTCACGACTTTATTCCCAGGGTACAGAATAGACTCGCGGATGTAGTTCTCATCTACCGGTGCGGATGAGCCATCAGTGAACTGCTCGTCTCGTCCCCAAAGTCCTTGGAATGTCGGGCCGGTATTTGCCGCGCCATCAATGCTGTGGCACTGATTACAACCATAGCGTTGGAAGAAAATAGCTCCTAACTCGTGCATTGGGAGGTCGCCAAGGCCACCACCAGAATCGATCCACTGTTGGTAGTCGTCGTCGGACAGAACCTCAACCCGCGTAATCATACGCGAGTGGTCTTTGCCACAATACTCCGTGCAAAATACGTTATATGTGCCTGGCTCTAGAGCTTCGAACCATACAACTGAGTACCGACCTGGCAACACGTCTTTCTTCACTCGGAATTCTGGTACGTAAAAAGAGTGAATGACATCCGAGGCGGACATAATCAGCTTGATGGGCTTGTTTGCCGGCACCACGAGCTTATCGGATACAATGCCGTCGCGCGGGTAATCAAACTGCCAACTCCATTGACGAGCAGTGACTCGTATCTCCATAGAGTCATCGGGTGGAACTTGCATATCCATCCAACCGCGAAACCCCCAGATAAAAATGACCACTAGAAGAACGGATGGTATGACAGACCACCAGATTTCAAGTTGTGTATTGTGGTGCATCGGACTGGTCTTATCGTTTTCGGACTGCTGCCGATATTTTACGACATACCAGAGCATGAACCCGATTATTCCGACGAAGGAAATTACGGAAAGCACAAGAATGAACAGGTACAGTTCATCCACATCTTGCGCGACAGTAGATGCCGCATTGGGCATTCCAATTAAATCCTGCAAGTTCACGACAATTGCTCCATAAGCTGGGGTTCTGCGGTACGTATTTGACGTTCCCGCAGCCACCAGAAAGTCAACAGGAAGCTGAGTACTAAAACGGTAGCGGCTCCACCAAGCCGCATAATTCCCATGGCGTACGGAGTGTACTGACCCGTCTTGTCATCGTAATGAAAACAGCTCCAAGCCAGCCGCTCGAAGGTCGAGCCGATGGTTCCTTCAGAGGCGTCCATCAAGGCCCAGCGGATACTATCCGGGTCGAACATTTTACCCATCAAATACTGCGTAATAATCCCGTTGGGTGAAACGAACATAATGGTTGGCGGATGCGCGAACTGGTCGGTCTCATCGTCGTAGCGAAAAGCAAACCCCGTAGCTTTCGATAATGCGTCGATACTCGCCTTCGACCCAGTCAAAAAGTGCCAGTCTGCTCCGTCCCGACTAAGGGCTTCCAGGTAGGCACTTTTCTTTTTCGCTGCTAGCGAAGCTGTTTCGCGTTCGTCAATGCTCACTGTTACTACCCGAAACTTTTCACCTGGTGTCCAATCGAGTCCACGTAGTCCGTCTACCAACCCATTCAGAACCTCAGTACACAACATTGTGCACATGTAATAGTTCATAGTGAGTAAGACGGGTCTATCATCGGTGAAGTAGTTGCGGAGGGTCACGGTTTTGCCGTCTTCGTCAATAAACTCTAGGTCGAGATCAATGCTCGAACCGCGATTATCGTCTTGTACGATGCCTGCCATCTGTTCAGGCACCTCACCAACACGTTGACCAACAGCCGGCACTGCACAGAGTGCAGTGATGCATAGAATCATCGCTGACGCGAAGGACCCAGTAGCTGCATGGTTGTTGTGTGGCGTATTCGGCATTATTCGGGTTTGGGCTCCGGCTTCGTCAGCGGGTCAAGTCCCCACATCTCCTTGGAATCAACCTTGGTAGGGTTGGTCGCCAGAAATGCTTTCGCAGCGGAAAGAGGTATACGGAAGTATTTGGTATCCGCATCATATCCGTAAGACCCAAGAAGCTCAGCATCTGTTGCTTTCTGCGCCTTGTACACAGCCGACACGTTCACGACTTTATCAGCCTGCTGGGCCCGCGTACTCGCTCCAAGATACTGTGCAAGACCGATGCCCGCTCCAATTACAAAGATACCGATTACGACCACGGTAATTGTCAGGATAGCCATCGGGGGAGCATCAGGCTCTACTGCGGCCTGACCTGATGGCCCCGGCTCCGCATTATGATGTGCATGCCCGTCATCCGTGGCTTCAAATGCTGTATTGTTCTCTGCTTCCACCATTGAGAGCTCCAAGCTTGCTGTTTAGGACAGCGCAACTTCGTAGGACATCGATTCTTTCAAGTATGGGTCTTTGATAGGCACCAAACTCGACTTGCACATGTAGTATCCCCAAGTACCAACAAAGGCGCCGCCGACACCTATAAAAGACAGAATCTCTGCTGTCGTGACTCCAAAGTGTGCGTGCACTCCCCCATGAGAGGCCATCGGCATCACTAGCCACTGCATATCAATGCCATGCATCAGGAGTAACCAAGCGGCACCCGCCAGTAGTCCAAGCCGACTCCGTTTCACATTTCGTGAAATGAGAAAAAGGAACGGGAAAAGGAAATGTCCGAAGCCCAGTACCCAAAAAGAGGTTTCCCATCCGTTTTCGAAGTGATGTGCGAACCACAGCGTTTCTTCAGGGATGTTCGAGTACCAAATGAGGAAGTACTGAGAGAAGGTTACGTAAGTCCAAAAGATGTTGAACCCGAACATCATCTTGCCGACATCGTGTAGGTGATCGGCCCGAATGATCCCGTGCATCACCTGATGCGAAACAACACGATCAATACCACCAACGGCTTTTTGACGTTTCGTGCTCGTCAGCCAGAGAAGAATGACGGCTAAGACGGCGTAGAAAGCTACGTTTGCACCGGCGAAGTAATAGACACCGAACATGGTAGAGAACCAGTGCGCATCGATGGACATGATCCAGTCGAACGAGGCGAAGGTCAGTGTCAAAGCGAAGATAGCGATGCCAGGCGCCGCGAAACTCTGGCGTTTCGCGGTATGCTGTCGATCTCCATCGGAGTCCTGGTCGACCGAATGCTTACGGAAAAACCAAGCCATCCCACACCAAAATACGAAATACATCGCAGTACGAACGAGGAAAAAGGTCACGTTGAGATATGCCGCTTTCCCTTCAAGAATGGGATCGCCCTCTGGATGCAGCCAGTGGTGGTACAAGTCACCCATGAAGTAGAGAACCGGGATGAACAGTACCGCCAGCATGGGTAACGTCATCGCCATATTTTCTACGATACGGCGAAGTGCGATGTTCCAGCTAGCTCGCGCAAGATTGAACACGAGAACAAAAAAGAGTGCGCCTAGCGCAACACCCAGCCAAAAGATGTATCCAGTCAGATAAGAAAACGCACGGAGTTCGCCGCCGAACGCTAATGCGCCTCCAATACCAAGGACTGCAAGTACCGCCCCGATGACCGGAAGTTTCCGGATCAGGTGATTTTCAGGGAGCAATAGAGGCTCCGTCGGGAGCGAAGAAGTGTGATGTTCACCCATGACTTACTTGCCTCCCGTCAAACCGGCGCGTTTATCGGCCGGTACCATCTTGGCATCTGCCACCTGGGAGATCTGAAGCGCTCGCACGTACGACGCGATAGCCCAGCGGTCTTTGACTTGTATCTGAGTATGGTAGTTCGGCATGTTTCCTGCGCCATATTTGAGCGTGTAAACAATGCGACCGAGAGGATAAGCCCGTAGGCGAGGCTCGGTAAAACTTTGGGGAATGGCATACCCCCGCTGCACTGCCATACCATTGCCTACCCCAGTGGCGCCGTGACATGGTGTGCAATAGATGCCGTAACGTTCTTCACCGCGGTCGATTAATGCCGCGTCTAACGTAATGCCTTCGGGAAGTTCGTCGGTCCACTCCCCGTCAATCTTTCCTTCCCAGAGGTGTTCTTGCCCGGCATCTGTCTCAGCCAAAGCACCATGCGACATCGTTCCCAAAACGCGAGGACGCATTCCACGACGATCGGGAAAGAAGTCATCGGGCTCTTGACGGTCTACGCGCCATTGCTGGTCCATATTGGGGTTTGGGTGGATCGGCGGCAGCTCTGAGGTTGAACCGCGACAGCCGGTAATCGACGCAACCACCACGAGAGCCATGGAAGCGATGGTCAGCTTATTTTGCATTTGGGTCCCCGATTCGCTCGACAGCCAATGCTCCGAGAGATGCCAGGAATTGAGCCGTACCTTCTGGCTCATATCTCACATCTGTCGATTCGATAGAGATGAAAAATCGATCGTCTGTCACACGCTCAAAGCGTGCCGACTGAAACAACGGGTGGTGAAATTTAGGAAGCTGATTGAAACCCAACATCCCAAAAACGGAACCTAGGGCTCCGAAAAGCACGCCTAGCTCGAAGGTAATCGGAACGAACGCCTGCCAGCTGAAGAAGGGCTTGGCGCTGATGACCATTTGATATTCGACCGCTGAAACCCACCACTGAAGCAGCATCGCTAAACACGCACCGGTCAAGCCCATCACGAGGACAACGTACGGTAGCTTGGATCGATCTAATCCCATCGCGTCGTCGAGACCGTGTACAGGAAATGGAGTGTGGGCATCCCATTTCTTGAATCCCGCGTCGCGAACCCGCTCACAAGCATGGTAGATCGCTGCCGGGTTCTCAAACTCGGCTAGCAGACCCCACTCTTTTGCATCACTCGCCATTATTCGGCTCCTTCCGCAACTGCCGCCAATGGGGCGTCAAACGTCTCTTCTTCGTGCTCTTCTGGAGCGTGTTGCTCATACATCGGGTGATGTGGATCGGCTGCTGGCGTTACCGCCTTGACCTCGGCGATAGCCACGATGGGAAAATACCGCACGAAGAGGCACATCATAGTCCCAAATAGGCCAAACGTACCGACGAAGGTGGACACATCCCAAAAGGTCGGCGAGTAATACGCCCAGCTTGACGGAATAAAGTCTCGAGAGAGCGACGTAACCGTAATGACGAATCGCTCAAACCACATACCGATATTTACGAAAATGCACACGACAAATAACGTTGGCATGTGCGTACGTGCTTTTCGCGACCAGAATATCTGAGGTGAAATCACGTTGCAGCTAACCATGATCCAGTACGCCCACGCGTAATTACCGAACGCCCGGTTAATGAATGCGAAGGATTCATTGGGGTTCTGGCCGTACCACGCGATGAAAAATTCCATGGCGTAGGCGTATCCGACTAGTGACCCTGTCAGTAGTATGACCCGGGCCATATTATCCAAATGTCGCACCGTGAAAATGTGCTCTAATTTGAATGCCCAGCGAGCGATAATGATCAAGTTCGCCACCATGGCGAAACCTGAGAAGATAGCCCCTGCTACGAAGTATGGTGGGAAGATCGTCGTGTGCCACCCCGGTAGCTGCGAAACCGCGAAGTCGAAACTAACGATCGAGTGCACCGAGAGAACGAGCGGTGTCGCAAGTCCGGCTAGAAGCAGATAGGCAATTTCGTAGTGCTGCCAGTGGCGATTGCTGCCGCGCCAGCCCAATGCCACTATCCCGTAAGCAAATCGACGGATGGTGGTTTTCGAACGGTCGCGCAGTGTTGCAAAGTCAGGAATGAGACCGACATACCAAAAAAGAATGGATACCGAACCGTAAATACTTACTGCGAATACGTCCCATAGGAGAGGCGATCGAAAGTTCGGCCATGCTGCCATCTGATTCGGAATGGGGAACACATAGTAGAGCAGCCAAACACGGCCGACGTGGATCGTCGGGAAGACTAACGCACACATGACCGCGAAAATGGTCATGGCCTCCGCAAACCGGTTGATGCCCGTCCGCCATTTCTGCCGGAAGAGGTACAAGATGGCTGAGATGAGTGTTCCAGCGTGTCCAATACCAACCCAGAAAACGAAGTTAACGATTGCCCAGCCCCAGCCGACGGGGTTGTTCAAGCCCCAGATACCGGTGCCTTGCCAGACGAGGTAGCCGATACTAATACCGAGCACCCCTAGAATAGATAAGCAAAACCCGAATAAGAGATACCAACCTTTCGGGGTCGGCATTTCAGCGACGCGGCACACGTCCTCGGTGATTTCGTGGAACTTGTCGCGTTTAGTAACCAGCGGACTGCGTTCGCCGGGTACGTCATAACCATTCGGGTAGTCAGGGAATGCGGACATATTACACCAGCGCCGGGTTGGGGTTACGAACGCGAGCCAAGAACGTGGTCCGGGAATGCAGATTCAGTTCCCGGAGTAGCTCGTAGTTGCGGTCAGACTTTTTCAGTTTCGACACCCGCGATTCTGGGTCGTTGATGTCGCCAAAGGTTATTGCGCCCGAAGGACATACATCCTCGCATGCGCTTACTATCTCGCCATCGAGGACACGACCATCTGGACGCTCTCTCTTCGCCTTGATTTTCGCGGCTTGAATGCGTTGTGTGCAATACGTGCATTTCTCCATCACGCCGCGGAAACGAATCGTAACGTCTGGATTTTTCTGCATCCCGAGCATGGGGGCCATTTCCTGATTTTCCTTCTGGAAGTTGAAGAAGTTGAAGCGGCGCACCTTGAACGGGCAGTTATTGGCGCAGTAGCGAGTGCCAATGCACCGGTTGTATGCCATATCGTTTAGACCATCGACACTATGTACCGTTGCAGCTACCGGACACACATTCTCGCAAGGTGCGGTCTCGCAGTGGGAGCAAGCTACCGGCTGCATCACCGCCTGCGGTTCATCCTCCGTACCGGTAAAATATCGGTCGATGCGAATCCAGTGCATTTCGCGGCCTTGAAGCACCCGCTCCTTACCCACGATGGGTATGTTGTTCTCGGCCTGACAGGCGACGACGCAGGCATTGCAGCCTGTGCACGCATTCAGGTCGATAACCATGCCCCATTGATGGCCATCGGTACGATTCGGCTGCTTCCAAAGACTCTTAATCTTTTCCTTCGGCAGCATCTCATAGGATTCTACCCAGTCCGGGTCCTTCCGGTAATCCGCGAGCGTAGTCTCGCGCACAACTGGACGTTTACGCCCCGTAATCGGCTCCACCATGGTGTGGTGGTCTTGGGTGCATGCGAGCTCGTATGTTTCGCCAATCGCCTTCAGGCGTGCGCCGGTGACTACATGGGGCGATGTAGACTTCCGAAGCGGATTGACATCGAAGCCGGTCCCTTCGGCTACCACTCCAAGTTTACGGCCATACCCAACGCTCGTGACAGCGACGTAGTCCGCGGTACCAGGAGTTACGAACACCGGCAGGTTGACTGTTGCGTCACCCACAGTCACCGCAACCAGGTCTTCACTCTTTACTCCCAACTCTTTTGCCGTTTTCGGGCTAAGCTGAAGCGTATTATCCCAGGTCACTTTTGTTATCGGGTCGGGTGCTTCCTGCAACCAACCGTTGTTACCGAATCGACCGTCAAAAACTGCAGCATCATGCGCAAGAATAAGCTCCATCGAGTCGAGTGAAGGCTTGCCAGGCAGGAGTGCGTTGCTCGTTGTCTTCAGCGCCGAGGCAAGCCCGGTCCAGGTGAACGCTGGCGTCACTGACGTACCGAGAGAGACAATACCGCTGTGGATCATCCGACGCCAAGCAGATTCGGCCGCCCCTTTTCCGGTCGTTTGAGTAATTCGAACTTCATCGTGTCCGTTCGGCGTTTGGGTTCCCAGAATACGCGTGAGAACCTCGATGGTCGAAACGCCCCAGAACAACGGTGCCACCAACGGCTGCTGGATACTCACGGTGCCATCATTCGCTATGATGTCCCCCCAGGCTTCCAGATAGTGCGCTTTCGGCATCGCCCATGACGCCAACTTCGTGGTCTCAGAATGAAGCGACGAGAACGCAAAAGTCGTTGGAATCTTTTTGAATGCCTCTGCAAACTTTAGGTCAGAGGGTGCGTCGTATACCGGATTTGGCCCGAGCACCACGAGTGTATTGACCGAGTCAGACCCGATAGCGTCTACCAGTTCAGCTAGTGTACCCGCCTCCGCCTCTTGGTTCTTCGCATAGAAGACCGTCTTGCCGACATTCCCGAGTGCATGGTTTACGTAGTGCGCCAGTGCATGCACCCATGCCGGCTGCCGCTCGCCGACCATCACAAGCGATGCGCCCTTGTTGGCGAGCAGATCATCAGCGACTGCCTTCGCGAACTTTGTGAAGCGTGCATCATGCGCAATGCCGCCGTCCTTAGATGCTGCTCGGTTGGTAATCCCGCTCTGAAGCGACGGGTC
>PKDL01000089.1 GCA_002863065.1 Pseudomonadota bacterium
CCCGACACAGAAAAAAACCGCGTTCTAATTCGCTCAGTCCTCCGCCAAATATCATTCTATTGGTCCCCGAATAAGATGGCTTATGTTATGGATCCGCTATGTTATCCGGCTATTGGTCGTCGAAAGGTGACGCGGCATCAGTAGATTGGTGCGAACCCAATTATGTTGTCAGTGAGTATGTTGCAGAGTGGTGGAATACCCTATCTAGCATGCCGATGGCCTTGCTGGGACTCTATGGGCTTTGGCGTGCATACAAGGATCCGCAGTCGGTCGAACCTCGATTCCGGGCCTGCTTTCTTGCACTCGCTGTCGTAGGTATTGGCTCAGCGGCCTTTCACGCAATGCTACTTCGAACGGCCCAAGCATTAGACGAGCTTCCTATGATTTACGGAAGCCTCGTACTCCTATACTGCCTCATTCTTCGTCGCGGAGAAGACGCTGCCAGACAACGCCGTTGGGCGTTCGGGCTCTCAGCATACGGTGTGGTCTTCACGATCTTTTACGTCGTGGTGCCGGACTACTTTCTTTGGTTTGTCTGGACGTATGGAATTATCGTAACTGCTTTAGTCATCGGTTCCGCCCAATTGGCATTTGGCTCTGAAGGCTCGGCAACACACCGCAGGCTCGTCTCCGTCGCTGCCGGTAGCTTCGTTTGCGCCTTTGCGTTCTTCTGGGTTCCAGAACACATCATATTGACCTGTGACCACCCAGCGCAGTCTCTACATTTGCATTCATGGTGGCACCTGCTAGCGGGGGCGGGCACATACCTGGGCATCCTATTTTCCATGTGGGATCGTCTAAGCCATCAGAAGCGACAGCCCAGACTCGAGGTACATATTCCAGGGTTTGTTCGACCGACGGCGGATGGCTAACCAAGGCGATTATGTCGACCCCTAATGGCTAGGCCGCAGTTGAACGATTCCGAGGAGTTCTACTCTTTCCAGTCGAGTGTATTAGGGGTGTTTCTGAATCGGTAATCGTCGGCACGATCGGAACATTCATATCGTATGATAAGCCATGCCGTAGTACGTCCCACGTGCGGCGTAGTCGCCCACTCCAGTTCTCATCGCGTGTTGGCATCGTAAGTTCGGTCAGAGTGTCAGCCCAGCGGTCCAAAAACATGGTGGGGATCTCAGCACTCATATTAAACGAGCTGAACACCTCTTCCAACGCTTTGAACTGCTTGGCTTTACCCGTATCGATGAGCTTGCGGGGTGGTACGTTTAGTAAGTCTAGATCCCGCATAATGTAATAGTTTGTGAACACTTCGTAATTCAGCAAACGAAATTGATATGCAAAGAGCTCAAGACGCTCTCGTACACTCATACGCTTGAGAAGCGCTGGCAGATACTGCAGTCCCAGGGCAACGTGACGCGCTTCATCTCGTTCATAATACGGCATTAAGGCGGTGAGCACTGGCTCAACATCCAACTCCTTGATGACGTGAAATAGCGTCAGTGCAACCGGCTCAACCATAAGCTGCATCCCGAGTAACTTCTTCGCGAGGCTATCAGCGTTCATCACACTCTCAAGTAGCTTCTTTGCCCCTTTATGAATAGGTTCCGGCTCGTAGCCCAGTGCATTGAGGTAATCATGCATAACGTAGAAGTGACGAGCCTCATCAAACGCTTGACTGGTGGCAGCCATCTTCGCCTCAAACGGCTCTAGTTCATCAGCAAGTTCAGCGCTTATTTTCCACGCGGCAAGCTCTCCCCACATAATGATGGAAAAAACGCGACCAAGCGCCTGCTTCGTTGCGTCATCCAGGTTTGGAACTCCATGAGTCTCGATCAGAGTGTCCAGTACTTGCTTTCCATCCCAGGCGTGCTTGTTACCCTTGTGATAGACCCGCTCAAGTATCCGAGCATTTTTGGCTTCCAGGCCGTAGGAAGCATGATCGAACATCGAATACGGAATGGTGCGTTTTGCCACTGTAGACTCCTTTAGAATCAAGAGAGTTGGCGGAATATTGCCGATGTAAATACCAGTTTAGCATCCTGCAGCGTTCGGCGGATCCTACGACGGTCCTCAATGGTCTGAGCGTAGATGAGCTGCAGCATGAGCCCATCAAACAGAGTTCGCATGAGGATGACTGTGCGTTCAACTGAAAGTACAAGCCTATCGACAGCGGGACCCAGAAGGTTTCTCAGCGCATCACTCACAATATCGATCACTTCCTGATTGAAACGCTCAAGTCGCTCCGCCATATCTGGATTTGTGGCCGAGAGCGCATGTAACTCTAGTAGCACTCGTATTGCATCAATTTCCGACTCGAGCCAGCTAAGTACCGTATCGAGTGCTCGCTCCAGGTTTTGTACCGAGCCAGGTTCGCCAGCAGTAAGCTGCCGAACAGTCTCGACCAGCTCACGAAGCAGCTGCAGCTGTACCTCGACGAAGAGTTCTTCTTTCGTTGCAAAATGATAGTGGACCAGTGATTTGGAGACGCCCGCCTGTCGCGCAATACGGCTCATAGACGCGCCCTTGTATCCTCCCCGAGCAAAGCAGAGGGAAGCCGCAGCCAAAATCCGTTGAGTTGAGTCGTTATGTTCTCGCTGAGCGTGCTTTTGCAATCTAGAGCTCCAGTAGAATTGACTGACCGGTCAGTCAGGAGGCTATTAGCCTGTTCCTCAACCTGCAAGTAAAAACTGACCGATCGGTCAGCCTGCGGAATATCTTCCCTAGCCTGTAGATCGGGCTAGGCACTGTTGATGAATGATCAGGGTAGACTTCTAACTAGGATAAAAAAATTAATCTCGAACGATTCTAAAGAGATCACTGATCCATACTGCTCACAGGTTCAGATCGTGCTTGATCCTTCTGGATACTGAACGTAAGAACAGTGGTTCATGAGTATTCTTTCTCAATCTCCTACCCTACCCGCTCCGCGAGTAGCACAGCTGCGAGCAGCACTTGAAGCTCGTTTCCCTGGGGCCGTGCGTGCGTTAGAGCCACCGGGAACAGAGCCATCGGAAACAGAGCCATCACAATCCAGCCAAACACGCCTCCCTCCAGTGGTAGAGCCTCTCTCGGATAACGGTGTGAACACGTCGCCATTCCACGAAGGGCAGATAAGTGAGGTCGTGGGACGCCCTGGTGCAGGAGGCTGCAGCATAGTACTCCGCTCAATCGCGGCTGCCCTTCAAAGCGTCAACACGCTGCACAAGCAGATAAATCGCTATGCAGTCTGGATCGATCTGACAGGCTCGCTGTACCCACCCGCAGCGGCGACACTTGGTGTTCCTCTGAAACAGCTACTGCTAATTCATCCTTCCGACCTCCAACAGGCACTACAGGTTGTCGAGATCATTCTCAGGGGTGGTTCAGCTCACTCTATTGTTTTAGATATACCCCAACACACCCCTCCACTACGCCTCGGTACCTATCACCGCCTTCGACATCGGGTACGCGGCACCGGCTGTGGTCTATGCATCTTGACGCCACATTCGATCGTACCAACCCCCTATCGGCTTGAGCTTGAGACCTGCGCCAGCTCTACCGCGCGATTGGAGGTCGGATGAGTCGCATCTCTTCAAAAACACAGACGCGAATTGCCTGTGTGCGGGTACCCAACCTTTTATTACAAACGGTGCTGCGTAAGCGCTTCCGAGTAACAGATCGCAAACACATCGCAGCAGCCTTGATTTCCTCAGTTTCCGACACCAATGGCGATGTTCAGCCCAAAGTCATTGCAACCAACGAACTCGCTATCGAATGTGGAGTGCAGTTAGGCAGTAGCTTAGCCGCAGCACATGGTGCCTGTCCTGAGTTAGTAGCTATTCACGAATCCAAGGAACAAACCACCGAAGCACTGGCAGCTTTGGCGGATACGCTCGGTCGATTTGGTCCCTTAGTCTCTATTTCAGCTCCAGATACAGTCTTTATCGATACTACCGGAGTCGTAACCCCCGTCTCTTCAGGAGAGGCAGGCGATACTGGATACGGTGTTGATGTGAGCGTACCTGCGCTATTGGACGTCTTGAGAGCGCAAGAACTTCAGGGAGCAGCTTCAATCGCTACCACACCATTCTTGGCTCGAGCACTCGTATCAGATGAAGCGATTCGGAAAACTGACGTCAATCCTTGCCCTGCCCCGGCCCATGAGATGAAGGAAGTCGCGCGACTTGGTTTACGAGCAGTCGGCTTACCCCCGCGTGCATTTCATGCACTCGATGTCGTTGGTATCCGTACCGTAGGGGCGTTCATGGCATTGCCCAGCGCATCACTTGCCCGACGCTTTGGGCAACAGGTCTACTCTCTCTGGAGACAGGCGCATGGACTGGAACACGCACATCTTGCGCCCTATACGCCAGAAGAGATTATCCGAGAATTCTTTCAATGCGACGACACAGTACATGGACTTGAACCACTCTGCTTCAGCATTAAGAGTCTACTTGACCGCGGTCTGAACCGACTGGAAGGACGAGGACAGGGTATTGAAACCCTCACTCTAGAATTTACTCTCGATGCAGCTTACGAAGCCCCTGGTATAGACCCTGAACAACTCTCATTATTAATGAGCAGCGCACTCACACACCTACAACGCCCGGCACGCACGCATCGCATAACAATCACGTTAGGGCATCCCAAGAAAGATGCCGTCATCCTCATGCAACTTATCCGGAGTCGCCTCAACCGACAGCCACCTTCCGGCCCTGTCAAATCCATCATGCTCGAAGTCGAGCATGCCACGTTACTTCAACCAAAACAGCTGGAACTCTTTGGCGACCCTGAACCCATTGAGACGATTCAAACCACCGTCGCTCGGCTCGCAGCGACACTTGGCGTTGAGTATTTTACCCCTAGCCTACGAGAGGATTATCGACCGGAACGGGCTTGGGAACTGACCTCAATGGGCCGCACAAGCCAAACTGCGGCGCCACCACCTGGGCCTCGACCTACCCGACTCCTGCGTACTCCGGCCCCCTTAGAGCACTTGCAACAGCAGACTGAGCCCCCAGGAGCACTTGAGGGTCCGGAGCGATTGGTTACCGGATGGTGGGATAGTGATCCCATTGCACGCGATTACTGGGTGATTTCCGATAGATGGGGCCGACGCTCATGGATCTTTCGAGATATTGCGTCGTCTAGCTGGTTTCTCCATGGGTACTTTGATTAGTGAGGCCGCTTCACAAATGGACCATTTAGTTTCCTCCATTAAGCTCGAAGGTCAGACGATATGAGCTTTGTAGAACTTCATTCTCGGACCTATGCATCCTTTCTTGCCGCTGCATCCAGTCCAGAAGAGATGATAGAAACAGCCTCGGGGTTGGGGTACCGCGCACTGGCCATTACCGATCTCAACGAGGTCGGTGGTGTGGTACGTGCGCACGAAGCGGCAAAACGAACAGGCCTATCACTCTGCATTGGCACTGAACTCAACCTACTCGATCCAGGCGTCCCGAATATTCTTTTGATAGCCAAGAATCGCGGCGGCTACCGCCAACTTACACGCCTGCTAACCCACGCACGACGCTCACAGCCTCGCGGTGCTCCAGGGGTTTACCTCAAAGACATCATCACATCCTCTGATGGACTATTGTGCCTTTTGACCACCGCTTGTGCGCCACCCATAATCCGGCGGTTGCAATCTGCATTTGCTGACGATCTCTCTCTACTCGTCACCCGAAACTTTGCACCGGATGATGCAGCACGCCTACGCGATGCCAAGTCACTATCCCAACTAACAGGTATTGCCCTATGCGCCTCAGGTGCTCCGAGATACCATACGCCCCTACGCAAGCCACTAATGGATGTGCTTACCGCCATTGCACACAATACACCCCTCAACCGCTGTGGCTATCTACTCCAAGCGAATGGTGAACAGCACCTCCAATCGCCTCGTGAAATGCATCATCGATTTACTCAGGTTGGACTGACAAAAGCGATTGATCGGGCCCACGTGCTTGCGGAGCGATGTACGTTTTCTCTCGATGAACTTCGCTTCGTATACCCTGAGAAGCATCTGCCACCAGGCGAAACACCGATTACATACTTCCGCCAAATCGTTGCACAGGGGGCGAATGAACGGTACGGCGCTCACCCCTCTGACCAAATCAAATACCAGCTAGCCCATGAGTTGGAGCTTATCGAAACGCTCAAAGTCGAAGGCTTCTTCCTGACCATGTATGACATCATCCGCTTCGCCCGAAGTCAGGGTATCCTGTGCCAAGGGCGTGGGTCTGCTGCAAACTCCGCTGTCTGCTATGCACTCGGGATAACATCGGTTGAGCCGGTTCAAGCCGGGCTATTGTTTGAGCGCTTTATCTCACTAGAGCGTGGTGAGCCACCCGATATCGACGTCGACTTTGAACATGAGCGACGCGAGGAGGTCATCCAATGGGTCTACGACTTTTATGGTCGGGACCATGCAGGGCTCGTGTGTACCAACATTTGCTATCGACCTCGCTCTGCTGTGCGCGATGTAGGTAAAGCGATTGGATTAACCATCGATCAAACAGACCGCCTGGCAAAAGGGCTATCACAGTGGACAATGGAAGCTCCTTTGGAATCGAACCTCCTCCTCGAAGCGGGGGTAGATACCGACTCAACAGCTGCCGCTCAGCTTCGTGAATTTGTCCCGCAAATACTTGGATTCCCTCGACACAGAGGCACTCATGTGGGTGGCATGATCGTAACCGCTGAGCCGCTGATTGACATCGCTCCGCTCGAAAATGCCGCGATGGCTGATAGAGCCATTATTCCCTGGGATAAAAATGATGTGGACGCACTGGGGATGTGTAAGTTCGACTTACTTGGCCTTGGGATCCTGACTGCTCTCCGCAAAAGTATGTCACTTATCGAGATACATGAAGGACGTCGCTACACGCTAGCGTCAATACCTCAATCCGATGAACTGACCTATGAGCGTATATCTGCATCGGATACTATCGGGACGTTCCAAATCGAAAGTCGCGCCCAACAAAGTATGCTGCCTCGACTTCAACCCAAATGCTTTTATGATTTAGTTATCGCTATCTCCATCATCCGGCCAGGCCCAATCCAGGGCGGTATGGTGCACCCCTTTTTGCGCCGCCGAAATGGCGAAGAACCTATTAGCTTTCCACATCCCTCACTCGTACCAATTCTTGCGCGCACCTTAGGAGTGCCTCTGTTCCAAGAACAAGTGATGAGAATGGCAGTAGAAGTCGCAGGCTTTTCTCCAGGCGAAGCAGATGAGCTACGACGAAAAATGGGAGCGTGGCGACAGCGGGGAAACATGGGAGATGTAAAGGAGCGATTGATTAGTGGAATGACCAGTCGCGGTATCTCCACTCAATATGCTGAGCAGATATTCAAACAAATACAAGGGTTTGGTGAATACGGATTTCCGGAGAGCCACGCGATCTCTTTTGCATTGCTCGCCTATGCATCTGCATGGATAAAGACGCACTATCCAGCACATTATGTGACGGGAATGCTCAACAGCCAGCCACTAGGCTTTTACTCCCCCCACACCCTCATTGAAGACTCCAAACGGCATGGAGTGGTCTTTCTTCCAATCGATGTCGAATATAGTCAGTGGGACTGTACGATGGAAAATCATGCAGTCCGACTGGGTCTCCGATATGTCAATGGCTTAGGAGCTGCAGCAAAATCGTCGTATGACACTGCATGTTTATCTCGTCCATTTCGTACCGTTGATAACTTTGCTGAAAAGACGGGCTTTGATCGCCGAGCCTTGGCAAAGCTGGCCCATGCTGGGGCATTTCGGAGCCTAAACCGCCAAGTGGATTCAAGAAGTCCAGCTATCGTTCGCCTCTGCCGTCGGGCGGCTTTTTGGAATGTCTTACGACCTCGTGGACCTGCTGGAGAGCACCAAATCCCTCTCCCCGATGATCCTCGAGCAGCATTTCCCAGCATGACACGCCAGGAAGAGGTGAGTGCGGATTTTGAAGTCACAGGGGTCTCAGCCGATGCTCACCCCGTCTCTTTCTTACGTGAATCTCTTGCGGCACGTGGAGCCATCGCAATCTGTGATCTAACACGGCTACGAGATGGAATATCGACACGCGTAGCAGGTCTTATTATTGGCCGTCAGCACCCATCGACAGCCAAAGGCTTTGTATTCCTTTCCCTCGAAGACGAGACCGAACTCCTAAATGTCATTGTAAACCCGCAGCTATTCGAGCGGCAGAAAACAGAAATTACGCGCTATCCACTCGTGCTCATCGAGGGCCAGCTGCAGTCTGCGACCGGTTCAATCAGCCTAAAGGCAACCAAGGTAGTCCCGCTCACACGGCTAAAAGAACAGCCCAATATCCAATCCCGAGATTTTCAGTAAACCACTCCACACACTTTCCGGCTAAGCGACAATTTAGGCACTGCCTACTCGTATGGTAGGTTCGTATCGCAGAGACTGACATCTGCGGAGTAGACCGTGTTGAAACCAGAATCCGCTCGTCTATGGCGGCTGCCACCTATGCCTGCGAAAGTGTCCATATCCGAGAACTCAACCCAACCAGGACCGCGTCTTAGCGCATACAAAGCACGACAGACGGTGATGAGGCGACAGCGAATTCGTATTCTACACACACGTCCAACGGCGCTCATCAAAACCCGCATCCTGAACATATCTGTCGTTGGAGCACCACGTCGACTATGAATCATGAAGATTCCAGCCAGACAGGCGTCCTTACACAGCGAGGTCAAGCAGTACAACCTGACCTCCACGAGGCTCGTAAACAATCGTATCAACTCGATCTGATACTCGGGGTGCTA
>PKDL01000180.1 GCA_002863065.1 Pseudomonadota bacterium
AAGGTGGAGTAGAACAAGGGCACGAGATCTCGTACCAGTGGATCGAGACGAGGCACCTGCTTGGCGACATAAAAGTCTAGGAAGGTCTTCCACTCCATCATGATCTGCGGAGTAAAGCCGTCGACATGCACGCCGTTGGTGACGGTGAACCGGGCGTCCGGGCTGGACGTAAACTTATCGAGTAATGCCGCAAAGTGTGGGCCGGTCTGTTCGTCTTGCCATTGGCCTGTTAGGTAGACGGGCACGGTGATTTCATCCGCCCAGGAACTGGGGTCCAAGGGGGCTGCAACCTCTTCGGTGTAGTAGGGGTTGGCTAAGGCTTTCGCGACCACGTCCACCAACTGTCCGTGAAGCTTTTGGTGCTCTTCGCACTTGAGGTCGCCGCTATCGATGACGTCTTGAATCCAGCCGTGGCCATAGGGTTTTGCGCGGTCGAGTACATTTTCTATCCACTCTAATGCGAACCCATCGTTGAAGATCCCGCCGGGCGCCAGTGTGGATGAGGCCGAGTCGGCAAGCACGCTCATGGGAGTGATGGCCGAGAGGGACGGTGGCTGAGTTTTTGCCGTGAAAAGCTGGGCAATACCCGGGTAGCTAAGGCCCACCATACCGACCTTGTTGTGTTTGACCCAGTCCTGGCGGGCCACGATTTCGACGATATCATAGCCGTCCATGAGCTGGAGCGGTTCAAAGAAGTCGTAGGCACCATCCGAACATCCGGTACCCCGCATGTTGATTCCCACCGAAGCGTAGCCCATCAGTCCGACAAAAATACCCGCTCCGTAGGATGGAACGTCGCACAACACCGGGAAGTCCTCACAGAAGGGTTCTACGACGTCAGATAGTGTTTGCCCGGGTTGTCCGGGGCTATATCCGGAGTAATTCACCACGGTGGGGTAGGGGCCGTCTTCGACCGGTCCTGGAAGCGATACGAACACATGCAGCTGGGTGCCATCTCGCATCGTGATGTAGTTATTGCCGGCTTGTAGTGGTTGTGAGGCATAGAGTTCTGGGTCCGGAGCGAGGTCCGCTTCGCTCATGATGCGTACCTCCGTGGCCCGGTTCTCGGGGGCATCTTTCACGCGGACAGTCAGGTCACTGGCAGGGGCTAGGTCTCGGATGACCAGGCTACCGTAGTCGTCGGTCTGTCCAGCGGCTAGCAGAGTACCGTCGGGGCCTACCACTTCCATTGCGCTCTCCACCGGAGCATTCCAGATGTAGAGTTGTCGTAGCGTGCCTCGAATACTGAAGGTGGCCTCGGTCAAGTCTGGCCCGGAGGGCTCTGCAGACCCTGCATCGGGCGGATCGGCCGGTGGAATATCGTCCGAGGAAACATCCACATCACTTTCGGACATATCATTGGCAGCAGCGGTGTCGTCGGTTGCATCGTCACGTGCGCAGGCCGATGTGATCATAAGTAGAAAGAGTAAGGGCGGTAATAATCGGCGGTGCATCGTGTTCCTCAGTAATCAGCGGGCTGCAGAACTTGTTCTACCATAACTCAGCCTCGGGTTGTGCGGTTCCCAGGCATAGCGCACTGAATGGAGACGATTTTCGGTTCCTGTGACTGCTGTAATCACAGTGGCTGGTCTCTTATGCGGGCGGCGAGTCCCTGAGGGAATGTAGCCATTCGGCGATGATGGGTATCATGAGATCGGCATTGTTTTCGCCGGCCGCGACGCCCATCACAAAATCAAACACTGCATCCTCATCGAATGCCGCGAATCGGATACCATTCCACTGCAGGAAAGTGACGGCGCATGCGAGTCCCGTGCGTTTATTACCATCTAGGAACATATGGTTTTTCACGATGTAGAACATGTACGCGGCGGCTTGATGAAAAATGTCGGCGTAGAGAGGCTGACCGAACAGCTCGTTGACGAAGACGTGGTCGACGAATCCGAGATTTGCTCCCGGCCGAATACCTGATGTTGTGGTCGCCAAGCCCCCACTCATGGCAACACACATTTTGTTGATTACCACGACGAGACGCTTGTTGATGAAACGTTGTGGAGGCTGAAGTTCCATTAGCTACCCAGCCGCATGTATAGATTGAGATTTTCTTCGATATTCGCCTGTACGAGTCGCAGTGCCGTCAACTCACCGCCATCAAGCCAGTATCCGCCGCAGGTGGGGCAAACATCCACAATGGTGCCGCCCAACTCGGTCGGTTGCATGGCGCTGCCGTCGGCCGGGCATGAGACCGCTCGTTTGATCTCAGCGCAGGGGACAGATGGGATGTCCTCTTCATCGAGTGATACATTTTCGAAGAGAGATACGAGCTCCATCGTGCGTTCCAGCTCCTTGTCATCAAAGAAGATACCAGAGCAGACATCGCACTGGTCTACCGTCTCGCCGGCCATTTGTCGCGCAGTGAGCTCTGTTCCGTCTGTAGGGCAGTATCGCTTCGACATGGTTATAGTGTGATGACTATTCAGACGCGCCGCAACCTAGACCATTCCATCGGATATCATTATTTTGTCGGTAGGCTCCAACACATCCTTTGGAGTACGCGTTGCCCGTCTCGTTACCACGCGTTCCGTTAGGCCGATACAGCACCCCATCTCATCTCGGTTCTTGGCCTCGTATGTATTCGAAGTCTGTGAGTGAAGGCTTGCGAAGATCCATCGGTGTGGTCGGCAATATAGGTCCCCTCAGCAGAAGGTTGATTTCGACAGGTCCATGGATACCCTGCGTACGCCTGATGAATCTCCCCCACTTGGAGTAATCTCTATTGTGAATACCGTACGCTGCACCTTGATCTGGCATGCGCTAGCCGTCGTGTTCCTGACCGTCGGTACCGCTTGCGACGCAGATGACTCGTCGGATAGCACGGCCACGGTGGTGGAAGACGCGAGTTCATCGGTCGAGGACACCCCCAGCTCGGTCAGAGATTCTCAGAGATTACCCGGTGTCGGACTGGACGATGCTGACACGGTTCCAGACGGTCCATTGGTCGTGGACTGCTGTGATGAGGAGGATGCGTCATGGGAAAGCGATAGCGGTAGTAAAACGGATGTAGCAGCACCTGAATGCGAGCTAGCATCAGAGTGCAAGGACTTCGACAATTGCACTGATGATCTCTGCGTAGATGGGGCCTGCAAGTATCCACCGATACCAGGTTGTTGTACGGCCGACAGTGCGTGTGATGATGGCATTGAGTGCACTGCCGATAAATGTAACTTTGCCACGCTCCAATGTTCGAATGTTCCAGGTGATAATCTGTGCTGTTTAGATGCATCGGATTGCAACGATTTCAATGCATGCACCACCGATACCTGTGTCGCAAATCAGTGTATTCATCCCACGACCTCAAGTGGTGGGGAGTGCGGTTGCGTCCTGGATATTCTTTGCGATGACTCCAACCCGTGCACGGTAGACCAATGCATCTCAGGCGTATGCACCTACGACGTGGCGCCTAATAGTAATGGCTGCTGTGCTACCAGCGAAGATTGTAGCGATGACGACTCTACGACAAACGACATATGCGTTGCTGGCCTATGTTGGAATGGAAGTTCCGCGTGTGAATTAGCTTCCGATTGTCCATCGCTTTCGCCTTGCCTCGGGGCGGATTGCGTTGAGGGCAGCTGTAGCTGGCTGGATGTGGAGGATTGCTGCGTCACTGACGAGGATTGCGATGATGGGCACGCATTGACGGTGGATCGCTGCCTCTCTGGTAAATGCATTTTCGCGTTAGGGTCGCCGATACCGTGTACGAAGGCATCCGACTGCGTAGCATTGAATGGCTGTGTTAGCTCCACGTGTCAGGCCGATGCGGGGTTCTGTTCCGTGGCGCCGTTGGGTGGGAATGGCTGCTGTACAGCCGATCCGGATTGCCCTTCTACGCCTGACGGCTGCGGGGAGTCGGTATGCGACGCCTTTGCTTGCGGTGTAGCGAATGCTCAGCCGCTCATTCCGTACTGGGAAGATGATTTCAATGCGGCCACTCTCCAGTGGTCGGTGATAGCCGATGCGTCATCTGCGAAGTGGCAGCTTGCAACCGCCCAATATATTAGTGCCGGACAGTCCCTCTACTACGGTGCACTTCCGGCAATGACTATCTCGGTGGGTACCACGGCAGGGACGGTCACAAGTCCAGTAATTACCCCCGTACTATCCAGCACTGTCATGCTTTCTTTTGAGCGAAACGCGGCCGTTGAAGCGATTACATCAGTGGATAAATTCTGGCTGGAAGTTGTCGATGAGCAGACTGGGGTTGCCACTGAGATTTGGAATAAAAATTATAATCTAGGGCCTGGTTTAGGATGGAAATCAGTGTTGCTGGATATCTCTGCGCACGTCAGTGGTCCCTTTCGCATGCGTTTCCAATTTGATTCGATAGACGACGTCCCGGGGCCGATAAATGAGGGGGTCTACGTCGATGATGTCAAAATTGGCACTCCATGTGAGTAGGTAGACTGCGGGCTAGGGTCCAGAACAGTGTCGTAGAGTGCCGGTATGTATTTCCCTTAAGCCATTGGAGGTCAGACCTGGGAGGTCGCGTACTCTAGACACCACCAGACCATTTGGTAGCCTGAGGCAGCATGACGGGGCACTAATGTGAATTTGAGATGGTTTACATCCGTCTCTTTTCGTATTGCATCTTCGATTCGATGAACGCGCACAGCGATATGGCACTTGAAGGGGGGCTGGCGAACGCAATGGGGCGGACTGTCTTGGTTACCGGTGCCTGTGGTTTCTTGGGAGCGCATCTCTGTCGGCGGTTGGTCGATACCGGGGACCATGTGGTGGCACTCACTCGTCGGGAGCGTGTTAGCAGTCCATTACACGTTCTGGGCCTCTCGAAGCGTGTGACCATCGCGCAGGGGGATGTTCGCCAGCTGTCGTTATTGAGGCGACTCGTAGATGAGCATGAGGTAACTGCCATCGTACATCTGGCGGGCCAGCCCCTACCGCAGGGATCCCTGTCGAACCCCATCTCCTCTTTTGAAGCAAACATAGCGAGTGCCTGGAGCGTTCTAGAGGCTGCTCGTGGAAGCACAGCGATGCACTCAATCGTCATGCTGTCCTCGGCCCATGTGTACTCTCAGCCAGCACAGAGTATGGTCACAACCTGCATTGGCGAGAATGACGTTGGGACGAATTTGGGCCCGTATGCCGCAGGAAAACGCTGCGCGGAAGTCTTAGCTGAGTCGTATCGTGTGAGTTTTGATATACCCGTGGTCGTATTGCGACTCGCAAATGTGTACGGTCCTGCGGATCCTCATCGGACGCGGCTCATACCCAATGCAATCGACAGCATCATTGATGGTCTTCCTGTTACCGTCCATGGGGACGGTTCTCAAGTGCTGGATTTGTTGCATGTTGATGATGCTGTGGACGGTATTATGTCGGTGATATCGTATGGGAGTGAACTGCAGGACACCGTATATAATCTCGGGTCTGGATATCACACGACCGTGCACGATGTGGTGGCTGCCTTCCGGAGTGCGACGGCAGGACCGGTGGCGGTGGAATACGGATCGATAGAGGCAGCACCCGCCATCGTCTTAGATGTTGGAAAACTCACACGAGCGGTTGGATTTAGGCCGAAACGAACATTGGTGGATGGCATTGCGGCTACGCTAGCAGCGGAACGCATGTTACGAGCTGAGGCTAGCCATTGGCGTTGATTCCTATGCATCGAACACCGCACACTACTCCCATGAATATGGTCCGACTAGGTGTGTGGTTGTCCTGTCTTGTCGTGG
Organism: Pseudomonadota bacterium; assembly: GCA_002863065.1. Classification (GTDB taxonomy): domain Bacteria; phylum Myxococcota_A; class UBA9042. Next base: position 5,712 of record PKDL01000180.1, read on the forward strand.
GCTGCACAGCGGAACCAGAGCCGTCACTGGCACCATTATCTAGCACGTCTATTATCGATATAAATAGCGCCTCTAGCGTACTCGAAGGCTTTTGGTTCACTGGACCAAATTGGGAATATCGCGATGCGCTCCTCCTAGGCGGAGGTGGTCATGCTGTCTTCGAAACGGAGGCACGATACCCAGAGCTTCATGTAGAAGTGGCAAGCCATCGTGGCCGATTGGCTATTGGATACCTGGGTCAAGACATTCGGACGGGATACGATCCGAATGAAGAGGCCGATCCTGCTGAGGATTGGACGCAGACACGCCTGGGTTACGTGGTGGAGTTCACGGAAACAACCTGCCGACTACTGCGTGCCACTGAAGGTGGCACGATCGAATTGGCATCGAGCTCAGTCATCGCAGACCGCATCCAACAAAGTGAGCCATGGTCATTGCGGATCAGAGGAGAGTACCTACCTGGGCAGATGCTCGAGCGTATTCAGGTCGATATTAATGGGATGACTCTATTTGATGGTCTCGTCCCCGAGCCTCTCGAACAGGGGCGGGCGTGGATTCAAGTCGATGGAGAGGTGGCACTTCGCCTTGCCGACATCCGCCTATCGGGAGCGGCGCCTATGGCGCGTGAATTGGGGGGCAGAACGATTCGAGGTATCGTTGCCGCTGCCGTATCACCCGCGGACAGGCAGCGAGTATGGCTCGCCAGCGGTTATGCGTCTGTAGGGGTATTGCGGTCGGACAATGGTGGTGACACCTATCACCCGGTATATAACGGACTCCACTTTCTCAGCGTAGCCCCCGATCCGGAAAATGCCGACGGTGTATTGGTGGGCGATAAAGTGGGTCAAATTCACCGGTCACGCAACGGCGGGCTTTCGTGGCAAGTCGTACGCCGTGTGGCGACGGTGGCAGACAAGGACCGTTCTGTGGGCGTATTCGGGATAGTACACGACCGAAGTGCTCCGGACCGAGTGGTGGCTGCATCCGCGACAGGGCTCGTGCTGGAATCATTGAACCGCGGTGGCAGCTGGTCGAGTCAACCCGGTCCGATAGGGGCGACAAGTCTCGCTCTCAGCGAAGATGGCACGGCTTACATCGGCACGGAGGATGGAGTGTACCGTGACGTAGGCGGTACCTTCGTGGCGGTTGTGGACGGACCACTCAACGTGACATCACTCGCCAATGTCGGTGACACCGTATACGCAGGCGCCGCAGACGGATTATTCCGCATCGATGGTGAGGTGTTTACACCGGTAGTAGGCATCCCAGGTGGCCTGATTGGAGCGATTACATCAGATGAAGTGAACGGCGGCGTGGTTGTGGCTAGTGCAGCGGGGGTATATCGCGTTACGGGAAATACCGTGGATACGATCTCCGACGATACGCGAGATAAAGTGGCGATCGCGGTACTCGGTGGGCGGTATCTCATCGCCAGTCCAGATCCCGGGCATTATCAAGAGTACTTTCAGGCGTTTGACCCTCCTGTATCTGGCCCATCGGATGGGGCAACAGCATATGTGACAGAGGCGGGTGCCTGGTCAGCGGTCGCTGCTTCGGAGGCAGATGGTGGTGCGGTAGCTACCGATGTGACCGGTCAATTCATCTTGGCTGCTGGGATGTGTGGCCGTGGGGTTTATGCATCGACCGATGGTGGAGCCACCTTCACGCACCAGGTAGCACTGGAGACGCGATATGTTCAGCAGCTTGCCATTGCACGCGAGACGCCGTCTACTGCGTTCATCGCTGCATCCGTGGGTGTGCTTTCCACAAAAAATTCAGGAGCCACGTGGTCCTCGGTCGCTGATGGTGCGTACTTTACCGCTCTAGCTACCGATAGCAGTGGACTGGAATTGTGGTTTGGAACGTCTACCGTTCCACCTGCGGGAGTGGACGCCTCTGGTGGCTCAGTCACTGGAATAGGCCGTTCTGACGTGGTGATTTATCGCTCTAATAACGGAGGCGAAACCCATGATGAAGTCCGACGATTTACGGATGTCTCGGAGGTAGGCGCAGGGATAAGTGCCATCGCATTGGCCTCACCTGAACGCGTACTCTTTACGATAACAGCCGATGAAGAATCCGAAGCCGTCGGACTTTGGCAATATGAAAATGGTGCGAGTCAGCGCCTTCAGTCCGATACTGACCTGACATCTGTGGCTGTGGATTCGCGTAACCCGGAGCGTGTCGCTATCTCTTCTGGTCGTGGCGTATTTTTATCGACAGATGGCGGAGCCACGGTGTCATCCGTTTCCCGTGAATGGACTGAAAGTGTCGCATTCACGACGGATGGCCGGTGGATCGCCGGGGGAGAAGGAATCGTTCTCCTGGGTGATGAGGATTCCTCTGTGCACATCACGCGAGGTCTGCATGGGCGAACCATCGAGGCTCTTGCGTATGCCCCCAGTGAGAATCGAATTATTACCGCCATCTCTGGAATTGGAATTAAAGCAATCTCAATCGACCCAGTCGATTGAGATTCCACGGGGTCGCCACACGGCAACGAACACACTACACTCCACGGATGTTGTCACGCCTACCATTATGTTGGATCCGATGCACCGCCACCTTGGCATCAGTGATGTGGTCCCTCGTATGTATTTCCTCGTTGACGGGTTGTTGCCCACAGCATTTTGAACGTCCGTCCGTGATGCTGGAATCGGGTGCGGAGCTTGATCGTGCTCGGCGTCTCGGTACGGAGCTCGCGCGGCGGATGCGGGCGTATGCTCGGCAAACGACGTCGATGGCATATACGACACGGATGGAGTTCTATGGGCCGAATGGGGTCATCAAGGGAAAAGTCGACATCCTTGGTAAGCGTCCGGGCAGCTTTCGTTTTGAGGGGTTAACACCGTCCGACGATACGGTGGCGTTGCTCATATCGGATGGTAAGCGCTTCATGAGCCATGAGCGCGGACAGCGCGTCTGTTATGTCGGCCGAGCCTGTGTGGAAAATGTGTCGCGACTGATACCGCTTCCATTCGATGGAGAGAGGCTATTTGACT
>PKDL01000345.1 GCA_002863065.1 Pseudomonadota bacterium
GTGATGTGATCTCTGCAGTATTCTGCTCGTAACAGTCTTTTCCATTTGCATTTGCTACTTTGGCAAATCAGTGGCAAATTGTGTTGCAACTTTAATTTGCAGTTAACGCCTCCTTCTTTTGCTCCTAAATTCTACTGGAATGGCTTTTTCTCCGTGGAAAGTATGTACATTGGGTTCCCAATGCGGCCCCAGATAATGAGACTACCGCTATTACGTTGCCAGTGCGGCAGATGCAGTCCGTTTCAGAGGAGCTTTCCGACCCGGTTGTCATAGATTTTGCCGTCCGGGGTGATGTGTATCGGTTCATTAGTCGCGTTGGAGAACCGGCAACCGACAAATTCTGGAAGGAAGTTGCTGCCCTGCGCACGGAGCTTGGTACCTATCGTTCAGGTGAGCCGGTTGAGCAAATGAATCGCCGCGAAACGTATAGGGTATTATCGCCCGCTGATAATGCGGTGGTACCGACCATCAAAGGTGAGCTTCGTTCGGGAACGAAAACACCTCAGGCGTTTGAAGGACGGCTTATCGACTTTTCATTTGGCGGTTGTGCCATGGTCGTGCAGAGGTCACTGTCCAAAGCGGGTGAGTTATTTATCTACGTGAATGGCCGTACAGAGTCGCGGTTTATTCATGCGAGTATTGTTTATGAGCGAAAGTTACGCCGTGTCGGTGGCTACCGTGTCGGTTTGCGGTTTCAGCCGGTTGATTCGGCCGATATCAAGCTCCTCCGCTCTGCCTGGATGATGATGCAACGCACCGTTGCTGTTGTTCGCAGCGAAGAGTATTGGTCCATCTTTGAAGAGTAGCCCGCACATTGACTGAGCCGAGCGTCTGGTCCGCGCACGTTCGCACTGTAATCGAAACGGCCGCAGGCGACTTCCTTGTGCTACATTACGATGTGACCCGCAGATTACTCTCAGCCTTCAAAATGAGTTTCTCTCTGCATGCATGTCCGGTAAAACGGTGGTCGATTACGTCAATTGTTAGTCAACTATCGCCTTGCCGATAGCAACGTCACCCAACGACCCGCGGCGAGTACGGGGAGGAACAAATAATATGCGTGCTGCACACGGATACACACTGGGCTGTGCCGTCGGTTGGTTAGCGGTAGGGATGGTCACGCTTGCTTGCGAAGGTGGAGAACTGGCGCCGGGTGGGCAATATGATGTGGTCCTTGTTGATACAGGTGACCCGTTGGATGTTCTAGGTACCGACGATGTCGTGACAAGAGCGGATACGTCATCGGCTACCGATATTTTGGGAGAGACGCCAGGCCCAGGGGCGAGAGAAGATACGGCCCTAGCGACTGATAGTTCTACAGCTGATGAGGATGGTACGTCGGTGGATGACATCGGAGAGGACGACATATCGACTCTCTGTGATTCTAATGCGTCATGTCCCCAAGATGATAACCCGTGCACGGTGGCGGTATGCAGCGACTCGGGTACTTGTAACTCGGAATATGTCGAGGGGCCATGCTCTGATGATGATGAATGCACTAGTGGAGATAGTTGCCAGCAGGGGGTCTGTCAGCCTGGGTCAGCGGTAGAATGTGAAGATGACGGTAACCCCTGTACGACCGAAATTTGTCAGAGCACATTGGGCTGTCAATCGGTTCCAAACGCCGAACCCTGCACGGACGACAATCCATGCACCGTAAATGACCAATGTGCGGGAGGCGAATGCGTCTCTGGTTCCCTACTAGATTGCGGAGATACTGCTACCTGTATTGCAGGTGCTTGCCAGGCCATCAACATACCGGCGATCGTTCTGAACGAAATCGACCATTGGCAGGGAGAGGAAACGACCTCAGACTTCATTGAGCTACAAAACGTAGGCTCGGAAGTCCTTGAACTGGGGCCGGTGTTCTTGGATGTTATCGCTGGAAATGACGGTCAGTTGGTGACATCGATTGCATTGAGTCCTGCGGGTTCACTCGATCCAGGAGCCCATCTATTACTTGTAGATCAAACGGTATTAGACGCTGTTGATGGCACTGCAGCGACACTGGTAATCAACGAATCACTTCCTGATGATGTATTTGCTCTGAGACTTCGCACCGGAGATGTCTTCATTGACGGCATAGCCGTTGGCGGCAGTGTGACTGGGGTTGACGTGGGTGCCCCGCTCGCTGTCGATCCTGGCCCCGGAGGTTGGAGCCGATGCATATCAACGGATGACGACGGTACGGTGAGTACTACGTGGAGTCACAGTCCACTGACGCCAGGCATTGGCAACGTGTGTGATGTACCTGCATGTACTACAAATGAGAGTTGTTCCAATCTTGAGACATCTTGTCTTTCAGCAAGTTGTGATGTCACCTCCGGTCTTTGTCTAACGACCTCTGTATCCGGCCCATGTGACGATGGAGATGTCTGTACTCCAAATGACGAATGCCTTGATGGCGTTTGCACCCCTGGCGACACCATAGAGTGTGAGGATGATGGTAATCCATGCACTAGCGCTACATGCCTACCGCTGCAAGGATGCGTAACGGAGAATACGGATAGCGCTTGCGATGACGGTGATCTTTGTACGGCAGACGGCATCTGCGTGAACGGGCAGTGCGAGCCGGGAACCGCTGTTATTTGCTCCGATGATGGCAACGTATGCACCACCGAGACGTGTGTCCCGCTAGAAGGCTGCAAATCATTTCCTAATGATGTGGCATGTAGTGATGGCGACGAATGCACTGTGGACGACGTTTGTGTCGACAGCTCGTGTCAGTCGGGTGCGCTTCTGGAATGCCCGAGCGATGGAAACGAATGCACAATAAGCGAGTGCCTCGCGGGACAGGGGTGCACTGCCGTCCCCAAAGCAGGGCCATGTTCAGACGATAACGTCTGCACTACCGGTGATACATGCGTTCAAGGTACATGCGTCGGTAATGACACCGTGTCGTGTCCCGACGATGGTAACCCGTGCACGACGGAGTCATGTGATTCAGCGAATGGCTGCCAATCAACGAACAATACTCTTCCGTGCTCTGATGGAAACGCCTGCACTGAAGGAGAGATATGTGCCAATGGCGCTTGTTCGCCTGGAGAGGTGATCGATTGCGTGCAGGATAATAACCCTTGCACCGTCTCGGTTTGTAACCCTGAAGCAGGCTGCGCACCTCAAAATAATGATTCTGCTGCCTGCAATGACGGTAACGCATGCACGATTGATGTGTGCTTCGGTGGTGTATGCGATTCCAGCGTCGCGTTGTCATGCGAAGATGATGGGAATCCGTGCACTACAGAATTTTGCGACCCGGAGAATGGTTGTCAGGTCACCCTAAATTCGGAGTCCTGCGATGATGGCAATGCCTGCACAGACGGAGATGCCTGTAGCGCGGGCAGCTGTATCCCCGGCACGCAGGTCGTCTGCGTAGATGACGGTAATCCGTGTACTACGGTTGCATGCATCCCAGAAACAGGTTGCGTAATAACGAACGTTGATGCCGATTGTTCGGATGAAAACGAGTGTACGAGTAACGATGCCTGCGTAAATGGTACCTGCACGGGAGGCGGCGTCGTAGTTTGCGAACAGGACAATAATCCATGTACGCAGGCCCAGTGCGACCCCGTCGATGGTTGTCAGGATGTGGCCGTGAATAGTCCATGCGATGATGGTGATGCATGTACTGTTGGCGATACATGTACCGAGGGCAGTTGTACCGCGACTCCAGTGACGTGCGCTCTGGGAAAAGTGTGTCTGAATGGGACCTGTGTGGATGAAAATACCGGCAAGCTGGTGTTCAGTGAGCTTGATTATAACCAGCCAGGGGCCGACAACTCTGACTTTGTCGAGATACTAAACCTCGGTCCCGCCCCGCAGGGGCTAGATGGGGTCTCGTTGCAGTTTATCAATGGTGCTAACAATGAGGCCTACCAGGTTGTCGATCTCACCGGACAACCCGCCCTGCAGGTTGGGCAGCGGCTCGTGGTTGGTACTCAGACCGTTCTCGACACCATCGGCAGCATTAGTCCGACGGTTCTGCTTGGAACGGTGATTCAGAATGGTCCGGATGGGATCAACTTACGAGTGCAGGGGCAAATCGTAGACAGTCTGGCCTATGGCGGCACTGGATTTCCCGCGGGTGAAGGAACCTCTGCAGTCACTGATTCCGGAGAAGGTAGTCTGTCGAGATGTCCGGACGAGGTAGATACCGACGATAATTTTGCAGACTTTCGACTCCGAACAGCGACCCCTGGCGAACCAAATAATTGTGGCTGCTTTTCTGATTCTGATTGTGCGGCGGACCAGACGGCTTGTACGGCAACGACATGCAATGTGGTGTCGGGTGAGTGTGAAACAGCGTTTACGACAGTGGCCTGTGATGACGGGGATGCCTGTACAACAGACGATATGTGTTCCCAAGGGCAATGTCAGTCTGGCACCCCGCTAGTGTGTGGCGATGATGGTAATCCGTGCACGGAAGCTGATTGTGACCCGCAACAAGGATGCTTTACGGTCAACGTGGATGGTCCATGCGACGATGGGGACGCCTGCACTGCAGGGGATGATTGCGTAGCAGGGGCTTGTATCGCTGGAGATCCAGTGATCTGCGTTCAAGACACCAATCCTTGCACTGCGGAACAGTGCGATTCCAATGCAGGGTGCCAGACGATCAATATCTCCGGTGCTTGCGATGATGGCGATGCGTGTACGGTTGGCGAAGGATGTGCATTTGGTAATTGCCTCGGCGGCACTCCAGTGACTTGCACGGATGATGGTAATCCATGCACCGATGCGATCTGTCAGTCAGAGACCGGATGCATCGTGGTATCGAATACTGCGTCATGCGATGACGGTGACCCTTGCACCACGGATAGTTGCGTGGACGGAAGCTGTGAAAGCATCCCCGTTTTTTGTACCGCTGGCACGGTTTGCGAAGATGGCGAATGTGTGGCGCCACCCCTTGATTGCCCCGCATATGCAGTATGTGTTGAGGCGTGCGATGCGACTGATATCCCGTGTATTGCCGCGTGCGGTTCGGCTTCTGAGCCGTCCGTAGTCACGGCATATGATGAGCTATCCGAGTGCTTGACCTTGGTGTGTCCTACTGCAGAGTCTGGGTGTGTGGAGGCTGCAATTCAAGAGACTGGTTCTTGCTTTTCGCAGCACGTCACTTGTTACGGATGTGATCCGCTGTGTGGTGCGAAGGAGTGCGGGTCGGATGGATGTGGTGGAAGCTGCGGAGCTTGCGACACAGGAACTTTCTGTAGCTTGGATGGGCTCTGTGTCGATATCACCTTGGAGAAGCTCGTAATCAATGAAGTCGATTACGACCAACCGGGATCTGACGACAATGAATTCGTTGAACTCCTGAATGTCGGCGATGCGCCAGTCGCTCTCATCAATTACCGACTTGAGTTTGTCAATGGAGCGAACGGATCTGTGTACCAGAATCTGGAGCTTGGTACGGCGCCGAACCCGGTGCTCCAGCCAGGTGAGTATCTTCTGGTCGCTACGCAGCCCCTAGCCGATAACGTCATACTGATCTCATGGTCGATACAGAACGGTGCTAGTGACGGGATTCGGCTCATGGGGATTGCGGGCAATGTGAAAGACAGCGTCAGCTATGGAGGTGTTTTATCAGGAGTCACCGAAGGCTTGGGTGGGGCTCCAGAAGATACTGGTGTGGTAATTGGCGAGGGCATATCACGATGTGTTGATGGGATAGACACTGAGCAAAATAGCTCGGATTTCAAGGTCACGTCTATCACCCCCGGGGGGCCCAATTTCTGTCCCGTCTGCAATCCCAGCTGTGATGGGAAAACATGTGGCGACGATGGTTGCGGGGGAACGTGTGGAGAGTGTGCAGAGGATAGTATCTGTCTGCCATCGGGTACATGCTTCTCGCAGCCGGTGTTGTGCGCTGATTCGGTGAGTTGTGCCAAGCAGTGTGTTGATACCGGAGGACAGGTAACGCCTTGTCTCGATAGCTGCGCCCCGGAAGATAACGCGGCATTAGATACATTCATCACCTGGCGACAGTGCATCGAACCAATATGCTCGGTCGCAACATCCTCATCCTGCTTCGACGCGAATTCTTGTAGCTCACTACTGGAGGCGTGTGTCAATCCGTGCACTGCCGTCTGTGAAGGCAAGGCCTGTGGCGACGACGGTTGCGGTGGTTCTTGTGGTACCTGCGATTCTGGCGAGCAATGCACTCAAGATGGGCAATGTGACATTGTGACGTGTTCGAACGACACGAGCTGCCCCGCTGGGAGTCAGTGCGACCTGGCGAGCGGCATATGCGTTTGTGCTCCACAATGTACAGGTAAGACGTGCGGTGATGACGGCTGTGGAGGAACGTGTGGCGTGTGTCCTTTGGGCTCCTTCTGTCTTGAGGATGGTACGTGTGAGCTATTGGACTGTGCATCGGATAGTCAATGTCCAATCGGTAGCAATTGCATTGGTGGTCAATGCGTTTGTTCTCCATCGTGTGCTCCAGGCCAACAATGTGGTGGTGATGGGTGTGGTGGTCAATGCGGACAATGCCCGAACGGAAGCATCTGTTCATCGACCGGGGCATGTATTGCGCAGCCTGCAGATTGCAGCAGCGCGTTCTTCTGTACGCTGGACTGCTTGGCTATCGCTAACGGTGATACCTCCTCTTGCTACGACCAGTGTCAGCCGCTGACGGGACAATCTGACTACATGCTCTGGTTCAATTGCATTGAGCCTGCGTGTCAGAATGCACCCAACGACCTGGCATGCATTTCTGTTGAGCCCAGTTGCGCTGATTTAGAAGCGCTCTGCACTAGCCCTCCCTGCACGCCGAACTGTGCGGGTAAGGTATGTGGAGACGATGGTTGCGGCGGATTATGTGGAGATTGCGCTCCCGGAACCATTTGCTCAGCTGACGGGTCTGTGTGCGATGGCGCCGGTCCGGGGCTGATAATCAATGAATTCGACTATGCACTACCAGGGCTCGATGAAGGCGAGTTCATTGAAATTTATAATATCGGTAGCGATCCAGCGGATTTGATCAACGCCACCCTTGAGTTGATCGATGGCCTTACCGGGTTTGCCTATCAAACCATATCGCTCACCGTGAGTCCCAACCTCGTCCTCCAGCCTGGTGAGTATCTCACTCTGAGCAATGCTCCCATAAGTGGGCTCCAGACCGTCGTCACCGCTTTCGAATTACAAGACAGCATCCCCTCCGGACTTGCGCTGTATGTTGGGGGGCAATTGGTCGATTTCGTAAGCTATGGCGGTACCATAGCCGGGTTTGATCAAATGACGGGTTTTGCTCCCGTGGATGATGCGAGTGCTCCTGGTCTCGGACTTTCCCGATGTCCCAACGGTCAAGATAGCAATGATGGTTTCATTGACTTCATTTTGGCTCCGACATCGCCTACTACGGCGAATACCTGCCAAATATGCGCCCCTAATTGTGACGGAAAAAATTGCGGAGATGACGGATGCGGTGGTCAGTGCGGCGTATGTGACCCTGAATTTGAGTGCAATTCACAGGGCCAATGTTCTGCAGTTCTTTATAATTGCTCAGACAGCTATGCCTGCCTGACGGAGTGTCTCGCAAACTCAGAGTATGCAGTCTGCGCGGGTCAATGCACCCCTTCATTAGCTGAGCAGCAGCTGCTCTACCAGGAGGTACTATCTTGCGTGGCTCCAGGTTGCTCTATACCTGGCGCAGGTGCAGAGTGTTTAGATACTCCCGAGTGCAGCGGTGTTGTTAGCTTATGCGTGTCCTCTCAGTGTCAACCGGATTGTGCCGGCAAAGTCTGTGGTGACGATGGGTGCGGAGGCAGCTGTGGTACCTGTACACTCGGCAGCCAGTGCCTTCCTGCTGGTACGTGCGAGGCTATCGGTTGTCAGAGCGATATTGATTGTCCGGTCGGCGCGGGCTGTAATTTAGCGACGGCGACATGTGGGTGTGTTCCGCAGTGCTCGGGTAAACAGTGCGGCGACGATGGGTGTGGGGGGAGCTGTGGCGAGTGTCCGAATGGTGGTCTATGCTCCCTCGATGGTCTTTGCCCTCAACCGATAGACTGCGCCGATGGTCTCGCCTGCCTGGAAAACTGTATTGGCTCGGGTACCGATATCTTTGGTTGTTATGATACCTGTGTTCCGAGCGATGCGAACGCCGCTATCGACTTCCAAAACGTTTACTTTTGCGCCTTCTCTGACTGCTCCGGTACGACAGATCCAAGTTGCCTCCAACAAACCCCGGCCTGCAAAGCTAATTACGACATATGCAAAGTGACCTGCGAACCCGCATGCGGTGGGAAGAGTTGTGGCCAGGATGGCTGTGGTGGCTCCTGTGGTGATTGCGATGCTGGCGATACCTGCGATCTTGCTGGAAGTTGTGTTCCCAAGGCTACGTCTTGTGCGGGGGCTCAGGATTGTTATTCCGCGTGCTTGTTCCATACAGCAGATGTCACGGCATGTGTCCTGACATGTGAGCCATCTTCCGGTACGGCGGAAGCGATCAGCAACTTCTTCAATTGGACTAACTGCATTCAGCCGCTCTGTTTTGGATTGAATGGGGATCCGCAATGCGTGAATATCGACCCGGCGTGTGACGACCTCGCAGCGATCTGTGCTAGCGATGGGTGCACCCCCGAATGTTCAGGAAAGCAGTGTGGCGGTGATGGTTGTGGGGGCTCATGTGGCTCTTGCGGCATTGGTGATGAGTGCGGGCAAACGGGTCTTTGCCAGGACATCGTAT
>PKDL01000247.1 GCA_002863065.1 Pseudomonadota bacterium
TTTAGTCACCCTACCGCAACGAATCGACTCGGAATTCGTTTCCCTACTCAAGCAAGTCCAAAGTCGACACCTCGCAGTATGGGTCATGACACATTTCAACCACCCACGAGAGTGCACTGAACTAGCATTCGATGCCTGCGACCGCATCACCTCGTCCGGAACCCCAATTCAGAATCAAATGGTGCTCCTGCGGGGCATAAACGATTCGGTACATACCGTGACTACGTTGAATAAACGACTGCTGCGGATGCGTGTGAAACCATACTACATCCTCCAGGCGGATTTAGCTGAGGGCGTCGGCCATTTTAGAACATCCATCGACACAGGCCTACAGCTCATCCAAGGCCTTCGCGGCCATGTGAGCGGGCTGGCCGTCCCACAATATGTCGTCGACCTACCGCATGGCGGCGGTAAAGTAGCGTTAGTTCCTGAGAGTCGAGTCCGTGAAACTCCGGAACACATTGTGTTTCGTAATTATCAAGGCCGCGAAATTTGTATCCCAAAACGTCGCTAAACCTATTTTCGACAAGACACACGTTTCCGTCATTGCTATCGTCCGCGCCGTCAGCACGTCAGCGGAGCACCGTTGAGGGATGCATGCTGGTACTGACATTACCTTGAGGCTCCGGGTGATTCCTATGCAACGGATAGTTATCTCAGCGACTTTACTGGTCATGCTGTCAGCCGCACCTCGTGCAATCGCTAGTAACCGAGCCCCCCTACCGATGCAGGCCGAAAAACTGCTGCTGCTTCTCGATGACGCCGTAGACTCAAACGACCAACCCCGTGTACATCGAATAATTAGGACGCTGGTGGTGCTAGACCATCATGGAAAGAAAGCGATCAGGAAACGACTCCACGAACCGCATACCCCCTCACTCCGGCATGTCTTAACCGCTCTATCGCGCATGACACCGAACGTACGGCGCATCGCGGCTCCATTACTGTCGCACTCGGATGCAAGCATCCGTCAACAAGCGGCTATCGCCGTCAATGGTGCGGACCATAAATTACTAATCCAGGCCTTTCACATCGAACGGCAAACCCCAGTTCGAGTAGCGCTAATCGAATCTATTGCCAACTCGGACCACAAGCGAGCAGGCAAATTTTTGACGAGGCTATTACGTTCGCCGGACCCAAATATCCGAATCGCCGCCATCAATGGCCTCGTGCTACAGGCAGAGCAGCCCCCGTTACCAGAACTCCACGCGCTGACCCGTGATGCGGAACCGACAGTACGAAGGGCAACCGTGATTGCGCTTGGTACTGTCGGTGAGAGCAAAACACTGCACGTGCTGCTTGAACTCGTTCGGCTAGAAGATGATGCCGGTAATGTGCGGGCGATCTTCGATGCGCTACGCTCACTTTCCGGCCAATCACTGAAAGATGATGCGGATGAATGGCAACGATGGCTCACGGCCGGTAGTTAGACAGCCTACTCCGCTAAGCCTATGTGTAGCCCCGACACTGCTAACACACGCATCAGATCCGTCGGGAGTGGCGCGATAACGTCCATCTGTCGTCCTCGCCATGGGAACACGATCCTCTCGGCATGAAGCGCCAACCGCGGAAGCCGCCAAACATTACGTACGTGGCGATTAATGCGTCCTTTCCCATAGGTGGTGTCGCCTAGAATCTGATGACGGAGGTGGTTCAGATGCCGGCGAATTTGATGGCGCCGACCAGTATGAATCTGAATACGGATGAGCGAACAATCGGACGCAGTACCGGGAATCGGTACCGACGCCAAAGGCCAAAATGTAGTAGCGGCTGATTGCACGACTCCGGTTTCCCGCTTGGTCAGAGGGCGAATACTGGAGACTGGATATGACATATTGCCTTTCGTCAGTGCGAGATACCATTTCTCCGACAGGGTGTTAGCTACCGCTTCTCGTAACTCCTTAGCTGCTTGTGGCGTCCGCCCAAACACGACCACACCAGAAGTCGCTCTATCCAAACGGTGAACAGTATAGACGTATGCCCCAACGGTATCTCGAACCAGCTGCAATAGCGCTGTGTCGGCATCCAGATGTTCTCGACTGTGGTGAACAGGCATGCCGGAAGGCTTGTTCACCACCAGAACATCCTCCGCGTCTAGGAGAATGATGCCATTAGCCATAATATCGCATAAGGCCATGACCGCTCATCAGGCATGTACCACCCTGCTCATTCTGCACCGTATTCAAACCCACCATGAGCCGAAGATTCTAGATTCTAGCTCAGCGCTAGTGCCCTCATGCATAACGTGTAGCCTGCCTGGTATCGACGTTCAATATCTCTCGTTCATACGGCCACAAGACCACACATTGCTTACGCCACCTGGTTGGACAGTCGTCGTTCACACAATAATCATGGGTCGAAAAACGCAAGCACCTGATCGGACTCCAAGTCAGCGATGATGGCTTCATCTTCTCCCGCATCCGCACCCAGAGCCCGCGCGCGTGCCAATACCTGTTCGCGTGTGCTCCCGGACGCAGCCGTCTCAATGAGCGCCGCCAGCGCATCAGGAAGCACCTCTAAGGACTGTCGGCCTGCCGGTCCGCGATATGTCGTCCGACACAATACCCACTCCATACCGGCCTGTAACCGTGCAACAGGACGGTTCTCTCCTACCCCCTGTAGTGCTGCCGTGGTCGTGTCACCGTGGGAGGTAAGACCATCTAAAATCTCGCTGTACAGTATGGATGTACCAACACGCGTCCGCACAGTATCGACCAACGTGGTGAGTGCACCACGGACTGCAAAAGGTCGCCGGAGTCGCGCCATGGTTTGCTCTAACCGTGCCAGCTCAGCAATGCGTGCGTCAGACCACACTCCCATTGTCACTCTCGATATCAACCAGTCGCCAAATGCCAATGACAGCGACTGTCCGCCCTGCACTGCCCGATGGGCTCGCTCAGACCGAAAAAATGCCAGGAGTACGCGTGACCCCTGCTTCGAGTGACCCACAGCCAAACCAGAGGATGCCGCATATTCTCCCACGATTGCGTGTAAGACACGCGGCGCAAAGAGCGGGTCGGAAGTGTAGGCGCGAAAGTCGGAGTCCAACAACCAGCCACGTTCGTCGGCGGACAAATCGATTCCCCGTAGTGTGTTATTTGGATTGGTCGCGAGACGACGACACAGACCTGCATCAAACTGTAACCGAACAATAAAACGTTGCAGAGCCGTGGTGCTCATCGGACCACTGCCAACTTTCGATGCGTATCTAAGGTATGGCGGATGCGCTCAAAGCCAGGCAAACACTCCAACAGCGTATTGCGTTCACACTCGAACACGACAGCTTTCAGATTAGGACAACGAGGAACGACGTATTCGAAGATGTCCCATGTTGCATCGAGGACATGTACAGAATGATCATCATCGACAAATTCAAAGCCGTTGTGTGACTTAACAGAGCCCCCAGCCACATGGAGCTCTATCACTCTTTCCAATGGAAAGTCCGACAGGCCGTCTAATGGACCATAGCCCATTTGGCGCTGGTAGAGGGCAAGGTGAGCGCAGTCGAGCAACTGCCCAGTATCGGCTTGCTCACATACCCGTGCGTAAAAGTCGAGAAGGTGGAGGTTACCCAGAAAAGCCCGGCCAGGAGGATTTTCGGGAAGTATCTCGAGGGAGGTTGCTTCTCGTAGACGAACCAATCCGTCTGCTGTGGCTTTAGCACAATCCGAGGATAGAATGGGAGGCAACAACAGCATATGTCCGCGCTCGCGTGCGCCAAAATGCCACATACCTGCATCACCGCACATCCAAGCGGGCCTTAATTGTTCTACTAGCGCTCCAACGTGTGCCATCCACTCGTCATCAAAGTCGTGCGGGTCATCTAAGTTAACATCCAGAAAATGGTAGGTGGTCGCATGCCCGGCACTAGCCCATTGCATCGCATCCGTGTCCAAGCCTTTGACGACCTCAACGCCCACTTCCAGAAAGGAGGCATATTCAGGGTACTCGCGCCGAAGTTGAAGGATGTCCAGACCATCGCCTGCGCCAAAGGCGCCATATTCGGTCGACACCCCAATGCCAAGGGAAGGTAATGATTTGACTCGCTCCAGGAATATCATTGGCCTTCTGCTGGATAGGTGGAGGACAGCAGAGCATGCTCCGGTGCATCCGCAATCACAATTCCGTCGCCTGTTCGGGGTGCAGCGGCTAAAAGTACACCTCCCGGTCCAAAGATCGCGGACTGACCGCAGAATTCCGTTTTTCCGTCGGTCCCCCATGAATTGGCCGCAACAAACCAACCGCTGTACCGCTGCAATCTCCAACTCCAGTAATAATGGACGGGTATTTGCTCCTCCAACCAATTCGTACAGAATGCCACGATACTCGGTTGCTTTTCTTCCAACCAGAGAAGGAGCCCGTCATCGTTGAGATCCATACATATCGCCGGCGCTAACCCCCCTTCTATCTGTTCCACATACACACGGTCTGTTCCCGCCTCGGCCCAGCTACAGTCAGCGTCGAAAAGTAAAATCTTCCGGTATACGGCCTGTAATGCCCCGTCCGGAGCGATGACCATCGCGGAATTGTAGAGCGACTCACCTGCTCGCTCGGGAAAACCGCATACAATCCATGCCTTCGCCTCTTTCGCCTCAGACGCGAGCATTTGATACGTCGGTCCCGTAGATTCTTCCGCGAATGGGCGCAACGTCTCCGCATCTGGCCAGACATAGCCGCAGGTAGCCATTTCTGGGCAGACGATAACATCCGACCCCTCAGCCGCTGCTTCTCGAATGAGCTTTCGTAATCCATCACGAGACGCATCCGGAAACGCTTTCTGAGGTCGAAATTGTAGCGCTGCTAGTCGCATATGTGCAGTGTAGCCTTCCCAGTAGCACGGCGCACCTACACCGAACGTAATGAGCGAATTTGATCGGTGTTTGTACTGAATTTCCTCGTTACACCATAGCCCAGCAGCTACACGAGACGGACCAGATAATTTGCGATAGGGTTCGACTATGCGGCATTACATCGGCATCGACGTAGGGGGCACCCGGCTAAAAGCGGGCCTTGTAGACCACAATCATCGCGTGATCCGGGAGGAGGTCGCTTGGCTTGCCGAGGAGGACACGACCGAAGACGGTATACTACGGCGGCTCACGGAACTCGTACATGCGTTACGTGGGCGAACCAAGCCAGTTATCGTCGGTCTCGGTATCCCAGGTGTGATAAGCCGATGGGACGGTATGGTTACGGAATCACCAAACTTTCCAGCCTGGACCAACTTTCGCATCAAAGAACGACTTGAAGCAGTCCTCGGAATGCATGTCGCCATCGACAACGACGCCAATTGCGTCATTGCCGGCGAAGCACTAGCAGGGGCAGCGGCAGGACACCGAGACCTGCTGGGGTTTACTCTCGGTACAGGAGTTGGCGGAGCAGTTATCCTTGGAGGACGTCTCTGGCACGGTCGCAATGGAATGGCTGGAGAATTAGGACATATCTGCGTGGATCCTGATGGGCCGCTATGCGGGTGTGGCAGCCACGGGTGTCTCGAAACATTTGCTTCGCGAGTCGGCCTACGTCATGCGCTAATCAATTCACCGGTCTCAGGCATCGATCCAGATGCACCCGACATGCCCAAGCTCTTGGCGGCAAAGGCGCGCTCAGGCGAACCAGTAGCGATAGGTCATTTCGCTATGGCCGGCACAGCACTAGGCCGCGCGACAGGCGGGCTACTGAACGTGCTGAATGTAGGTACAATCCTGCTCACAGGGGGGCTGCTCCCTGCCTGGCCTCTAATGGAAGCTGCTATGCGGGCTGAGATGACTCGAACTGCCTTTGCCGGTGTGGTCGAGGGCGTTGATATTCTGACCGGATCACTCGGCGATCAAGCGGGGATGATTGGTGCTGCATTACAATGGCAGCTCATGCCACACGACTGAACCACGCAGACGATTCATCGCCGATTCAACCGCACAACGTTTTCAATGTGAAAGGTATGAGGAAACATGTCCACTGGCTGTACGTCCTGAGCATCGTAACCCAGTACGGAAAATTGTCCGAGGTTTCTAGCGAGCGACTTCGGGTTACACGATACATAGATGACCGTTGGTGCTCCGATAGAAACCACCTGCTCCACCGCAGTATCCGACAGTCCATTTCTCGGGGGATCGACGATGACCAAGTCAATGGCATCATGGCGTCCATAATGGAGTCGTCCCAGAACGTCCGCCGCATCACCAGCATGGAAGAACGCATTTTCGATCGCATTATCGCGCGCATTCTTTCGTGCATTTTCTACAGCCTCCGCATTCAACTCGACCCCAATGACCTCACGAGCACGCTGAGCCAGCGTTAACCCGATAGTCCCCGTCCCACAGTATAAGTCGAGTACCCGACCAAGCTCCTCCTCAGGCGTTGAGTTCGCTGTCGCTGCTCTATGCACCTCAGAATAGAGAATCTCTGCCTGTAAGGTGTTTGGCTGGAAAAATGCACGAGGGTGCACTTCGAACCGCAGTGGTTGTAGTCCAGAAATGTGCAGTTCTTCATACAGTGCTGGTTTTCCACCCAGATGTACGGTCTCAAAACGAGTCCGCATACCTTTTGCTGCATGGTGCCGAGTCCAGTGCCATGATGTTACTGTGCCTTGTTGCTCGATGAATGCCGAGAATGCCGCTGCGACATCCTGACTTGCCACTGTCGTTCCATGCATCTGAGCAAACTCAGCTCCCGACGTCGTAAGTTCCACCATCCGATCGCCCGTTCGTTTGCCTTCGCGGATCGTCATGGTGCGAATAAATCCAGGCACATCACCCCGGCCAAAGCCGAAGGGCTCCAGTCCCGACTTGCGAATCCAATCACCAGCTGCCACCAGAAGCCGGGAGCTCGCCTCGCTTTGCAAGTGGCACTCACGTAGCGACATCACCTCGTAACGATAGCCTCGAGGATATAGACCAAGAGCTACCTCACCATGCCGATTGCGAGTGCATGAATATTCCATCTTATTGCGGTATCCCCAGCGGCGTACAGATGGCCTGACCGAGTGCACCTGAAGCTGCCCCATCCCCTCATTTCGTAGGCAGGATTCAACCCAAGCCTGTTTCGCGAGCAGCTGGGCATCATACGCCATATGCTGCAGGCCACATCCCCCGCAGAAAGGACCATCCTCAGCAATACGAAACGCATGGCTACAGCGCGGTGCAATGCGCGCCGTCGACGGTCGTTTCAAGGTAAGGGCACGGGAAGATGCTTTCCGCTTTCTCACCTTGGTAATTTGAGTACGTATCTGGTCACCAGGAATGGCCCCAGGAACGGTGACCTTATATTGGCGGACCTCGTTATTTACGGTACGAGTGGTCACTCCGTAAGCACTACCCGCGTCATCAAACGCTTCGAGCTCTAAGAATACCTCGTCATCCCGCTGCAACTTGCGTGACGTCATCGCGCCTCCGGTATGCGGAGTCGCCACGGTACTCGGCTCCAGCCAATGCAAGTCAGAAGAAACATAAACGACACTACTCCCCCAAATGAGACAAATACCCAACTGTTGCTAATGGACTGCGCCAATCCATCACGCAAAGCGAGTAGCGGCATGGGGGTCACTGAGCCAAATTTGCAGTCACCAAGTGCTATTTGCTCCCGTACTGCGCGGACATACAGGCTCGGATACTGCACAAAGAATGTTTGCGTATCGAGGTCTAGGTTCTGGCCGAGCGATAAAGCACGCCGGAGTCTTAGGTAGTACCAAAGCTGCACGCGCCCCAGAGTCGTTTGACCTCGAACCAGCTCCCGCCATATGCAGTGATAATCACTCCCGCACGTTGCAAGGCGTGATAGCCCCTCAAACGGTGCTGTGTCTGGGGGCAATGCCATCGCCGCCTGAAAGAGTACATCTTCTCGAATATGAGCCAATTCTGGGTCTTGCGGCATCACTTGCTCTGCCACACGCCAGCCGCCAAAAATATGGGGATTCGATAGCAATGCATACGCCTCATGAAGCATGCCATCTCCCCCTTTCTTCAGGGCGTCGCTGGCATCTTCTAAATCAGATGTTCGAAACACATTATACCCAGCGAGACTCGCTGTGAGGCTTGAGGAGATAACAATCCCCGTGAGTAGGAAACGCAAGACATATCGCCAGCTTGTTTGCTCAGCCGATCGTTTAAATCGCTCTATTCCGTCGGGGTTCGACACAGGTGCCTCAGCGTCTAATAGTTCTGAGACCATGTAGCGGAAGCAAATGGAAATGCAAGTGAAAGGAAGTGTTCAACCGAACAAAACGGGTCGGTATTTACCCGGCATCGTTGGCTCGAAAGTCGAACGGCCGTGCGTACTCTCTAGTTACGAACGAGGGTGAGCTTCATTTGGTCGCCAATCTTCTCCATAACCACGTGGTTATCATCGGTGAAGGTCACCGAAATATCCTCTGTGATATCCTTACCCTCCGCTTTGGTTTCTAGCAAAAGCTTTGACCCCTCAGAGGATTTCACCTTGTATGTTGCTTTGTTGGTCTTGCCGCCCATACCGGCAACCAAGGTATCCGCAGTGAACTCGAATGACATAGAGCCCATCATTCCTTCCATCATTGCTTTGGCCTCGGGCTTGGCGTCAATCTGCTTCTGCATCGCGGGATTGGTCTTCAACAATGCAGGAATGTCGATTTTCCACTTGCCGACTAGCTTTCCTGCAGTACCTGTAGGTGCTTTCGTCTCTGTA
>PKDL01000255.1 GCA_002863065.1 Pseudomonadota bacterium
CACATCCGTGTTTGTCGGGTGTGGTGATGATAAAGAGGGGAGCGTAGCGGGTCTACGTGTGGAGACGTCGATTGATACCACGGAGCTCGTCGCTGGAACGGAGATTCGAGTCGACTGCGCGGCCTATCGCGGCGGTACTCGTGATGAAAGCATTATCAGCTGGGAGCTTCGCGTGACCCCGACGCCATCTACAGTGGTAGCGAGTGACCGCTTTTCGGCTGAGAAAGCCGGTACGTATGAGATTGCTTGTGCTGTCGCGAATAGCATCGACGTAGATGATACGCCAGTGACAGTTACTGTGGTAGCGGCAGCAGCGTCTCGCGCGGTTGCGAGCATCGAGCCGGAGACAACAACTGCGGGTGAGCCAACGACGGTGTCTTGTTCGTTGCAAGACGGCTTTGGTAATGAGATCAGTAAGTCGGGTTGGACGCCGAATGTGACTCCGAAGGACAGTGTTGAGGTTAGCGGGGTACAGCTCACGTCGACATTACAAGGGGCGTTCCAGGTGGAATGCGTGTTTGATGAATATACGGTGCCCACGGAGACCGCCACTTGGACGGTGGTCCCTGGCGAACCCGCTCGTTTAAATATCAGCCTGGAGCCAGCGCAGGACTATTACCCCATCGAGCAGGATATTACGGTGTTAGTTGAAGTCTATGATGCGTATGACAATCGGTTAGACGAAAGTGCTGCAGTCACTGACCTGGCTGCGAGCCCGAGTGCTGGTTGGCAAATCGACGTGGATGCTTCCACCGTGCGTTTTTCGGAAGGCGGGGAGTATACCCTTCGAGCCAGTAGTGAATCGCTATCCGGAGAGATGCTGGTCCAGGTGGATGGAGAGATGCCGGTGATTGATATCACGGTACCTAAGCGTGGCGATACACGCGATGGCGCTTCGGAACTTACGATCAGTGGCGTGGCAACGGATGACCGCGGTATTGCGTCTGTGACCGTCAACGGAGAAACCGCGAGTACGGAGATTGCGACCGGTAAGTTCACATCGACGTGGGCACTTGCCTACGGTGTAAATCTGCTTCATGTAGTGGCTACAGATGTTGCTGGAAATACTGCTGAAACATGGCGATCGGTTACTTGGTCAAGCGACTGGTACACCTTAGGGGAAGACCCGGTCAACGATGTGGTGAACGATGGTCTGATGGTCGTACTTACCCAGGCCCTATTAGACGATGGTGATCACAACCCAGCGGACCCAGACGATGTTGCGACTCTGGTAGAGGTCATAATGAATGGGCTCGACCTCGAAAGCCTAATCCCCGACCCACTTGGGAGTTTTCTCGGGTGTGATTACATCATGCAGGAAATTAATTTGAAGCCCGTTACCGTAAGCCTTCAGCTGAAAGACGGTAAGATTGCTATCGACGTGGTGGTAGAAAACTTCGTGCTTCGGGTGAAGAACCAAGGGGGGATTCTGTGCTTCTTCCATGATGGCAAGGAGCCCGGTGATTGGACCAATGGGTCAGGGCCGCTGCAATACCTCGCAGATGCACTTACCGTCAAAGCGGAGCTGAGCTTTGAAAACCAGGACGGAGTGTCGGTGCCTAAAGTTGATATTGTCGACGTGACTTCTGAGGGTACGTTCAACCTCGATATCGTGATTATCGATACGATTGTGGACGAGTTCTTTAACTTGGTCTTCGATATCTTCAAGGGGCTCATAGGGGACGTTCTGAATATGGTCTTTGAAGACCTCATTGGGCAATTTGCTCTAGATATTCCACTCGAACTGCCGGCAATTGGTGGGGGGGAGCCCAACACTCTATTACTGAGCGCGCAGCCTACAAACTTTACGATTACGCCAGAGGCATTCACCCTCGGCTTGAGCACTCAGGTCGTTGCGCAGAGTCAAAAGCGGCCTCGTCCGGTCTTGGGCGCGGCTAAGTATCAGGGTTGTGGTGATGAAGAACCATTGCCTGAGGGCGATAAGCTGGGCTGGTCGATGATGATTGCCTTACACGACGAAGTGCTGAACCAATTGATGTTCGGTCTTTGGGATGGTGGAACACTGAATTTGAAATTGGGTGCTGAAGATATTGGTGATTTTGACTTGGCATCATTTGGTATATCCAATCTCGCCGTTGACCTTGATGGATATGTTTCCCCGTTCTTCAATGGTTGTACCCCTGGCGAGGCTGTCGTGCAGCTCGGAGATCTTTGGGTCGACGCGACGATGGAATTTATTGGGATACCTACTCATATTGGGATGTGGCTACACGGCGACATACCGCTGAAGCTGGAGGCCGTTGAAGGGGCCTCTGGAGGAAGTGAGATTGGGTTCGAGCTTGGTACCTTGGATGGGCTGCGGTTCGAAATTGTTACCAACACCGGCATTTTTGAAGGGAATGACCAGGGCATCGTGGATTTGATCAAAGATATTCTGCTTGGTTCAGTTCTAGATGGACTGCTTGGTGAAAATAGTTCCTTCCCGATACCGGAGTTTGACCTAAGTGAGTTGGCCCCAGAATTACCTGAGGGTGCGGTCCTAAAGGTTGATGTCGGCAACATCACTACCGGTGGTGGGCGCATCAAGATACTCGGCGGTCTTCAATAGCAAGTACTGTAGATGATGCTGTTGCACTTACGAGGTGCCATGATGGCTTTGGCGAATGCGGCTGATTACAAATGGGGCCAGCCGCGAAGCTCTGCCATTGGCTTGGCCCCGTAAAAGCGACCACGATCGTCGGTGGCAACTTTCGCGAGTGCGGTGTCGGCATCATGCACGAAGAACATCCATCCGCCATCAGCAAGCAGGCCTTCCAGTACCTTTCGTTTTTCCTCGATGAGAAGTTCAGGGAATCGGTCGTATCCCATGGTAATCGGAAGGTGCATCCACGGCATGCCAGGAATCAAGTCACTCCCAAAGAGTACTGGGCCCTCTGAAGTCCGTATCTCTGTGGCTAGCAATCCCGGCGTATGTCCATGCGATTGATGGAAAATAAAGTTCGGCCCAAGGAGTGGGTGCGTCTCACTGTCCACGAGGATAGTTCGATTGGTATCAGATAGTTGTTGATTCAAGAGCGGAATGAAGGACGCACGGTCGCGTGGATGTGGTGCAATAGCACGAGACCATGCTTCCCTTCCGATGATAAAATGTGCATTCGGGAAGAGGAGTTCCGGGGGGCTGTCCTCTTGAAACGCAGATAACAAGCCCCCTGCATGATCGAAGTGAAGATGAGACAAGACAACGATGTCTATGTCCTCGTGTCCAAACCCAAGTTCGGCGAGCGAGTCCAGCAACACATGTTCGTCCTCTACTACACCGTAGCGGTCCTTGTATTTGGGAGCGAAAAACGCACCAATGCCTGCCTCAAACAGGATGCGCCGGCCATTCTCCTCACACAGCAGCGCTCTACACGCAAGTGGGATACGGTTCCGCTTATCGGGCTCTATCCAGCGGGTCCATAGAGCCTTGGGGGCATTTCCAAACATGGCACCACCATCTAGACGCTGGCTATTGCCCTGAATTGATGTGAGCTGCATGTCACTCTCCCTGTTGAGTGCTTTTAACGACATGAGTCTGACATATGTTCGAGAGTCAATGTAGTGCAAGCCGTTCGTCGTCGGAATCGGTTTTGTAGCTGCCTAGCGGTCGAAACTGCACACCTTCCGTCCGTTCGTTGCATCCCAAGACCAGGAAACCACCTTCTACTATCGGGCGTTGTGCTGACCCTTGAAATGGGTGACGGCGGAACGGGAGGACATAGTGAAACTAATTTCGATGAGGCTGCTAGCCGTATGTTTATTTGGCATCGTAATTGCCGGCTGCCCAGATGACAGCGATGTGGGCACGTTGCTCTCGATCGACGACGTCGATGATAGCCGTGCAGACGGAGAAGGTGGCGATGATGTTTCGAGCGAGGTGGATGCTACATCGGGGGACGCCAGCGATACGGGTGAGTCGGGCGAAGCGAGAATACGAGCGATGCACGTTTCTCCGGTCGCCCCGCCTGTGGATGTGTATGCCAATGGCGATGGCCCGGTTATCGAGGCCTTAGAATTCGCGTCCGGTACCCCGTACCTTACAGTGCCGGACGGACAATACCTTTTTAGTATTACTCCGTCGGGCGCCCCGACTGAAGATGCAGTTCTCAATGCAAACGTGTCCCTGGACGACGGCGCTATTGTATCCATGGCAGCCTTCGGATCATTAGACGACCTTCGAGCGATAGTCATCGACGATCAGACGGACGGACTAGACGAAGAAAATGTACGCCTCGAAGTAATTCATGCTGCGACTGGCGTGTCTACGGTGAACATTCTCGTAATCGACGGAGAGGAGCAGAGTCCCATCATCGAAGCCTTAAGTTACGGTACAACGCAAGGAGCATTAGATGTGCCTGCAGGCGCATACCTTGTTGGAGTCGATACCGACGATGACTTATCCGCTGACCTGCAGTGCGACGTTCCGACATTGCCCGCAGGTGAAAAAGTCAACGTGTACGCTGTACTCAATGACGATGAGGTGCAACTGGTAGCCCAACTACCGTCCACAGAAGCGGTTATTAGTTGTGTTCCGGCGGGGTCCCCGCCGGGTGACCCAGCACTTGTTCGTGGCATCCATTTGTCACCCGATGCCCCATCGGTGGATGTTTTAGCAAATGGGTCCTTGGACCCGCTGTTCGCTGACCTAGCATATAGTCAAACATCGTCATTTTCTGAGGTGCCCGCAGGGATTTATGATGTGTCTGTCGTGCCAACGGGTTCCGGTCCAGATGCTTCGGTTTTTGATGTGCAAGGCGTAGGGCTTCTTGAAGACGAGCGTACAACGGTAGCCGTATATGGTCGCTTAGAGGCGCTCCAGGCGCTGTACTTTGTCGACGTTCTCGAAGGGCTTCAGCCGGATCTGATTCGGGTTCGTGCAGTACATACCGCCACGAATGTGGGCGTTGTGAACCTAGTTTCACTCGGTGGAGAGGAATCTCAAACGATTTGGGAGGACCTGAACGAAGGTGATGTCGGAGCAAGCGTTGATCTACCGGCTCAGGCCTACACGGTTGGCATTGATGTCGGTGCGGACTCGAGCGTAGAGCTTCAATGTAGCCTCCCGGCACTCCCGGCAGGAAGCATTGTCAACGTGTATGCGGTCAATACCGACAATGGAGTGCAACTGGTGGTTCAGTTTGCGGAGTCTACGACGACGCTAACGGTCAACTGTACCCCCATCGGTGCCGAAACTGGACAGGCGCGAATACTACATTTATCGCCTGATGCACCGGCAGTAGACGCTTTTGTGGATGGCGACGGGCCTATCGTGTCGAACCTCAGTTTCGCGGATGGTACCGGGTATTACAGTCTCCTGGTGGGCCCTCGCACCTTGAATGTGGCTCCCACAGGTGTGGGTATCGAGTCCTCAGTCATTGAGGCGACGGTGGAGATAAGCGCGGATGTGTCTTACAGCATCGTCGCCTTCGACAATGTAGCGAGTATCAAGCCGTTGGTGTTGGTAGACGATACGAGTGCTCCGACATCCGGAAATATCAGAATACGGCCGGTACACACCGCCGTTGGAGTGGGAACCGTTGACCTGTATGCAGTACTCGGAACGGGGGCATTACTACCGCTGACCAGCGACTTGGCGTTCGGGACGGCGGGCGCGGCTTTGTCCGTTCCTGCAGGGGAATATGTCATTGGTATCGACGTTGATGGTAATGCTGAAGTCGATCTCAAATGTCCGCTAGCTGTGCTTCAGGCCGGCACCATCGGGAATGTCTTTGCGGTGGCTGATGCAGTTGGTGTCTCCTTAGTGGCTCATTTAGGAGATGGTAGTACGGCTACTTTCGCCTGTGAAGCACCGGTGAAACCGGACCCTGCCGATGTGCGGTTACTCCATGCTTCCCCTTTTGCCCCTGGAGTGGATGTCTTTGCGAATGGGAATGCGATAGCCAGCGATCTGAGCTATGCCGAGGGCTCTGACTACCTGAGCGTGCCGGCTGGAGCTTATGATATCGCCCTTTCACCTGCTGGCGCGGGAATCGACGCGACTGTGGCTTCCTTCAACGTGTCTGTGGCCTCCGGGTTAGCCTATAGCGCTATCGCGTATGGAGAATTAGCCGATCTCAAGTTGCTCGCCTTGGCTGATAATATTGCACCACCGGCAGCGGGAAATATTCGGGTCAGAGCAGTGCATGCTGCCGTTGATGTAGGACCGGTTGATCTCTATGTCGGTAGCTCCGCAGGAGCGGCACCGACGCTGCTGGAACAAGGACTGGGCTTTGGGATCGCAGGTACCGAGGCGGAAGTACCGGCAGGTGCGTATACCGTGGAGTTTGACGTAAACTCCGACGGGATTTTGGACTTACAGTGCGTACTTCCCGAACTGTCTGCAGGGACGATTGCCAACGTAGTCGCAGTGGCAAACAGTGGGATCGTATCGCTGATTGCGCATCTCAATGGTGGTGCGACAGCATCCGTTGATTGCGCAGCAGTTGTCCAACCGGGCCAGGGTGAAGTCCGCGCTATACATTTATCTTCAGACGCCCCGAACGTTGATGTTTTCGCGAATGGACTTGGCCCCGTGTTTACGGATATTCCCTACACGGCGACGTCTAATTACGTATCTGTTGACGAAGGCCTGCTCAAGATTGGGGTCGCTGCCGCCACATCTCCGCCGGCTGCTCAGCCTGATTATGTGTTGGTCACGGACATTGATATCGTCGCTGATGACAGCGTGACGGCGGTTGTGTTTGACAACCTCTCGAGTGTTAGTGCCCTGGCGCTCATTGATGACCGAACTGCCCCGGCCCCTGGCAATATCCGCCTACGTGGTATTCATACCGCTCCTGGAGTGCCGGCCGTTGATGTGCTGGTGACAACTGCGGATGGTACGACCGTACCGCTCTACACTGGTCTAGCCTTCGGTACCGTCGGTGATGCATTGGAAGTAGCTGCGGGGCAATACAGTGTTGGATTGGACGTTGGGGGTACAGGTCAGGCGGACTTGGTATGTGACTTACCGTCGCTCTCCGCCGGATTTATCGCCAATGTCTTCGCTGCACCGGATGGTAACGGTGTCCAGTTGGTGGTCCAGCCGGATACCGGAGCCTCGCTGACCATTCCTTGCGCCGCTCCTCCCGCACCGGAAACATCGGATGTGTCCGTATATCACGTTGCCGCGGATGTTCCGGCGGTAGATGTTGCTGTCAACGGAACCGTTGCGATATCGACTTTGGTGTTTCCTGGCATTGTCGGCCCCGTGGCCCTTGCATCGGGTTCCACCGATCTGACAGTTCTACTGGCTGGGACGTCCACGGAAGTGTTGAGCGGTTCCCTGACCTTGGCGCCAGGAGCCAATTACTCAGTGGCCGCTTATGGGTCTGCCACCGAACCCGGACTTCTAGTTCTGGAAAATAATCAAAGTCCTATTGAAGCCGGGAACGCTCGAATCCGGGTCGCACATACAGCGGTAGGTGTCGGTGATGTGGACATCTACACTCTCGCTGACGATGGAGCGGCGTCCTCGCTACTGAGCGACCTGGCATATGGGAATGCAGCGGACGCATTGGATGTTCCAGCCACGGAGTACAGCATTGGGATAGATGCGAATGGCGATGGTGATGTGGACCTGCAGTGTGACACTCCAGTCCTTAGTGAAGGGACGTTGTACAACCTGTTTGCCGTCAACGTGAACGGCGCTGTACGCCTGCTGGGTGCGGTAGAAGGCCTTTCGGCAGCATTCCAAATTACATGTAACCCTGTGCAGGTTCCCACGGCGCAGGTGTCGGTGTACCACGTCGCACCTGGGGTACCCGCGGTGGAGGTGTCCTTAGATGGCGGGGTAGCGGTTAGTTCTCTGTCGTTCCCGGCGCTTGCGGGTCCATTGACGGTAGACGCGGGTACCTACAACCTCAGTGTGGCTGCAGCGGCGACGTCTGCTGAAGTACTTAGCGCGACGCTAACTTTTGACGCCGGAGAGACTTATGCCGTTGCCGCCTATGGGTCAGTGGCAGCGCCGGGCGCACTCGTGTTGACCAATAATACGGTGGGTATAGATGCTGCTGAGTCTCGGATACGTGTGGGTCACACCGCGTTAGGTGTGGGTACCGTGGATATTTTTACGGTGTCTGATAGCGGGGCAGCAACGCCGCTCATATCGGGTTTAGATTACGGCGCAGCATCGAACACGCTGGATGTGCCCGCGACTGATTATACGATTGGGATTGATGCGACTGGAAATGGTCAAATTGACCTGACTTGTGAGACGCCGGCACTAAATGGTGGCACGCTTTATAATCTATTCGCTGTATCCTTGAACGGTGGTGTGTCGTTACTGAGTGCGGTGGACGGATTACCGGCGGCATTCCAAATTCCCTGCTCGTCAGTGGCCGTGAGTCAAGCAAGCGTCAGGGTCTTCCATCTCTCACCATCCGCTCCGCCGGTGGATGTTTATGCAAACGATGCCGGTCCGATCATCAGTAATTTGGGATATTTGAGTGCAACGGCCTATACCGACGTTCCGGCGGGGGTATACACGTTCGATGTGACGCTAGCGGGGCAGGCAGATGTCGTTCTAAGTGCTGACCTTACGCTGCCGGAAAGCACATTCACCACCGTAGTGGCCTATGGTGCTCCTGAGTCGCTTGCGGCCTTAGCGCTCAAGGAC
>PKDL01000515.1 GCA_002863065.1 Pseudomonadota bacterium
CCGCAGACCCTGAAATTGCACTCACGAGTTTATACGAACATCACGCTACTTGCTGCCGAGCGCTGAACTTGGATCCTGAACCGATACTTGAGCCTCTGGAGACGCTATCCGAAATCATCCGTGGCGTGTACATGCTGCGCGAGCTCACACCGCGATCTGCGGATTTTATCGTCGGCCATGGGGAACTGCTCAGCTCCCGAATTGTTTCAAGCTACCTGGAGTCAATTGAAGTACCCTCCATGCCAGTCGCTGGATGGGACTTAGGAATTACCACGGATGCTAACCACGGGGCAGCAAGCGTTCTGCCCATGACCTATGACCTTGTGCCACAAAATATGATTGCGTATGAGCGGCATATTCCGATTGTGACGGGGTTTGTGGGTCGATCGACGTGCGGAGAGCGGACGACTCTCGGACGGGGTGGTTCTGATTACACTGCCGCTATCATCGGCAAAGCACTGGGGGCCTCCGAGATCCAAATTTGGACGGATGTTGCGGGAATTTATACGACTGACCCGCGCGTTGTGCCTACGGCACATTCCATTCCCGCTGTTAGCTTTCAAGAGGCGGCAGAATTGGCGTATTTCGGTGCAAAAGTCATTCATCCAAAAACGATCGAACCTGCTGTAGCAGCCGGTATTCCCGTACGTGTGAAAAGTACATTCGATCCAGAGCACCCGGGAACACAAATCGTCTCGCACCGAGAACAACTCAAACGCGATGTAGTCGCCCTCGCTCTCAAGAGAAACAACATCATACTTACGCTCGAGTCCACGCGTATGTTGGATGCGGAAGGATACTTAGCGAGCGTCTTTGAAATTCTCAGAAACCACAGGATTTCAGTCGACTCCATAGCAACGAGTGAAGTGTCCGTCTGTATGACCGTAGAAAACCGCTACGCCGCCGCTCTTGAACGAGCCGTTCCGGGGCTGGAAAAGGTAGCAAATGTCGATCTTCAAACAGGCCGTTCGATCATATGCGCGGTCGGCGAGGGTATGCGCGAGCGACCCGGTGTCGTGTCAACTATCTTCGACGCAGTTCGTGAGACGGGGACCAACGTTGAAATGATCTCCATGGGCAGCAGTAAAATCAATGTGACGTTTGTAGTACGAGACACCGACGCAGAGCAAACGCTGCGTGGACTGCATGCCAAGTTGATCGAACAGTAGAGCCTAGGCCCCGTCTCGACACAGCAAGAAGTAGTTATTGGTGACCTTTCCACCCTTCCAGGCACGACCGACCGTCACATGTGATGAAACCGGTCGCAGCATATCAACCATGCCAAAATACACCAAACGGCCTAGCTTCGCTGACTGTGAAATGATTTCAGGCCAGGAGTCTACTTTCACATCAGGCAGCTGGCGATAGTCGATAGCTATTTCCGCACCCTCTTCACGCGCTATAAAATAACCCGGGCCGGTTGCCCAGCGCATCGACTGCTCGTTATAACCAACCAGAACTCCATCCTCACTGGTTCGCGCAAAGCGCTTCTGAAAATCATTGAACATCGGCAAGGAATTACGCCCATGGTGTATGACTTCAACCAACGGGTCCGTGTCCGAGGGAACAATGGATGACAGGGTCAAACCCGGCCGTCCCTCAGTAGCGGAGAAGAGCAACGCTTGCTGCTTTCCAGAAATACCCCTGACCGCTGCAAGCCGCTCTACTGGGCTGGCCGTATCGAGCCATTCACGTATTTCATCCAGGTCCAATGAACTTGCCGATATCAGGTTCGTAAAATCTGCCATACGTCCTACCTTCCGCTGAATACGGCTCGCGCTGTAATCAGATGTAATGAGTTTTCTCCGTTACGCAATGGCCACACTTTGCTCGGCATGAGTGGTCGCATCCTCAATCTCAAGCTCAAGCTCTTCCCAGCGCGACATGTCTGACTCAAGGGCATGGTCTAACTCCGCACGCTGTCGTACCAAATCCTGCGCATGTTTGGGATCATCATACGTTTCAGCCGCCGCTAAGACGGAATCCAGCTGCGCAAGTCGATCTTCTTGAGCGCTAATGCGACCTTCCAGCGACGCAAGCTCATCTTTCAAGTGTCGCGTTGCCTTGTAGACAGCCTGCCTTACCAAGGCCTCATGACGCTTCCTTGCCTTGTCGCTATTCCGCAACACCGTGTTTGCTGACGCGAGGGGCTCCCCATAATGACCCAAGTCCGCCAGCTGCTCATGCTGCGTACCGGCCTCGTCCGCCTCACTGGATTTTTTCGCTAAATACTCATCATAGTTACCCAGATACCAGCGAGCTGACCCTTTATCGATCTCCAACACTCGGTCACAGACCGCATTGATAAAATATCGGTCGTGGCTCACCACCAAGACCGTCCCGTCATATCGCTTCAAGGCATCTTCAAGAGAGGCCCGGCTTTCCATATCGAGATGGTTCGTGGGCTCATCCATCATGAGGAGCGAGACCGGTGACAACAGCATTCGGGCCAAAGCTACTCGTGCTTTCTCTCCTCCGCTCAGGACGCCAATTTTTTTTTCGACGTCCTCACCAGAAAAGAGAAAGGCTCCCAAAAGACCACGAATCAGCTTGTAGTTCTCAATGTCCGCAACAGATTCCAAGGACTGCAAAACGGAATGACCGCTTTCCAACGTTTCTAGCTGATGTTGCGCAAAATAGCCGACGGTTACGTTATGACCCAACCGCAGACTTCCAGAGGTCAAATCCGTACTACCTGCTAGCATCTTTAAGAGCGTCGATTTACCCGCTCCATTCACTCCAACGAGAGCCACCTTCCAACCTCGCTCAATACTGAGGTCAAGATTGCTATATACCGACGTCTCATCCCATGCTTTGGACGCATTTTCTAGTTCGGCGACGATCCGACCGGTCCTGGGCGGCTGTGGGAAGGCGAATCCACGTAGTTGCTTACGAGACTGGGGAAGCTCAACTCGCTCAAGCTTCTCCAATTGCTTCATACGGCTCTGGACTGCAGCGGCCTTCGTTGCCTTGGATCGAAACCGGTCGATAAACGCCTGCGTCTTCGCGATTTCCCCTTGTTGCTGTTCATACTGTTTTCGTTGCAGTTCATCGGCGGCGTCGCGCTGTTGAAGAAATTGGTCAAAGTTGCCGTGATACGTCTTGATACCTACGGGCGACAGCTCGGCGATCACCTGACAAGTCCGATTGAGGAAATAACGGTCGTGACTCACTGTCACCACCGCTCCCTCCCACTGAGCAAGATGCCCTTCCAGCCAGTCTAAGGATTCTAAATCCAGATGGTTGGTAGGCTCGTCCAATAAGAGTACGTCAGGCCGGGCGAGTAATAATCGAGCCAACGCAATACGCATTCGCCACCCACCGGAAAAGGTATTCGCCGGTAATTCAAGCTCCTCATCCCGAAATCCAAGCCCACAGAGCACGCGCCGAGCCTCTGTATCTGCCTGATACCCACCGAGTCGTTCAAATTCATCCGTCAATTCACCATAACGCTCGAGTTCCTGTTGAGACGCGTCACCCAATCTCAATTCGTAATCGCGGAGTGTCGCTGCCAGTGCATCCAGATGGGCGGTGGCGATTTTAGTTTCCTCGAGGACCGATGTGCCTGACTGCAGTACGGGCTCTTGTGATAAGAGGCCTAACTTGACGCCTTTCTGGAGAATCAACTGCCCGTCATCTGGCTCCAC
Organism: Pseudomonadota bacterium; assembly: GCA_002863065.1. Taxonomy (GTDB): domain Bacteria; phylum Myxococcota_A; class UBA9042. Next base: position 3,648 of record PKDL01000515.1, read on the forward strand.
ATCCCCGGTAATGATTCGAAGCAGTGTCGTTTTACCGGCACCGTTCGGTCCAACGAGACCGATACGCGTAGCTCCCCGCACGTGCCAGGATAGCCCGTCGAATAAAAGCTTGTGCCCGAAGGACTTTGAGACATTGAGTAGCTGGAACACAGGCGGTACGACCGAGTGCTAAGTGCCACCGAGAGGCGAAAGTAGCGCTTCCAGATCGGGAATAAGTACGATCTCAATGCGGCGATTTTGGGCCTTATCCTCGTCCGTTTCATTGGACGTCGCAGGAGCAAATTGGCCGTAGCCGGCAAAAGATATGCGTTCCGCCTCCATTCCATTGTTGATCATGAATAAAGTCACAGCCCGCGAGCGGTTCGCAGATAATCGCCAATTAAACTCAACTGCACCATCCGTGTCCGTATGACCTGCCACCTGCCATCGACGCCCTTGTAGTCCAGAGAGAATACGGGTGAGCTCACCGAGCGTGTCTTCCGCTTCTGGCTTAATGTCAAAACGGCCAGAGTCGAACAGTATCTTATCCGACATCTGCACGGTGAATTGCCCACGGACAATAGACACCGTGAGTTTCCCAGCCTTCACCAGCGAATCGAGTTGCATGCGCAGCTTGTCAAATACCTCACGCTGCTTCGCTGCGATCGCTTCAAGCTGTTTGATCCGCCGCAGAGCACGTGCCAGGTTTTGGTCTAATTGAGCTCCTTGGGTGCGCATTCCACTAAGCTCTAGTTGGCAAGCCTGGAGTTGTTGATCCAAATTTCCTTTCTGACTCACAAGTTCGGCATTCTTCGACTCAAGACCATCGAGTTGCTTTACAAGGCGAGTCACTTCCGTGTGGTACACCTCTTTCGCAATACCGCAAGATGAGACTAAAAACACAACTACGGCAGCGGCCATCATCCGCATGACCTGATAGCAATTCATGACGTATTCCTTCTCCTCTGACATGCGCGGGAACTTAGCCCAAACCCACGAGAAGAGAAAGCCCGTACTATGCTGTAACAGGCCCCAAGCAAAGGAAAGCAACCGCAAATACCAGCCCGCTCTATGCCTAAGATGCTGGCATATGAGTGATGTGCATTGACTCACGAACCAAACCAAAGAAACCGTAAGCCAATCCAACGGCATAACCGGTGTTTCGAGAAATCCTAGACAGTCTAGAATCACTGGGGTCAGAAGACCTGGCACGGCTCCTGCACTTCAGGGAGTCGCCTGGGGGGTATTGACCCTCCGGCAAGTTTTATCGTTGGATTTTTATCAAATCGACATAGAACGAAAACTTCTGATTGACGCAGGCTGAACTTTCAGTGTACGTTCCCGGACCTTGCGCCGTGGGTTCAGCGTCGCGACAAATCAGAAAGAACGACAGTTTCTTTTACGATCTCAACTGCTTTAGGGGATTTGACTACAGTTGGGCTCGGAGCAAGCCGCCAAGTGTGAGGAGCGGTTAGGAGTAGAACCATGATTTTTCCTTTGATGCCACAGACTGAAATGCAAGGCGGCGCCGACTTTTTGTGTAAGCGAATGCAGCAATCCATACAAACTGCAAAGTGCCTCGACTGGTTTGTCGACCATAACGCACTCGCCCGGAAGGACAGCCCCTGCTTCAAGTGCAAGCAAGGAGAAGCGAACCGAGAGGCTTTCGCTCGGTCCTAGGTCGACGAAACTTTCGCGACAGGCCACCCGGCGCCTCGTCCGTTTCCAGTCCGCTGGCCCGCAACGCAGTTCAACTGACCGTACTATCCAGACACTCACTCCCCCTAAGAATACGCCGCTAGGCCCACTACGCGTGCGTAGGGACCTCGTATAAAGCGTTGTTTGAGCAGTCTAACTCGTCGTATGACGACTCGGAGACGTCCTAATTGAACCGACAACACGTTTTGGGCATTGGCGTCTTTGCCGTGATTGGTGGCTGCTCCGCGGCCCTAATCATTTCCGCCGCAGGTGACCTTGATTCGTCTTTATCTGCCATTGCTTTACGTTGCGCATCGATCAGCGGCGCATTTGTCGGTTTATGGCTAGCAAACAGACTACGCAGCCGACAACCTAAACGAATTGTTGGACTGGGTGCTGCAGCAGGTCTCCTGCTACATCCAGTGATGTGGTTTCTCTACGTTAACTATCAGTCGATTACCGCTGGTCACGACTTTAGTACCTACTTGAGCCAATGGACAGACATACTGCGCTATAGCGCTGCCTCGATGCCTCAAGGTGGGGCAGTCACAATGCCGCTCAGTATTCTGGGGTCATGGTTGCTAGCTCGCACCCTACCCTCAGCCCCAGATGCTAACCCTGAAGAATCAGCAGATCAGTCTTCTGAGGTATCATAGGCTAGATTCTGGGCAAGCCAGCGCTCGGCAACCGCTACGGTACAGCGCTTTCTCTTCGCATAGTCTTCCACTTGGTCGCGCCCAATCCGACCAACGGCAAAATAATCTGCATCAGGATGAGGAAACACGAGCCCAGATACAGAAGCAGCCGGTATCATCGCGAAGTGTTCGGAGAGCGTTACACCTGCCTCCGACCCATCAAGTAGCTCCCAGAGCGTTGCTTTCTCTGTGTGATCCGGGCACGCAGGATACCCATGCGCAGGACGAATACCGGGGTAGCGACCTTTCAGCATGTCCTCGAGGGATATTGAATCTGGAGCCTCTGTTCCCCATTCATGTCGCATTTGCTGGTGAAGCCACTCCGTTCCCGCCTCTGCAAGCCTGTCAGCCAAAGCCTTCGCCATAATACTGCTATAGTCATCATGTGCAGTATCGAATCGTTCAATGAGCGGTTTCAACTCGGTTCCGGATGTCACCACGAATGCCCCCAGAATATCCTCCTCACCAGGCCCGCCCACGAAATCCGCCAAACTCATATACGCAGCGCCCTCATTGCGCCGCTGTTCCTGTTGTCTCAACATCGGGAATCGAAATTCTACACCGCCCTTTTCGAGCACCACATCATCACCATCTCTGTGTGCAGGGAAAGTACCGTAACGGCCCCGAATACGAACGCCAGCAGCCTCAAACTCGGCGCGCATGGCGGATGCATCTTCCAATAGTTCTCGATACCTTTCCGCGTTAGAACTATTCGCTAGCTGCTTCTTCCAGCTTGCCCTTAGCCCCCAGGTTAAGAAGAATGGGCCCCAATCAATCAGTGCCCAGACCGCTTCGATAGGTATTGAAAAGTCACGGACGCCGTAGGCCACCTGGGTGCTAATACAAGGCGCCGTGCGCTGGTAAGCCATACGTCGAGCTGCTGCTAAAGACATCAATGGCCGTTGCTTCTGCCGGGCTTCCCATCGGGCTCTAATTTCATTGTACTCCACACGCAGTTGGTCGGCAGTCGTACCCGTCGAGTCACTGAGTAATGCAGAAACCGTTGGAACGGACCGCGATGCATCAGACACATGTGCTACTACGCCAGCATTGACTGGGGCTATCTTTACCGCTGTATGCTTCTTCGAAGTCGTTGCGCCCCCAATCAGTAACGGGAGCCGTATTCCGCGCCGTTCCATCTCTTTCGCTACGAAGACCATTTCATCAAGCGACGGAGTGATGAGACCGGATAGGCCAATCATGTCAACGTTCTCGCGCAGAGCCGTTTCGAGAATTTGCTCTGCCGGTACCATCACGCCCATGTCTATGACGTCGTATCCATTACATCGCAGCACGACGCCTACTATGTTCTTTCCGATGTCGTGAACGTCACCCTTTACGGTCGCCATAAGAATACGCCCTGCTGAACTACGAGCGGCGCCTTCTTCCATGTAAGGTTCAAGGTAAGCCACTGCCTTCTTCATGACCCGCGCGCTTTTTACTACCTGCGGCAAAAACATTTTACCTTCACCGAAAAGATCGCCCACCGTACCCATGCCGGTCATTAGAGGGCCCTCAATGATGTTAAGAGGTGCTTCGTATTCGCCACACGTCCTAGCCTCGGCCATATCCTCGTCAATAAAGTCAGTCTGTCCCTTCAACAGGGCATACTGGATACGCTCCTCCAATGGTAATTCACGCCAGGCTAACGTCGGCGCAGACGTCCGGCCCCGGCTCTCGTTCCTCTCGCTCCATTTCAGTAAAGCCTCTGTCGCGTCCGGTGTCCGATTCAGCACTAGATCTTCTACGAGCGTCAGTAATTCCTTTGGGATTTCGTCATACACCTCTAACTGGCCTGCATTGACAATACCCATATCAAGGCCAGCTTGGATCGCGTGGTACAAGAAGACTGAATGTATCGCTTCACGCACACGGTTATTGCCTCGAAATGAAAACGACAGGTTGCTAATCCCCCCGCTAATCAGCACTCCCGGGCACGCCTCCTTAATCCTGCGCGTCGATTCAATGAAGGACACCGCGTAATCATCGTGTTCCTCGATACCCGTTCCAATCGCCAGTACGTTGGGGTCAAAAATTATATCTTCCGGTAAGAAGCCGGCATCGTGTACCAAAAGTCGATACGCACGCTTGCAAATGGCAACTCGTCGTTCAGTATCGGTCGCTTGCCCATGCTCGTCGAATGCCATGACGACCACGGATGCACCATACCTACGACATAGACGCGCTTGCCGCAGGAACTCAGCTTCCCCTTCCTTGAGAGAAAGTGAATTGACGATTGCCTTACCTTGCACGCATGCGAGCCCAGCTTCAATCACCTCGAAGCGAGACGAATCCACCATAACCGGCACTCGAGCAATATCAGGCTCACCGGCGATCTGGTTCAGAAACCGCCGCATGGCGGATACTGCATCCAACATGCCGTCATCCATGTTGACGTCGATAATATTTGCTCCACCTTCAACCTGCTGTCTCGCAACTTTGGTGGCACTTTCATAATCACCCGCTTTGATCAGATTTCGAAACCTACGCGACCCAGCGACGTTGGTTCGCTCGCCGATCATCGTGAAACTGGAACCCGAGAATATCC
>PKDL01000005.1 GCA_002863065.1 Pseudomonadota bacterium
CTCGTTTCCAAGCTGGAAGAGCGTTGGGGTGTTAGCGCCGCAGCGGCCGTTGTTGCCGGCGGCGGCGGTGGCGGCGGTGGTGGCGGCGGCGAGGCCGCGGCTGCCGCAGAGAAAACCGAGTTTGATGTGATTCTCACGAGCTACGGCGCCCAGAAGATCGCTGTTATCAAGGTGGTACGTCAGCTCACTGGTCTTGGTCTCAAAGAGGCTAAGGGTATCGTTGATGGTGCACCTGCACCGTTGAAAGAGGGCGTGTCTAAGGACGACGCCGAAGAGATGAAAAAGGCACTCGAAGAGGCAGGCGCGTCGGTCGAGGTTAAGTAACCTTGGCGACTCGCCACCGCATTTTCGGTGGCCAGCCAGCTGCCGGACGGCGGATTTTCTGCCGTCCGGTTTCTGTGCTTTTAGGACCGGTTGATGTAAGCAATCGTCTCGACTCCATGACGAGTCGTATTGCAGCACAGCTGGCTCCAAGTCGGTGAACATTGGTCTTGATCATTCGTTTGCCGAAATAAAGGCTGATGGTTGTCCTCATTTGAGAACCCATCACATGTTAGAGCATCTACACATGGTAGATGACACAACCGTGCACCCGCGCACTCGCCTTGCGAGAGCTTTGGTGCCGAAAACAGGAACCTAGGCTCACGCGAACGCGTTCCGCACGAGGAAAGTCGATGCCCCGCACACTGAAGGACCTTCGTTACCGCAAGAGCTACTCCCGGATCGAGCGGCCGCTTGATGTCCCGGACTTGATCAACATTCAGAAGCAGTCGTACGACCAGTTCTTACAGAACAACGTACCGGCTGAAGAGCGCCAAGCTGTTGGTCTCGAAGCTATTTTCCGTAGCGTTTTTCCCATTCGCGACTTCAATAAAACGTCGTCGCTGGAATACGTTTCCTATCAATTGGAAACTCCGAAATACGACGAATTGGAGTGTCGACAACGCGGTATGACCTTCGCGGCACCCGTGAAGGTGACCATTCGTCTCGTGATTTGGGATGTAAATGCCGACACCGGGGCTCAGTCGATCCGCGACGTCAAGGAACAGGAAGTCTACTTCGGTGAAATCCCGCTGATGACCGCGCAAGCGACGTTCATCATTAACGGTACTGAGCGCGTAATCGTCAGTCAGCTGCATCGGTCTCCGGGCGCATTCTTCGAACACGATAAGGGTAAAACGCACAGCTCTGGCAAGCTCCTATACTCGGCTCGTATCATTCCATACCGGGGGTCATGGCTCGACTTTGAATTCGACCATAAAGACTTACTTTATGTTCGTATCGATCGTCGGCGGAAAATGTTTGCGACGGTATTGCTACGCGCTCTCGGATACACCACGGAGGAACTGCTCAACTATTATTACGATACTGAGCGTATCTTGATTAAGGGTGAAAACCTGGCCAAAGCAATCAACTTCGAACATTTGAAGGGGCAACGGGCGGGTAGCGATATCACCGATGAGTCCGGCGAGGTACTCGTAAAGAAAAATCGCAAGTTTTCGAGCAAGTCCATTGCGCGCTTGAAGGACGCGGGTATCGAGTCCTTCCCGTTAGAAATGGAGTCGCTGATTGGCAAGGTGGTCGCGAAGGACATTATTGATGAGGACACCGGTGAGGTCGTTCTCAACTGCAATGATGAACTGACAGAGGAGATTATTGAGTCACTCCTCGCTAGCGACATCGAAGCTTTTGAGATTTTGTACTTCGATAACCTGACGAAGGGCAGCTACTTACGGGACACCCTTGTCCAAGACAAAATTGAGACGCAAGAAGACGCGGTCATTGAAATATACCGTCGACTTCGGCCGGGTGACCCAAGCACCCCCAAGCAAGCCGAAACCTATTTCCGCAACCTGTTCTTTAACACGGCTCGCTACGACCTATCAGCCGTTGGTCGGCTGAAGCTGAACTACAAGTTCGGCATGGACAAAGAACTCGATCTGACCGTCCTGTCGGAAGAAGATATCTTGGCTGTGCTTGGCTATCTCGTAGAGCTACGTGATGGTCGAGGCGCCGTTGACGATATCGATCACCTCGGTAATCGACGGGTGAGAGCCGTAGGCGAGCTGATGGAGAATCAGTATCGAATCGGGCTCGTGCGAATGGAAAGGGCGATCAAAGAGCGGATGAGCATGAGTCAGGAATTAGATACACTCATGCCGCACGACCTGATCAACGCCAAGCCGGTTAGTGCAGTCGTAAAAGAGTACTTCGGTTCGTCTCAGCTTTCGCAATTTATGGACCAAACGAACCCGTTGTCTGAAGTGACGCACAAACGTCGTTTGTCGGCACTCGGACCGGGCGGACTCACACGGGACCGAGCTGGTTTTGAAGTTCGAGACGTTCATACGACTCACTACGGGCGTATATGTCCGATTGAGACGCCGGAAGGTCCAAATATTGGGCTCATTGCTTCCCTGGCGACATACGCTCGAGTGAACAAATTCGGCTTCATTGAGACGCCATACCGCAAGGTAGTTGAAGGCGTCGTCACCGATGACGTGCAGTACTTCTCGGCCCTCGAGGAAGAAAAGCACATGATTGCGCAAGCTGAGATCGTCAAGTCGACGGATGACGGCATGCGCATCACAACGTCCGCTGTTCCAGTACGCGAGCGAGGCGAGGTGCTGACGGCGCGGCCTGAAGAGGTGGATCTATGCGATGTGTCTCCAAATCAATTAGTGTCGGTAGCTACATCACTCATCCCGTTCCTTGAGAACGACGACGCAAACCGTGCGTTGATGGGCTCAAACATGCAGCGGCAAGCAGTGCCATTGCTAAAATCCCGTTCCCCCATCGTTGGTACCGGGATCGAGCGCGTCGTCGCCGCTGATTCGGGTGTTACGGTTGTCGCGAAGCACGACGGTATAGTGGAATCGGTTGACGCCTCGCGGATTGTCGTGAAGCGCACGGACCCAGAGGCTGCTATCAGCTCAAAGCCTGACATTTACCGGCTAATAAAATACCAGCGAAGCAACCAAAACACATGCATGAACCAGAAGCCGATCGTAAGGGTTGGTGACGCCATCCGCGCAGGTGACGTGATCGCAGACGGGCCATCCACCGAATTAGGCGAGCTAGCTCTCGGCCAAAATGTGGTCGTGGCCTTTATGCCTTGGGGTGGTTACAACTTCGAGGACTCCATTCTCATGAGTGAGAGAATCCGTATCGAAGATGTCTACACCTCTGTCCATATCGAGGAATTCGAGTGTATCGCCCGCGATACTAAGTTGGGCAAAGAGGAGATCACCCGCGATATACCGAATGTCGGTGAAGAGGCGATGGGCAACCTAGACCTTTCTGGAATCATTCGGATCGGTGCTGAAGTGCGATCGGGTGATATTCTGTGCGGGAAAGTGACACCGAAAGGAGATACGCAGCTTTCTCCCGAGGAGAAGTTGCTGCGCGCGATCTTCGGAGAGAAGGCAGGCGATGTTCGCGACACGTCACTGCGGGTTCCACCCGGTGTTGTGGGCACGGTTATTAGTGCGCAAGTTTTCCAGCGTAAAGGCGTGGATAAAGACGAGCGTACGCTGTCAATCGAAGAGGACGAGCGCAGTCGGTTGCTGAAAGATGAGCAGGATGAGATAAAAATCATTCAAGAGTCCGCTCATGCACGTATGTTGGACCTACTTTCAGGTCATACAACCTCGTCTAAGCTCGTCGACGATTCCGGTCGCACCCTTGTCGATCGCGGTGTGGAGCTCAGTCGGGAGGTCCTCCTGACGGTCCCTCGCCGCTATTTACGTGACTTGCACCTCGACGGTGGAGAAGAAGCCGAGAATTATGTTTCGACTATTTCGAATGACCTTGAGGACCAAATTCGCGAAATACGTGAGCACTTCTCCGACAAGATTCGTAAATTGGAAAAAGGAGATGAGCTTCCCCCGGGCGTAATAAAGATGGTCAAGGTCTATGTGGCTATCAAGCGAAAGCTTCAGGTCGGCGACAAGATGGCAGGCCGGCACGGTAACAAAGGTGTTATCAGTCGGATTCTTCCGAAAGAAGATATGCCCTACTTACCCGACGGCACTCCGGTAGACGTGGTTCTAAATCCCCTCGGCGTCCCGTCCCGTATGAACGTTGGGCAGATCCTCGAAACGCACCTTGGACTTGCTGCTCGTACGCTTGGCGTTGAACTCAACCGTATGGTGAGTGAGCAGTTCGGTCCTGATGTTCTACGGAAGAAGATCATCAGCAGCTATGACGACCCAAAAGTTACCGATTGGGTGAAAGGCCTCAGTGATGAGGAGCTGTTCACTTTCATTCGGAACGTCAAAGAGGGTGTTCACGTTGCAACGCCGGTATTCGATGGTGCAAACGAAGACGACATAGACGGATTTTTGGAGCGTCTCGGCCTGAATACCACTGGGCAAAGCACCTTGTTCGACGGTCGTACCGGCGAATCGTTCGAGCACGATGTCACGGTCGGCGTGATGTACATGCTGAAGCTACACCACCTCGTTGATGATAAGATCCACGCGCGGTCTATCGGACCTTACTCGCTGGTGACTCAGCAGCCTCTCGGCGGTAAAGCGCAGTTTGGTGGACAGCGACTTGGTGAGATGGAGGTTTGGGCAATGCAGGCTTATGGCGCTGCTTATGCACTCCAAGAGTTCCTCACCGTGAAAAGCGACGACGTTGTTGGCCGAACTCGTATGTACGAAGCCATCGTCAAAGGCGAGAACGCACTGGAAGCTGGGGTACCCGAGTCTTTCAATGTTCTGGTGCGCGAGCTGAAGAGCCTCGCGCTTGACGTTGAATTAGTCGAGTCAGCAGACTGAGATAGTTTATTCGGTATTCAAAAAAGGCCATAGGGGGACGCCCCTACGGCCGTTCGATTGATGACGGCCGCTGCAGCTCGGTCGTCACAGAACACCTGCGGCGCTTTGGCGCTGCAAGCCACAAGGAGCCCTATCTTGAAGGACATTTTTAACTTCTTTGAGAAGCCGAAAGACCCGCTATCCTTTAGCGCAGTCCGAATCGGTCTAGCATCCCCGAAGAAGATACTTGAGTGGTCGTATGGTGAAGTAAAGAAGCCAGAGACCATCAACTACCGTACCTTCAAGCCAGAACGCGATGGATTGTTCTGTGCGAAGATCTTTGGACCGGTTAAGGATTACGAGTGCCTGTGCGGAAAGTACAAGCGTATGAAGCATCGCGGGATCGTCTGCGAAAAGTGCGGAGTAGAAGTAATCCAATCCAAGGTCCGTCGGGAACGACTCGGGCACATCACGCTCGCGACACCAGTAGCCCATATTTGGTTTCTGAAGTCGTTGCCCTCGCGTATTGGTAATCTGCTAGATATCTCACTCAAGGACTTAGAGCGTGTTCTCTACTGCGTCGCATACGCAGTGCTGGACCCCGGTCCTACTCCGCTCAAGCGTGGTGAGATTATTACGGAAGAGCAATACGACGAGATGCTTGACGAGTTTGGTGACGGGACGTTCGAGGTTGGAATGGGGGCTTCTGCTATCCGTCAAATCCTTGAAGACATCGACCCGGTCGAGCTGTCCGCCGAGCTGCGCGAAGCAATGAAAACCGCGACAAGTGAGGCGAAACGAAAGAAGTTCGCCAAGCGACTCAAGGTAGCCGATGCACTCCGTGGTTCTGGGAACCTGCCGCAGTGGATGGTGTTGACGGTGGTTCCGGTGCTTCCTCCTGACCTCCGGCCTTTGGTGCCACTCGATGGAGGGCGCTTCGCTACATCCGATCTGAACGACTTGTATCGTCGGGTGATCAACCGGAACAACCGGTTGAAGCGTCTTCAGGAGCTGAACGCTCCTGAAATCATTATCCGTAATGAGAAGCGAATGCTTCAGGAAGCGGTTGACGCCCTATTTGACAACGGACGACGGGGCAAAGTGATCACTGGGCCAAATAAGCGCCCACTGAAGTCGCTTTCCGACATGCTGAAGGGCAAGCAAGGACGCTTTCGCCAGAATCTTCTTGGAAAGCGCGTTGACTACTCCGGCCGTTCAGTGATCGTTATTGGGCCAGCACTAAAGCTGCATCAGTGTGGGCTCCCGAAAAAAATGGCTCTCGAGCTTTTCAAGCCATTTATTTACAACAAGTTAGAAGAGCGCGGCTTCGTTACGACGATCAAGAGCGCGAAGAAAATGGTCGAGAAGCAGAAGCCGGAGGTGTGGGATATCCTCGACGAGGTTATTACAGAGCACCCGATTCTGTTGAATCGCGCTCCAACCCTGCACCGGCTCGGTATTCAGGCTTTCGAGCCAGTACTGGTTGAGGGTAAGGCAATCAGGCTGCACCCGCTTGTCTGTACCGCCTTCAATGCGGACTTCGATGGTGACCAAATGGCGGTTCACGTACCGCTGTCAATTGAAGCGCAGCTGGAAGCCAGAGTGCTCATGATGTCGACAAACAACATCTTGAGCCCCGCGCACGGGAAGCCGATTATTCTGCCTACCCAGGATATCGTGCTCGGCCTGTATCATATGACTCGCGAACGGCCGTATGCCAAAGGCGAGGGAATGATTTTCTCGTCTCCGAAGGAAGTTCGGATTGCCTACGACGCGGGCGAGGTGCACCTCCAAGCACCGATTAAAGTCCGGTACAACGGGGAACTGTTAGATTCGACAGTTGGTCGCAGTCTTCTTACCGAGATTGTTCCGGCCGAAGTACCTTTCTCAGATTACAACGAGGTCATGGGTAAGAAACAGCTGGCAGCCCTGATCGATGCGACATATCGAGCATGCGGTAGTAAAGATACGGTGCTACTGGCTGATTCATTGCGTACCTGGGGATATGAAAACTCCACGCGCGCAGGGATCTCTTTCTCTATCAAGGATCTGACGATTCCGGACGCGAAGCGAGTTCTACTCGACCAAGCTGGTTCGGAGGTCGCGGGGATTGAAGAGCAATACACCGAAGGTCTGATTACTGACGGCGAGCGGTACAATAAAGTCATCGATATCTGGGCCCAAGCTACCGACCAAGTTGCATCTGAAATGATGAAAGCCATCTCAGTCGACAAGTTCGAGGGACCTGACGGCGCGACTCGGGAGTGTCCGAGCTTCAACTCGATCTTCATTATGGCCGATTCGGGTGCCCGTGGTTCCGCGGCACAGATGCGACAGCTTGCTGGTATGCGTGGACTCATGGCGAAGCCATCTGGAGAAATCATCGAGACTCCGATTACTGCAAATTTCCGTGAGGGTCTCACGGTCCTGCAGTACTTCATTTCTACACACGGTGCTCGTAAGGGTCTAGCCGACACCGCGTTGAAGACCGCAAACTCGGGATATTTGACACGGCGTCTCGTCGACGTGTCGCAAGACTGCGTGGTCGCTGAATTCGATTGCGGCACTATCGATGGTGTCGAAATTGGTCCGCTCATAGAGGGGGGGGAAATCATTCAACCACTCGGCGAGCGTATTCTCGGTCGCGTGACCTTGGACGACGTTTATGACCCCTATGATTCCGACAAAGTCCTCGTTGAGGCAAATGTCGAGATCACCGAAGAGATCATTGAAACGTTGGACAACGCGGGCCTTGAAAACGTCACGATCCGCTCTCCACTCACCTGTAGGGCGCGAGGTGGCGTATGCATCCTCTGCTACGGTCGTGACCTAGCACGCGGACGGCTAGTCAACATTGGCGAAACTGTTGGGATCATCGCGGCACAGTCCATCGGCGAGCCGGGCACCCAGCTTACCATGCGTACTTTCCACATTGGTGGTACTGCGACGCGTCAAGCAGAGGCATCCACCCTAGAGGTTCGCAACGACGGTGTCTTCCAGTATCAAAATCTGAAGACTGTATCCCGAAAGGATGGCACCTTTGTGGTGATGAACCGGAATGGCGGCGTTGCCGTGATCGATGAGGGCGGTCGTGAGCGTGAGCGTTACTCCCTAGTATACGGCGCGCAAATTCGCGTCCCAGACGGTGGTAAGGTGACGGCTGGTCAGCTCGTAGCCGAGTGGGATCCGTGGTCCTTACCGGTTATCACGGAGGTACCGGGTATCGTGAAGTTCGGTGATATCATCGAGGGCGTCACGATGAACGAGAAGCTTGACGAGGTGACTGGACTCTCACGAAAGGTCATCATGGAGAGCCGAGAAGCTGAGGTTCGTCCGCGAATCGGACTTCGCGATCCTGAAGACCCCAAGGCGTCTGTCAAGATGTCAAACGGTCAGCCTGCTAATTACAGCATGCCCGTCGGCGCTAACATTACCGTTATGGAAGGGCAGGTGGTGGACGCTGGTGACGTACTGGCAAAGATCCCTCGCGAAACTACCAAGACGAAGGATATTACGGGTGGTCTTCCTCGAGTCGCTGAGCTGTTTGAAGCTAGGAAGCCCAAAGATCATGCGGTTATTTCGGAAATCGATGGCGTTGTCTCATTCGGTAAAGGTACCAAAGGCAAGCGCAAGGTCGTTGTGACTCCGGAAGTTGGCGAAGCGAAAGAATACGTCGTTGCGAAGAATAAGGCTTTGGCTATTCACGAGGGTGACTTCGTACGGGCCGGTGAAGCTCTGATGGACGGTGCTTCGAACCCGCACGATATCC
>PKDL01000337.1 GCA_002863065.1 Pseudomonadota bacterium
CGGCTGGACATATGCCCGCCCCCTGACAGACCTCTCCCAGCTGACCCCGGTCGTTCGCAAGGTCTTCATCAATCAAGCCGTCACAGTCATCGTCCAGTCCATTGCACACTTCGGGAGACGCTATGGTCTCTGCACCGCCGGGGGCTGTAGAACACACCGCCTGTCCGTCATGGCATTGCACAATACCAATCAGGCCGGATCGAGCGCATTGTCCGGTAGAAACACACTGACTTCCCAACGAAAGCCCTTGCCACCTGAGTGCTTCATCCACTCGTCCGTCGCAATCATTATCCAATCCGTCGCAAGACGTTTCTACCAGCTCGTAGCCTGGACCTTCGATCCGGCAGCTCGGAACGCCGCTTTCACATATTGCTTGCCGTTGAATTCCATCCGTCGCGCATACCCCGACCTTGCTACAGTATTGCTCAGTAAGTAGTTGAATCGGTGCCGGCCCGCCATACGCTGCATCGTATTGATCGGGTAGGCAATCGCCATCTGAATCTGCATCGTCAGACTCCAGACAGTCCAATACCCCATCACCATCCGTATCACTGGGCGTTTGCGGATCGCCAAGCTCCGTCCCATCCGGAACTCCATCGCTGTCCGAATCACTATCGAGCACTCCAGTGCCCAAAAGTCGTTCAATGCGATTGGTGATACCATCGCCATCCGCGTCCGCGTCCGGGTCAAGACAGATCCCGCCAACACAAAATTGAGCGGAACAGTCCGTATCGCTACCGCAGACCTCACCAACCGGACGACTGGAATTTCCACAACCGATAATGGCTGCGAGAATAAAAGTTAGTGGTTTGAGGCGATATAGCATCACCCGAGATTTTGCCGGGTCGCACTCACACCGTGCAAGTTATCCATCCATTTGAAAAAAAAGGACGGTTGGCTTTTTTCTAGAAATGACCTTATTTCGAACATTTGTTCGGGGTTTGCGGTCAAATCGTTTATGCATTAATGGTGCGTACGTTGCAGGCCACCGTGCCCACCCGTACGCTCCTAAATGTCTGGTATGACCGTGTCCAAGTCGCAGCATTGACGAACGCTAACTCGCCGTTCTTCAGCTGGGTACTATGCCCGGATTCACACCCAGCAGCGCACCGAACCAATGGAGACCTTCTCTCATGATCCGCCAGCAAGACCGAATACATGGGCTAACCAAGGAAATCTTGGGCGACCGATACATCCATCTCGAAGTACTTCACTGCCAATTTCATGAAGACTTTCGAGGGGAAGACTCGCTGCTCGCCTGCCGCGTACGCACCGCCGCAGGGGAAACTACGATTGAAGGACGCGGAGTCGGCATTGTAGACGCGTTCTTCAAAGGCCTACTCATTCACCTCTCAAAAGATTATCCGTCGCTGAAAACTGTATCGATCGATAAATTTACGGTGCAAGCGAAGGCATCAAGCGGGCGGCAAAGTAGCATGGCTGACTCACTGGCAGTTGTGACTGTTGGCATGAGCAACAGTAATGGCTGTCACTTCGAATTTCAGCATGAATCACGGAGTGTTACTCGGTCCAGTATTGAGGCCACGCTGTTAGCAGTCGAATATTTTGTCAACAGCGAGTGCGCCTTCATCGAATGCTTCCGCGCGATGAAATCTGCGAAAGAACAACGACGGCAAGACTTAGTCGAACGATACACGTCACTAATGTCAGAGCTTGTAAAAAACACCTCCTACAGTGAGGTCATTGAGCAGATTCGCGAAGAGATGCGGCAATAATCCTGCCCGTACTTGGCGTTCATAGCGGAATAACGAGCAGCTCAGATTTGGTCTCTCGACTGACAACAGTACCGCTGGGCCACAGTTGAACAATTTAGTCGTAGGAAAGTATGCATTCCGAACTTGAACGTCAGTGGCTTCACACTCTTCGGTTACGTTGGGACGAACTGAACCAGGCATACATCGACGGTCGCCTCCGTCCTCCACTCTTTGCGCTCGATAGTGCAACCCACCGTCTTGGTCGCTGGAGTGCAGCCACTCGAACCATTGGTATTTCGCGATGCCATATCGAAAAAAATACGTGGTCTGAGGTCGAGGACACCCTGCGCCATGAAATGGCGCATCAAATCGTGAGCGAACTCTTCGATGCTCATGCGGCTGCACCCCACGGACCGCTTTTCCGACGTGCATGTCATATGCTAGGCATGGACAACTCACCCCATTTCGCGACAGAGCTTGCGCCCGAGCACGCCAGAGTCCTAACGCGCATACAAAAACTTCTTAGCCTGTCGCGCTCATCCAACCCACATGAAGCCCATACAGCGATGGTGACGGCAAACAAACTACTACTGCAACACAACCTGTCGCTTATCGATGCGAACGATAGAACCGACACGAGCTGGCGGTTCGTCGGACGTGCACTAGGCCGAGTCTCTCTCGCTCAGAAACTCACGGCAGGGATACTCCAGGAGTTCTTTTTTGTGCGCTGCGTATGGGTGGGTACTCACAACGCGTATTTCAAACCAGTTCGTAAACTGGAAATGTTTGGCCGCAACCATAACCTCGATATGGCGGAATATGTCCACGATTACCTTGAGCGGACACTGCAACACCTCTGGCGTACATATCGCCAACGAACTGGCGCCAAGGGTGCTGCCCTCAAAAATGAATTTGCTATCGGGGTATTAACAGGACTGCAAGAACAACTCCGGCTGCAAAGACACCGACATGAAGACGCTGGACTGGTGTGGCTGGGAGACCCTGCCGTCGATGAACTTATCGACCAACGGCATGGATCACTTCGGCGCGGGCGCGGTGGCCGGTATCGGGTCGGAAAAGCCCATCAAGCAGGTCGAGAAGAGGGGCTCAAACTGCAGATTCGCCCCGGGGTGGGTACCGGCGCAGTACAAAGCCGCGGCCGGACACTCAGCGACTGATCGGCCTGCAGGGAACTCGGGTGCGACGGCGGGCTTGAATTCGTCTCAACGGATGAACTGCGAAGACTGTGCTTATAGGCAGCCGTTCAGCGAGCGCAACATCGAGCCGTGTACGTGCCCATTCGAACCAACGAGACCAGTCACGTAGGGGGCAGATTGGTTGAAAACGTGGACGTCGCCTGCGAGTGATGTCAAGCGCCCACCTGCTTCCGTCAAGATCAGGGCTCCTGCAGCAATATCCCATTCGTAACGCCTATGTACTGTAAATGTGGCGCCCGCTCGACCGCTAGCAACTGCCATGAGCTTGTTAGCCATTCCGCCCATGGGTTCCAGCGTGTAATCGTCCTTATATTGGTCCAGCAGCCCTCGACGCATCTCGGACCTACTTACCACCGTCGACATCGTCTGGAGATTACACTCATCGTTTACCCGTATCGCCTCTCCATCTAGCCATGCACCATGGTTCAATTCGGCCGAATATACTTCTCGAGTTATAGGATTGACGCATACGCCAACGACCGGTTGGCCACGCACCACGAGCGCGATGCTGACCATGAATTCTGGGCGACCAACGATAAACTCACGCGTACCATCAAGCGGATCCACAATCCACACTCGTTCGCTTTGCAATCGTGTGGGGTTGTCTGCACTTTCCTCGCTAAGCCAAGCGTCACTGGGGAAGGCTTCGGATATCCCTTGACGCAACACTCGATTAGCCACTTCGTCGGCTTCAGTAACGGGCTCAATCGGCGTTTTATACCGGACGTCCATATCTCTATCGAAACGTAAAGCAATCTTTTCCGCGGCTGCCTTAGAGACTTCGCACGCCACATCGTGCTCACTGGCCCAGTTTGACTTCAATGATTAGCTTTTCCAGCGACGAGACTGTGCTACGGCAGCTCGGTATATCTCGACTTCTGCCGCACGTTTCTCTTCATCCCATCCAAGAACATTAGCAAGGTGGTCAGCAAGTGACTCGACAATTTCAAGACCTTGGTCCGGCGCTTCGAAAAATATGGGTAAGCGCCGTGTGAGAATATCATCTACAGAAGTCGCAGCTTCTTCTTCAAGTGCGTAATCCACTTCAGCCCAATGGAAAGGAAGACCTTCAATTAGACGGTCGCCCAGCTGTTCTGAGAAGCGTTCATGTCGCTTTCCATACGCTAATACGAGCCACTCAGCCGTCTCTTCATCCAAGCCCCGATCCACTAATCGTTGCCGCTCTGCATCAAGGTCAAGGTCGACGGCACCGGGTAGGAGTGCCTCTTCCGTAGGGCATTCTGGCCGCTCGGAGCGTTTGAGTCCTCGTGCCTTCATGGCGGCATTGATCACATCATTCGCCATGCGCCGGTATGTCGTGTACTTCCCGCCGCCGATGGTCACGGTGCCATCGCCCCGTGCAACAACAGTGTGCTCACGCGATGTGTTGTATGGATTGTCCGAATCGTCTCGAACTAACGGCCGCAGTCCAGCATACGTTGAGCGAATATCAGTCGTTGCGAGGTTATGCTCGGGAAAATACCACCGTAAGGTTTCCATGAGGTAGTCCACGTCTTCCCGAGATGCGCACACCTCATCGGGGCTCCCGTCGTAGTCGGTGTCTGTAGTGCCCACGATAGTGATACGACCGCGTGGAATAGCGAACACTACCCGTCGGTCAGATATCGCACTCATGACCACTGCATGCTCAACAGGTAGTCTCCGTCGGTCAAAGCAGATGTGCGCGCCTTTACTCACTCGAAGCATGCCGCGCTCATCTCCATGGCTTTGTAAGACGACGTCCGTCCATGGTCCAGCGCAGTGTACGACCGTAGTGGCCCGGACCTGAAGGTGTTGGCCGGTCTGTTCGTCTCGGATTATCCCCCCGACGACAAGACCGCTCTCCTCGTCACGCATCGGCTCAAGAAAAGTGGCCCGATTCAACATCACCGCACCTTGCTCATGTGCTGAGACTGCGTTCTCGACACATAGGCGGGCGTCATCCGTCATACAATCGAAGTAAATCGCGCCGCCTTTCAATCCCTCGGCACGAAGCGTGGGTTCACGCTCGAGCAGCGAGGAGGAGTCATGGCGACTGTGCCGCCCATAACGCCGCTTACCCGCAAGCGTATCGTACATCCACAAACCAACCCCTAGCGTGAACGTACCGTGCTTTGCGCCGTCGTAGACCGGCACGAGGAATGGAATCGGCCGCACCAGGTGAGGCGCGACCGTACGCTGTGTTGCACGCTCATGGGTCCCTTCAAAAACGAGTCGTAAGTTGCCTTGCTCCAAGTATCTCAGACCACCGTGGATCAGCTTACTAGACCGCGATGACGTCCCGTATGAGAAGTCCATCTTTTCGACACAGGCAACCGAAAAACCGCGCATCGCTGCGTCTCTCGCAGTTGCGGTGCCAGTAATCCCACCACCTACAATCAGAAAATCGAACTCCGTGGCGGACAATCGGTCGACACGGTCTTGTCTATCGGAGTAACCAAAAGTCATCGTAAACCCAGTGTAGTTGCCATGCTCCAACGACAAAAGTCACAGAGCGTAAAAGTCTAAAACGCCCTGTATTTTTGAGTTAAGCCCCGTTGATGTATGCCCGGGCCGCAACGTACAGTCAGACCGTGGACCTCGCAACACGCACTTTGAACTTCCGCACCCTACAATACCTGCTAGAGAAAGGAGAACGAAGTTGACCCAGTACATTCGACTGAACCTCACTAAAATTACGTCTCTGGGCCTGGTTTTTACGATGCTTACCGCAGCGGCATGTACCAAAGCTGACGATGACAATGCTCTAGAGAAGGCGCGCAAAGAGGCGAAAGAAAAGGAAGAAAACGAAAAAAAAGCGATACCATCTACCGCTGAATCTGTTGCAGCGACGACTGATCCCACCGAAGCTGTCGAGGAAAAACCAGCCGATGAGCCCGTTGAGGTCGATACAAGCGCCGCCGTACCAGACGCTGACTATGCATTGCTCGCTCTGGGCAGCATTAGTGACGACGAAGAGATCTCGTCCGCCATCGAAAAGCTAAAACGAACGGGAAAAGAGAAGACGATGCGGGAAACCTTCGAGTCACTACAGAAAGCAGGTAAACCGGCAAAAGATGCACTAATCCGAGCGCTACGTGCGGACCACCCGAATGTGCGCATGCAAGCGGCCCTGATTCTGCGTCGTATGAAACACCGCAGCAAGGCCTTCACCGCTGGCCTGAATGACATGTTGCTTTCCGATCCGGATCCAGATGTTCGCGGTATCGCAGGTCGAGTGATGGTATATTATCTAGAGCGCAAAACGGTACCAGCCCTGATCACAGCACTAGAAGGAGACAAGACCGAAGCGGTCCGAATGCATGCCGCATGGGCACTGGGGGCGATTAAGGATAGACGAGGGGTCAACGCCCTTATTGCCTCGCTAAATGATACATCGACGGATGTAAGATTACGGGCTGTGGGCGCACTCAAGCGAATGCGCGCAAAAGTTGCAGCTCCCTACTTAGTATCCAACCTCAGCGACAGTAATACCCTGGTACAACAACGGGCATATGAGGCGCTGAAAAAGATTACGGGTAAGTCGCTGAAAAATGCAGAGGACGTCTGGCGCAGAGTCTACCCAAAACCCAAGTCGCGGTAGCTTATCGAGAATGGCTCGCCACCTTCGGCGGCACCACCACTACATGAAAGAGCGGAACTGATAGAAAAACCAGGCACGCAGGCGCTCCGCCAGACTGCGGCGAGACCAAATGGTAGGTAGGATCCTCTCACTGCGGTCTATGTCAGCACACAAGTCAGCATGAAGCTGTGAACCGAATTGTTCATCTAAAAGCACGACATTCGCTTCCAGGTTGCTGCGCAGACTACGTTGGTCCAAGTTATACGACCCTACCGTGGACCAGACGCTGTCTACGACTGCAACCTTGGCATGCAGCATGGACTCACTCCATTCATACAACTCAATGCCCCGGCGCATCATTCCGGCGAATAGAAAGCGACTTGCCCAAGCAACGACTGGAATATCGGAATCTCGAGGCAGCAAAATACGTACACGAACGCCTCTTCGCACTGCCCGCGTAAGAGCACGTCGTACCTTCAAACCGGGTAAGAAATATGCGTTGGCAATAATAATCGTTTCACGTGCTGCATGTATCGCCTTTAGGTAGCTCTTCCGAATACGGTGTCGTTGTCCACGTTCGCTGTTCGTCAATAATGCAGCACACATAGTACCACTTACCGGCGGCGCGCTTGGAGGACGCTCTAGAACTGGCCCCGTGGGATTCACCTGTTTGTAGGAATTGAGCATGAGACGAATGAGGTCGTTTACCACTGGCCCCTGAACCTCTATCAGCGTATCTCGCCAGCCCTCACCGCCTTGTCCCACGGATGCGTATTTATCGGAGATATTCAAGCCTCCAACAAACCCCAAACGATAATCCACGACGAGCACTTTGCGGTGATTACGACGCCCAGGACCTCGAAGGGCATTCCAAATACCGATCGGTCGATACTCGCTTAGAATGACACCTGCTGCCGCTAATGATTCATAGAACGTCGCATCCACATCCATGTTACCCCATGCATCGACCATCACATGGACCAGCACTCCGGAACGAGCTCTTTCTATCAATGCATCTGCAAATACTTGGCCAGTTGCATCATCCTGAAAGATGTAAAACTCCATCAGTACCGAAGTCTTTGCATTTCGAATGGCACGAAGCATCGCAGAAAGTCCGGCTTCGCCATCGTGACGTAACTGCGCGTCATTTCCTCGTCGCATCCGCTTCGGATAGCGCAAATAGTTGCTATGGGCTTCCAAAATCGAGGCCATCTAGACTACGCTCCCTGATAGGAGGGCCAATCATGAGACCATATGAAATCGTTGAGGAAGTCCAGCTCGGCGACTATCGAGTCTTCACACTTCACCGTCATACGCTTCGTCATCCATTACGTGGCTCAACTCACCCATTTTTCGTAATCAATACATCCGATTGGGTCAATGTAATAGCGATTACCGCCGACAATCAGGTCGTTCTTGTCCGACAACCAAGAGCTGGAACATCATCTATTACCGTCGAGATTCCGGGTGGAATGGTCGATACGGATGAACTTCCAATCGAAGCCGCTGCACGCGAACTGGAAGAAGAGACTGGATACACCTCAGACCCGCTCATACCGTTAGGTACCGTTGAGCCAAACCCAGCCCTATTTTCAAATCGTTGCCATACATTTCTCGCTCCGAATGCGAAGCCATCTAAGGAACAACGTCTTGACGACGCAGAGGTGATCGATGTGTACACTGCACCACTAGACGGAATGAATGAGCTACTTGGAAACGGGACCATTACCCACGCTCTAGTGCATGCAGCTTTTGGGCACTATGACCGACATCGCGGCAGTATCAATTCCCCGGTGGGGGCGGACTCTTGACGACGCGTAGCTCCTGAATGACACGTAACGCTTTACCAATATCCGGATGGTGTGGGCGGTCCGCGCGGACCGATAACGTGATAAGCCAGCTTCGCCCCTGAGAGCGAAGCGCCCAAAGCCACGATACCGTGGCCGTACGACTGTTTCGGTACACTCCGAGATAGCCCAGGTCGACCCCAAA
>PKDL01000402.1 GCA_002863065.1 Pseudomonadota bacterium
GGTCATATCGCTCATTATGCTGACCTCGTTGTTTTTGGAATCGTCCGTTCTATGTTGTGCTTGCCACTGTTCCTGAATTGTCTCTGTAGTGAGTTCGGCAGTCGTCTCGAACGGGCTCATAGGTTGCTGTTGTCAGGATAGGTGAAGTAGTACTGCAATAGCGTAGATTAGTCGGACCATGAAAGCAGTGTATTCAAGTCCTGAACAACATCGTCAGATTCTCGGAGGAAATGGACAGTCCGATTTTTTGGCGGCATATCGAAAGGGTTATGCAGTTTCCTAGGAATAATTCCTAGGTTGTCGGACTGTCGCCATTACGAGACCATTGGAGTGACGCTGTGAGTCAAGCGCAATACGTTATCGAGCTAAGCGATCCAGATTCTGATGCTGAACGATACGAAATATCTGAGGCGGAAGTATTCCTTGGACGGAGCAAAGCGAAGTCAGACCTTGTCTTAAACGATCGTAAGGCATCGGGCCGACATTGCAGAATTGATTTCGTTGATGGTGGGGTGACCATTGTTGATCTGACGAGCACGAACGGGACTTGGTTCGAGGGAACCAAAATTGATTCGATGCGTCTAGCGCCCGGGCAAGCTGTGACGATTGGTGACTCTTCGGTTCGATTGATTTCGATTCTGTTTGAGGAGCTACCGGAAACCGAATTCGATGCGACCCGTGCCTTATCGGCCGATGAACTGCAGGGACTATTGAATTCAGACTCCGAGCCCAGCGATTCGGTTACGGCCGTACCTAATGAATCCGGCCCGTCTAATGATGAAATCGAGATGCTTGAAGACGGTTCGGATGTGCATGTTGCTTTGCAGCCCGTACTAGACGACCAGTTGGGAGCAATCAATGAAGCCAGCTCCCACCATACATCGGTTACGCCGGAACTGCATGTGGCTGATGACCATACATCAATGCGTAGCGTAGCGAATGACCCGGTAGCGATATTATCGGGGTCCGACCCCATCCAGGGTGAACCGAAATCGACGATGGCCTTTGAGCGCGCGTCGGTGGCAATTGGCGAAATAGATGATTCACTTGCGAGACGTGCTGGACCGCTCCCTATTCCTCAGAATTCCAAGTTGTTACACATGCAGCGCATCGTGGGCTGCACGTTTATCGCGATGCCATTGATAGTTATTGGTCTCATGTTCGCTCCCGGCGCAGAGCCGGATCTCAAGAAGGTGACTGGGCCTGGTGCCACCGCTGTAAAGCGGGTAGCGATATCGTATACGAGCGTGTTCAGTGAGTCGGTCCTAAGCGTTCTTGTATCTAGGAACAATCGGCAGAATGTCGAGGCGCACTACCACAATGCGTTAGATGCCCAGGTGCTGGTGGCTAACCCAGATACGCCGCGTGCAAAACGGATGGAAGCTGCGAAGCGTTTGCGCAATGTATCGAGGTATGCGGCTTCGGCAGCGAAAATGTGGTTTGGTCATTGGGAAAAATCGCGGCTTGGTCTCTGGGCTGCCGCGCCGTTTGCTATTTTGGGCGGCATACTATTACTCCTTGGTAAGATACGTATCGGAGCATCGTTTGGTATTTTTTTGCCTGCAGCCACGCTACTTGCCGGTCAGCCTGTTCCCATTTTTTCATTTTCGGTATGTGCTATTCTCAGCGTTCTTGGACTCGGTCTCGTTGGGTTTCATTGGTTCCATCAAAAACGACATGGATGATGTTCTGGGGACTACTTTGCTGCTCAACCGTCGGAGAGAAGATCTCTCGACCCCGCACATCGCGTGATTGAGCTAACGGCCCATACGCCATACTGTTTTGTCGGGTTGAGAACGACGTACTGTAGGGTACCGAGTTCTACCGTGCTCCTCGCCGTCATCGTGTCATTGACGCTACTAGCGGCTCCTACGTTTGCCAGTAGGCCGACGGTAAACGAGGTCCGGACGTTGCTTCGTTCCCCCCGAGGTTCACTATCATTGGGCCGAACGAACGGTGGGTCGATTACGAACTCCATTGAGATCCCATTGTCAGGTTATGGATACGCGTTTTTTCCCATGATACGGACGCGCAAAAGTCATTTCTCCACCTCGGAGATGGCGAAGCTCATTCCTCGAGTTGCGCGCATCGTACGGCGTCAGTTTCGCGGTTCAATTTTGGGCATTGGGAATGTCTCTGTCGAGGGCGGCGGTCCCATTGGCCAATCGGTGTCTCATCGCTCCGGCCGAGATGTGGACTTCGGAATGTACGCCAAAGATAGGAGGGGACGTCGAATCAATCTAAAGTCCTTTGTTCGCTTCGGTCGAGACGGATGGGACCGTCAGCATCGGTATCAGTTCGATACTGACAGGAATCTTGCGCTGGTTGTGGCATTGCTCGAAGACACGAAGGTGCAAGTGCAATGGATATTTGTCGCTGACTGGTTGAAGCAGAAGCTCTTGGCGGAGGCTTGGGAACAGGGGGTCGACCCGATAATCATCTCACGCATGGACACCGTACTGCACCAACCGGGTGACTCCAACCCACATCAAGATCACTACCACGTCCGTATTTATTGCTCGGTAGACGATCGCCGCCACGGGTGCATCGAACGGGGACCGATTTGGGACTGGGTTGATTTAGGTGACACGGCATATCAAGAATATGTCGACCAGCTCATAGACGCATCTCGTGTTGATTCTGTGGCGTGGCAAAAGCGCGTCGTGGAGCACCTGGGTCGTATTCGAGCCACGCGAGCCGCGCCGCGATTGCTCTCCCTCATTTCTGATGCTCTCCCTCCTGTTCAGGACGCTGCACTCAAAGCACTGCGCGCTATGCGGGAACCCGAGTTGTTTACGTCGTTCATACGGCGGTTGAGCACATTATCGGATGAAAGCCACGCCACCAGATTACTCAGGATTGCCTTACAGCTCGAACATCCGGAAGCGAATGGCGTGGCGCGAATGATGTTACGGAATGAGGGAAGCATTCTGATGACCGGTCAGCGGCCAACGCCTGGGATGATTCGGGCAGGATTACAGCGCTTGGGGCTGCATGGCACTGCAATGGATGCCGCACACATGCGGCCATTTTTACGGTCGGCCAATAAGAAAACCAGTAAGGTCGCTGCGCGCGCATTCGAACGACTTACTGGAACTGCCTCGCCCGGTCGTGTCAGCGAAGCAGAACGGGCGGTATTCTGGGAAGAGTTTTTGGCGAAGCATCCTGCTGTATCCCGCGCCCAATGGTTTGTAGCCGCACTAAGAGCAGCCGGGGTGCGGATACGTTTAATGCCTGATTGGCAGGATATACCCAGCTTGATCGCCGCTCTGCGTCAGCGAAATGCTCTTCTGGCGCACACCGCGTCTCGACTGCTGACGCATATTACAGGTCATCCTGTCGATCCACGCGCCCGGACGTTGCGAAACACCCAGAGAGCATGGCGTACTTTCTGGCGGAATTTACAGGCATTCACATCTGCAGAGCCTGCCGAGCGCTCAATCAGACGGCCGTTAGAGCGATAGCGGTCAGGTATTTATCTTTGGCCCCCGAATTCCGGCTCGATCAGCAAAGCTCGATGTAATCGCTCCGATAACTCTCTGTTATCCGGTTGTCCAAGTAACACCTTCGCAAAGTCCCGATATACGCCCTCGTAGTGAATATATAATCGTCGGCGCTGTGGAGGGGCGTCGAATAATACTTGCAGCTCTCCATTAGGCGTTTTGAGTTCGGCTCGATGCTTTGAATGAACAAGATGAAGCCGTGCTCCTGATTCTTCGAAAAATAAGACGGTCTCTTTCCAGCTGCGGCTTGCGTGCCAGGATGTTTCGATGATTCCGAAGCCCGCATGTTCTAGTCCTCGTCTCGAAAACCGGACGGTTGCGGTGGCCGCTGTGTCCCGAATGCCGTGTGCTCCGATCCTCCGCACTGATTCGATGGTCCATTCTTCGAGGATGCTATCCAATCCTGAAAGCACGTTTATCCCGCTATCGAGCCAGCTTCCCGCGAGACTTCGAACTTTTGATGGGTGGTCATTGGCCTGAGCGTATGGATCGAAAGCCTGCGAATGAAACGCGCAAATTGGCCCGTGGTCTGCGACAAGCCACCGTTTTGCGTGTGTGAACCATCGACGCTCCGGAGAATAGCGAGCGTGTAATGCAGTATGAATGGGGGCTCCTGACATATTTGCCGCTTCTAGCAGCGTATCCCAGTCGGTCTTTGAAGTGACCGCAGGTTTTTCTACGAGTACGGCACAACCTGCTAGAAGCGCTTGAGTTGCGATCTGACAGTGCGTTGCAGTGGGGGTTGCGACGACGACGGCATCTAATGATCCGAAATTTAACTCGTCCAGTGTCGCGACGGAATGGCCCTTATATGTGGCGCGCTGGTCTTCAGATGGATCGACACCTATGACCACCTGCATTGTCTTATGCATAGAACCGATCGCAGCCATATGGTAGCCAGCTACCTCGCCTAAACCAACCATTGCAATGCGAAATGGCTTTGCCACGTTCTGTTCACCTCGAACACCATCATTACGCTCTGCCGTATTATCGGCAAGTACCATCACTGATTGGTCGGTCTCTATCAATACCTGATGATATGGCTGTACCATGCGCGTGGTGAAGAAGGAGGTCGCACGAATCATGCCCAGGCTGTCGATAAAGATTACCGAGTTTGCCGAACTGGATTTGTACCGGCTTTACCGAATCATGTGTCTGCGCGACCGTGTTTTCGTGGTTGGCCAGGGTATCACTGCCGAGTCAGAGCTCGATGGTCGAGACACCGACGCATGGCACGTAGAGGCATACAACGGTGACCGCTTGGTAGCTACTGCGCGCTTATTTGTAAGTGAAGACCCTATATCGGTTGGTCGTATCGCGGTGGATAACGAAATACAGCGTGCTGGGTACGGTACTGAAATGATGCATTGGGTCAATGAGTGGCTTGGCGAGCGACGTGCCGAAATGCATGCTCAGGCACACTTAGAACGCTGGTATAGTCGGCTGGGCTGGATACGTACCGGTGATGTGTTTATGGAGGCTGACATCCCGCATGTGACGATGCGGTGGGGTAACTGGGCGGTCTAATGCACCTTCCTTAAATGTCTGGTTATTGGAGCAGAGCCCCTAGTTTCCTTGTAGCGTTGACCAACATGCAGCTGAAACGTAGGCTGCGAGAATGCAAGCTCAATGGCTGAGGCCCATCTCGAGGGAGGCGGAGTTGACCCGAATTATTCTGGCTGCATTGGTAGCATTTGCGACCTCTGCATCCGCAGAAGTGCCTTCTCGTTCCGTGTATGTAGGCATTTACGGCGGAACTCAGCTGCAGTTGACATCGTGGCACTTACATGAGGCGGAATTGGTCGATGACACGCCTGGACCATCGGGTGTTGCGGGGCTACGAGTCGGCGGTACAGTACATCCATTAGTGGCAATCGAGGCAGCTATTGGCGTAACTCCTTTTTCGTCGGCCTCAGACGAGCTCAATGTAGCGCTCAATTATTCGGCCGACCTACATCTCATGTTTTTTGAAGGGGAATGGGTTCCGTATCTCGACCTAGGAGCAGGCCTCTACCACAATGTTGTTGGCGACCATGGCAGCGACGTTGACTACCATGTGCACTATGGGATTGGCTTGCGTGGAATGCTTACCGACGTGCTGGCGCTTCGAATTGATGTCCGACATGCGGTGAGTGATGGATTTCTTGATGAGCTAGCTCACAACGTGGAGATAAGCGCCGGAATCGACTTTTTCGCCTGGATTGAGCAGGCTGCCACTGAGTGAACATTCTACTCTTGCCTGTCCTCTACCCTGCGACGCGCATTGTTATTGGTTGAAACTTATGGCACCGGCAACCTCATAGCTCGCTGTAGCCAGGAACAGTGTCATCCGCTTTGGAACGTACAAATTAGGGGGTTGATGTTCGAACGCACTCCTTAGCGGTTTGGCTGCGAGAAATCGTTATCCGGGCATGGGATGCATGGTCTCGGGAGATGTGGGCAATGCACCACGAGGAGGGCAGAACAGGAAACCTTGACCGAGCCGGCATCTGAGTTTGCGAAGAAAAGCCAGTTGTTCCTGAGTTTCGATGCCCTCGGCTACCACACCGATCCCAAGGTTACGCCCAAGGTCCAATATTGCGCGTACTATTTCGGCGTTGCGTTCTACTTCCTTGCACAGCCCATGGACGAAGCTTCGATCAATCTTCAGGCGGTCAACGGGAAAGCGCTGGAGATAGCGGAATGATGACCAACCAGTGCCGAAGTCATCGATATCCACCGACATCCCTGTGGCCCTAAGATCATCCAGCATCTCAGCTACTTGGGCAGGGTCACTCATGACCGTATTTTCTGTCAGTTCAAGTGTGAGAAGCTTCGGTGGAATGCCGCTCTCCGTCACAATGCGCTGGACCATACTGACGAATCCATCCTCACGCAGCTGTCTCGGAGAAATATTAATGCTTACTGGGAGAGCAAAGTCGGGCGAGGTGTCCAGTTTCATTCGCAACTGACGGCATGTTTCACTAAACACCCATTCTCCGATAGGCACGATCAGTCCGGTCTCTTCTGCTAACGGAATAAAGTCCGATGGCGCTACCACGCCCCGAGTAGGTGAACGCCATCGCACGAGCGCCTCAGCTCCCGCTACCGCATTATTTTCGATATCAACGATGGGCTGGAACTCCAGGAACAGTTCGGTTCGGTCGAGCGCTCGGCGTAGCTCGCTGTCTAGCGCAAGCCGCAGAGACGCTTCTTCGTGCAAGGTTGGTACAAAGAGGCGCTGTTGGTTACCACCGTGACGCTTCGCAAAATATAACGCTGCATCAGCATCTCGAATCATAGCGGTGGCTGATTCACAGCTGATCGTACTGTGGGTTACCCCGACGCTCGCGCTGGTAAATATTTCTCGACCATCGACTTGGGCGGGACCGTGGAGCGCTGAAACCATCCGGTCTGCAGCCTCACATGCCAAACTAGGCGTGACGATATCTTCCAGAAGTACCGCAAATTCATCGCCGCCAATGCGAGCGATGGTATCGCAATCCCGTAGTGTCTTGATCAACCGATGGGCGATAACGCGCAATAGCGTGTCGCCAGTCGGATGCCCCAGGCTGTCATTGATCGTCTTGAATCGGTCAAGGTCCATAAGTAGTACTGCGAAATGTTGGCTTGCATTTCGCGAAAGGCGTCGGTGCGCTTGCTCCAGCCGGTCATTAAAGAGTGCCCGGTTGGGTAATCCGGTCAGGTGGTCATGTAGGGCTGCATGCCGCAGCCGTTCTTCAGCCCGTTTACGGCGTGTGATGTCTGATTGGGAGCCTGCCATACGGTACGCCATGCCACGTTGATTTCGGATCGCTACTCCGCGGCAGAGTACCCAGCGTATTTCACCTGTCTTGCGGTATATGCGGAACTCGACTTCGATCGGACGACTTTCTCCGCGTCGGTGCTTCTCAAAAGCACGCGACACTCGGTCTCGGTCGCGATGGTCGATTTCGTTGAGCCATCTATTGAGAGTTGTATCCACAGGGCTCGTGTTGTTTCGGCCCAATAATTCGTGCCAGCGAGCGGATAAGTGGAGTCGGTTTGTTTCGATATCTAGGTCCCACAGAACCTCACCTGCACCTTTCATTGCGAGCGCATATCGTTCCCGACTTTCAATTAAGTCGTTATTTACGCGAAAGCGTTCACGCGCGTACCGCAGTGACCGCACCAAGCTACGGCTGTCTAAGTCGTCTTTTACGAGATAGTCTTGAGCTCCAAGCCTTACAGATTCGACGGCGATAGATTCGTCATCGATCCCGCTTTGAACCACGATTGGGATTCGATTCGCCCACTCGCAAACCATTTTAAATGTGGCTATACCCTGGCTGTCAGGTACGCAGAGGTCGAGGAGTAATAGGTGGTACGCTGGAACCGTACCGTCGGTGACATGCTGAAGCCGGTCGAGACACTCGGCTATTGTCGCCACATGGTCGACCTCAAAGTCCTGCATGGCGTTTTTTAGCGATTCGCGGATGAAGTTAGCTTCCGCGGCGACGTCCTCTAGCAGAAGTACCCGCACCAGACCTCCCAAAGTATTAGGTAAGAGGATCTGTAGTTGTGGACATTCCGTCAACAAAACATTGGATGTAGGCGGTGTTTCTCAGAACGCTTAGGCGGCAGTACCAGGTTACGCTGCGCCGGAGCCGACTCTGTCGCTCACCAGCCCGATGGCCGGTAGTGTAAATTGGAAGGTTGAACCGGCCCCAGTTGTGACCCAAATCGACCCTCCATATCGCTCTACCGCTGCTCTGCACAACGCTAGACCAACACCGTTCCCTTGCCCTCGCGCGTTTGACCCACGACAGTGCATTTCGAAGATTTGTTCTACTTCGCGGCTGGGTATTCCCGGACCATTATCGTGGACCGAGAAGAGCCATGCGCTTCCACGTCGAGTGGCTTGGACGGTGATTATGGGCGCAGGTGCAGTGGAATATTTCAACGCGT
>PKDL01000405.1 GCA_002863065.1 Pseudomonadota bacterium
GGCATGTGCGGACATCAGCGTGAAGATCAGCGTGGAAACCAGCGTGGACACCATTGTGGTTCAGCTTCCGATCGAGTCGTGGCCAGCATTAAGAATTGGTATGATTTCGAGTCGGGTTCGTCGCGCAATGTCCGCAACTTATGTTGACAAGCCCAAGCTTGCATTGTCCTGGCTGACAGAAGACAGGGATGCATTGAAGCATCTTGGTAGCTACCATCTCGCACTCGCTCGTACGCATGTGGCGTTGTCCCAGCCAGACGAGGCGATCGTGTCCTACCGCAAGGCTTCCGCTCTGGAACCTCAGAATCCGATACCAGAATCTGAAGCCGGAGCGGTGTATGAGGCGATTGGTTTTCAGGATCGCGCAACGAAAGCATATTTCCGGGCACTAAAGCGCAATGGAGAGCATCACCCAACGCTGATTCGGCTGGGTAGTATTTTGGTGTCGCAAGGTAAGGTGCTGGATGCCATACCATACTTTGAGCGAGCGAAGCGCCTATCACCGGACAACGTGGTGGTTCTAAGTCGTCTGGGTGGTGCTTTTAGCGCCGCCGGTATGCTCCCTGAGGCAGTGTCTACCTTGAAGGCCGCGATAAAATTGGCTCCAGATCGACCTGAGCTCTTCTCAAGTCTCGCAGAGGCAGCTTATCGGCAAGGCGATTTAGCTCTCGCAGAAACGCAGTTACGTACGGCGGTCAGCTTAGACCCATCACGGACAGTGGATGCCAACGCCTTACGCTATGTCGTGCTGATGCAAGAAATGGTGGCTATGCAGTGTGAAGGGGTAAAAGACGCTAAGGCAATACAATCAACTCTACAGGCTCGTTGGACCCATGAGGGCTGGTCTCCCGATTTGATCGAGCGAGAGCTGGGGCGGATGCTGAATGATGCTGATGCTCTGCTTATTGTCGATGAGCTCTCGTCGAAATGTAGCGCAAAACACACGAAGTAGAGTGTCAGTAAGAAAACTGTTACCGGGTGTCTGGCGACTCACAGTTTGACCGCATGATATACCGGCGCAATACTCGCGGTGTGTTTACACCTGTTCATAAAATGGTGTTGTTCGTCACTTGCTGGGGTAATGCATGTCATGAAGCTGCTACGATTTTCGTCACCAGAACAAAGCGGGTGGGGCATCCTAGATGGGAAGCACGTTCAAGTCGCGAACGGTTGTCCATACCAAGGTACATTGCGGCCTACGACGCAATCCATCCCCTTGCAAGATATCCACTGGTTGCCACCAGCTACCCCATCTAAAATCGTATGCATTGGTTCCAACTACCGGCAGCATTGTTTGGAAATGGGCCGTCCGGTGCCAGACACACCGAAGTTGTTTTTGAAGCCGCCTAGTGCACTTATTGGAAATGGGCAACACATTCGATTGCCGCCCGGCGTGGGCCGAGTCGACTTTGAGGGAGAGCTTGCGATTATTGTGGGACGCCGAGCGACTCGTATAACTCCTAAGGCGGTATCGGAGTACCTTCTTGGCTTCACCATCTTGAACGATGTGACTGCGCGTGAACTTCAGCGAAAGGATGTCCAGTTTACCCGCGCAAAGGGATTTGACACATTTTGTCCAGTAGGGCCCTGGCTTGTGCCGGGCATCGAACCGGATGACCTACGCATCCAAACACATGTGAATAATACGTTGCGGCAAGACTCGAGTACCGCCGACATGGTGTTTAGTGTTCGAAAGCTGGTTTCTTTTATCAGTCAAGTAATGACGCTAGAACCGGGAGATATTATCTCTACGGGCACTCCCTCGGGAGTGGGGCCGCTCGAACCGGGCGACACGGTAGCGGTAACTATCGAGAAGATTGGTACGCTTACAAATGTGGTGGAGGGTACATGAGTACTGCGAAAGTTCCCGATGCAGTGGTGGGCGATCCAACGGACGTTCGCGTGAGATTGTCTCGCCTACGTGAATCTGTTTGCTCTGTTTTTCGCGGTAAAGAGGAAGCGGTTGAACTCTGTCTCACGGCATTGCTGGCGAAGGGCCATGTGCTATTCGAGGATGTTCCAGGGACGGGAAAAACGACGCTTGCTCGTAGCGTAGCGCATAGCTTGGCCTGCACGTTTCGTCGCATTCAGTTCACCTCAGATTTATTGCCGTCTGATGTGGTGGGAGTGTCGGTTTTTCGGGACGAAAGCGGTGAATTTGAATTTCGTCGCGGACCAGTTTTTGCGAATATTGTCCTGGCCGACGAGGTGAATCGCACGACGCCGCGGACGCAGTCCGCACTGCTAGAGGCGATGAGTGAAGGGCGAGTGACGGTGGACAACCGGACGTGGGATCTTCCGCAACCGTTCATGGTCATCGCTACGCAAAACCCCAAAGAGTTCTACGGGACCTATCCGTTACCTGAGAGCCAACTGGACCGGTTTATGCTGCGGATGAGCATCGGGTATCCGACTCGCGAGGTGGAACGGGGGTTGGTCTCTGGATATGGCTGGAATGATCCCGTGGCCGCTCTCAAAGCAGCGGCCACGGTGGATGACGTCATTCGGTGGCAGGGAGAAGTGGAGCGTGTAGCGGTTGCAGCTGAAGTTCTCGACTATCTGATGTCGTTGATAAGTGCGACTCGTGCAAGCAAATACCTGGCTTTGGGGGTATCCACTCGTGGGGCGATCTCGATGTATCGCGCAGTACAGGCTCGAGCCTATTTATTAGGTCGTGAATATGCCACTCCGGATGATGTGCAAAGCCTTGCGGTCCCCTCTTTCAGCCACCGGGTGTATACGAGTGCGCATCGGGAGGGGGGCGCGGCCCAGCGGGATGAGGCAGCAATGATTATCCGGGAATTGATCGAATCGGTGCCTGTACCTCGATGAACATCCTACGTCGATTGAGACGTCGCGACCGACGCAAGTTGCCGCGTCAGCTGAAGACGACACGTGAGGGAAAGCTACTCATCGCGATCACGCTAGGCCTGGGTTTCGGCGCAATCAATTCCGGCAATAATCTTTTATACCTCATCTTAGGTATGCTGTTGTCGCTCATCGTAGTCAGTGGAGTGTTGAGTGAGCTTACCTTGCGTGGGATACGAGTGCGTCGAGGTTCCACGGGCTCTCCGCATGCTGGACGGGACGTTTTTATTTCGTACCAGCTAGTAAATGAGAAACGACGGAGTGGGTCATTCTCTGTGGAGGTGGAAGAGGCATTCGACGAGGCCACCACCGCGCATCAACGTCCGGGTTACTCACTCTTCTTGCGGGCTACAGAACGCCACGATGTGGCCGCAAAGCTCAGGTTTCCCGCCCGCGGAGTCTATGAGACGCCTGGAATTCGTGTAGCAACTCGTTTCCCATTTAGTTTTTTCCGAAAATGGCGGGAGTTCGACGCGCCAGAGAGCTTTGTGGTGTACCCGGCTATTATAGAAGTGCAATCGCCTCGTCTATTCAATGTTGAGTCGGGAGTCTATGAGTCTTTTCAAAAGGTAGGACGCGGTGGTGAGTACTACGGTCTTCGTGAACATCGATTGGAGGATGATCCTCGCGATATTCATTGGAAGACGTCAGCAAAGCTAGGTCGTTTGGTCGCTCGCGACTATGAAGCGACCGCCGATCGGAGAGTCTGGATCCTGGTGGTAAACGCTGCCCCTAGAGAAGCAGACACGGAGACGCTAGTGCATGATGGCCATGTTGAGGAGGCCATCTCCCATGCGGCCAGTCTGGCCACGGTGTACAACACCGCTGGCTGGGCTGTCGGTTTGTGCACATTTGATGGTCGCATACCTCCAGCGACTGGTTCGGGGCAACTGATAAAAATATACGACCACCTAGCTCGCATACCGGTCCGGCGGGGTTCAGCCGATTTCGCGTTTGATGTCCCTGCAGCACAGATAGGTGAGCGTGTACTTGTACGGTCGGCGGAGTCAGCGGCGGTAGCCATACGAGGAACGTGGGATTGGGTGTATGAGGGACTAGGCGCGACGTCCAACGATGGACAGGGGCTTGCCACATGAACTTTGAGCGCACCCATTTAGTGGTTACTTATCTGCTGGTAGGCACGGGGTTCCTGGTGCTCTTCTTATCTGGTGAGATGAGTCCCGCATTTTGGATGGTATTTACACCGTTGATCCTATTATCGGTGCGCTACGGTCAGACGCCGAGACTACAATCCGCTGCGATGTGGAATAGTATCCTGCTCGCTGGGCTTGGAGTGTTGGCGGCGATAGCCGTGAGTACGGGCGACTGGCTCCGATACTCCGTGTGGTTTGCTTCGATGATGGTGGTGGCGAAACTATATCAGCGGCGTGGTTCACGTGATTGGTTTCAACTCTATGTGCTGAGCTTCCTTCAACTGGTCGCGGGTGCGGTGGTTAATCCCACGCTCAGCTTTGCGTTTTGTTTTTTACTCTACGTGGTGTTCATTACTTGGGCCCTCGTTTTGTTGCACTTACGGCGTGATATGGAGCGCCTGGCGGAGTTGGAGGCGAGTGCCGACGGCATCCCTGATGGCCCCGTATTGAGTTCGTACCGAATGCGTCGGTTGATCTCACCCCGATTTCTAGCGGGCACGAGTGCTTTGGCCCTTGGGTTGTTCGCATTTTCGGTTCTTGTCTTTCTCTTTTTCCCCCGGCTCGGGCTTGGGTTTTTTGGGCAGCATCGTCGTACTGGCACACAGGTCAGTGGCTTTTCGGATTCAATTGAGCTCGGCGGTTTTGGGCGACTGAAGAAGGACCAGACAATTGTGATGCGGGTAGAGCTTGATGGGGACACCAAGGCGTTATTGCCGCTTCGCATGAAAGGGATTGCGTTTGATACATACGATGGAACTACCTGGTCGAAGCGACCGAGTAGTCGTAGGCAATGGCAGTTGCCTCGAATATTGGACGATGGATTTATCGCCGTCCGGAAACGGGAAGACCCCCCTCAAGGAGCGACTGAGATAACGATGCGGGTGTTCATGGAGCACCTCAACATCGACAGGAAAACTGTTTTTGGCGAACCATATGTGATGGCTGTACGCGATCTGCAATCTGATCGTTACGTATTCGATTACCGTAAACGCACCCGTTTTTACATCGACGGTAACGACGATCTGCTCTTCGAGTCCAAGCGGAGTGCTCCACTTCGTTACGAAATACGAAGTCTTCGCGTACCTAGAGATGCGGAGCGACTGAGGGAGAGCGGGTCAGACACACCGGAGTGGGTCCGAGAGTACTTGCCATTGCCGGTACTGGATCCACGGGTCAAAGCGCTTGCCGACCGGATTACATCCGGCCTGTCAACCGACATGGATAGAGCCTTGGCTATCGAAAAGTACTTATTGCAAAATTACAAATATAGCCTTGATGGTGGCCATTCATCCGAGTCGCCATTGGTGGATTTCTTGTTTGGGCTCCGCGAGGGCCATTGCGAATTCTTCTCGACCGCATTCGTGGTACTGGCGCGAGCCGTGGGCATCCCCGCACGCCCCGTAGGCGGTTTTTACGGTGGAGTATATAACGAGGTTGGGGACTATGTGGTCTTGCGTCAAGCAGACGCGCATTCCTGGGCCGAAGTCTGGTTTTCTTCCATTGGCGAATGGGTGGCATTTGACGCCACACCGCCAGGTGGCGCACTGGCCGCGGCACCTGAGGATGGCGTGTTCACGCAACTGTCTAGGGCCGTCGATTCCCTCCAATTGCTTTGGTACAAATGGGTTATTCGTTGGGATCTTGAACGCCAGTTAGCTTTTTTGCGTGGGATTGGGAAACGCCTAAAAGGGGTAGGCGATATACTTCCCCAAACTCGTGGTGGTGACCGAAGCATGGGCGGCCTCGTTGATGCCTTGAAAGCGCGCCTCGTTCCGATCATAGGGATCTGTCTAAGTATCTTATTCGTGGTCTTATGGGTGATTGGCCGCCGACGGGGTTGGTTTGTTTCGGATGCTCGTCGTTCGGCACACGGTAAGCGGAATGCGCGTGACGATGCGAGGAGGCGTAAGATAAGGGCGCTTTACATTCGGTTGTTGCAGTATGCTGAGCGCCAAGGACTCTCGATTACTCCTTCCACCACGCCTAGACGGTTGCTGGTGATGCTGACAGATGCAGAGCCTCGTTGTGTCGAGTCTGCACGAGAACTAATACAGTCCTATGAAGCGGTTGTTTTTGGCTCTGAGGTACCAACGGAACGGATAGTGGAGCGTTGTAAAAAAGGGTACAAACGCGTCACAGCACTACGATTCGGAAGCGGATCTGCCTAGGGCTAAGTGCAATAGGTGGTCGAGCAATTCAGAGAAGCCAAGCCCATAGGCCTCTGCAGCCTGCGGCAGTAAGGATGTGCTAGTCATCCCTGGTAGGGTGTTTGTCTCCAGCACATACGGGATGCCTGCTGGAGTGACGATTATGTCCGTACGGCTCATGTGCCGGCAACCTAGAGCGTGATGCGCCTCTAATCCAATCGCCTGTAATTTGAGTCGGAGGTCATTGTCGATAGGAGCCGGGCAGAGTTCATCGGTCGCATCGGGTGTATACTTTGCGTGGTAATCAAAAAATGCCGAGGTTTTAGGTCGGATTTCCACGATGGGTAGTGCGATTGGCGGTCCATCGAGGCTGTCGATCACACCGGCGGTGAACTCGCGGCCCTGTATAAATGCTTCCACCAACACTCTGTGGTCATGGCGAAACGCGTGCTGTAGCGCGGCCGTACGCTCGTGAGGTGTATGTGCAATCCGTAGTCCCACGGAGGAGCCTAAATGCATTGGTTTGATAACGCATGGGACCTCAATGGTTACCGTATTGGGAGAGTACAGCTCCTCTCCTTGAGGCACCCGTAGGCCGGCATGACTGAGTACATCTCTGGCACGGGCCTTATTTAGAGCAAGGGCACTCGTCAAGCATTCGGAACCAACATACGGCAGGTGCAGGTAGTCCATGAGCCCCTGGAACCGTCCATCTTCGCCGTATGCGCCGTGTAACAAGGGGAATACGACGTCTGGTGTGCGCTGCAGCAGACCTGTAAGGCCTTCCGTGATGGAGAACGACTCATCCGAAAAATCAGCTGATTCGCTGAACTGCCAGGTGCCATCACGACCAATCCGGACTAAAAATGGGGACCATCGCTCCCGAGACATGTGCTTGAACACTTCCAATCCTGACAGAACGGAAATATCGTGTTCGGGGCTCATGCCACCGAGGAAAATGGCAACTCTTCGCGGGTTTCTCATCGCCTATATCTGTACCGCGTTGTGACAACTCTGGCTAAAAACGAACGGTTCTCAATCACAATTCAATCCGATGTTCCCCGCCTTCCAGGTCCGTTTTTATCAGCCGACTTTGAACTGCAGTGTTGTTGTCTTTGGTCTGAAAGCGCAGCGTGAAATGAAGCAAATATTCACCATTTGGGATGCGCACAGACGCCGGCTTGGCGACTGCACTAGGGTGTGTATGTTTGGTCGTAGCGAGGGTCCGCCCGTCCTTGTTTACGAACCGTATCTCTAGCGATTGAAGCTGTTCATAACGCAGTAGTTCTCCCTGGTGTGATTTTTCCACTCCAGTGAGTGTGATGACGAGTTGATGCTCCAGGGGGAGAATATTGCCCTGCCAGTAGAGCAGCGCTGCTCCAATGAGTCCGAGCACCAGAACCGCAAGTCGGGATAGTCTCCGCCGCCGATCACCATGGGAATGTTCGTAAATCGGTTCATTACCGGTTGTTTGTGTGGGCGCGTCACTCATGGGTGCAGGCCCAATTGCGATAGGCTAGAGCACACCTGGTCGTAGCTTTGATATTGAATGGTCTCCATGCCTAGGGCGATGGCAGAAGCACAGTTTTCGGCGAGATCGTCGATGAGCACGGCTCGGTGTGGTGCGATGTCCATCGCTTTACAGGCTGAAAGGTAGATTGCAGTATCCGGCTTCAGGCTTTGCTCCAGGAAACTATACGTCCAAGTCTCTATGACCGGGAGAAGGCCAGATGTCTTTTCAATCCATGCAGCATGAATGGGATCCGTATTAGAGATGACTCCAAGCCGAGCGCGAGAGCATAGTGCATGTGCGAGATTCACCACTCGTGGGCGTATGGATAAGATGGACTCCATCGATTCTTTTGCAGCGGCTGGTAGTGCACCCGTTAATTCCTGTACTTGTTGAAATGCTTGTTCGGCTCCGAGGGTACCGACGTCTAGGCGGTCCTTGATTCCAGATGCGAAGAACGCTCGGTGAAATTCTTGTACGGGGAGCCCAGTGAGTCGTGCAAAGTGCTTGGCCCCGCGGTCAATATCTACATCAACGACCACCCCACCTAAATCGAAAAAGACAACTTCGAGCACAGTTCTCTCCAACTCCCATACCAGTAGGCTGAACACCTGCTCATGAACGGACATATTTTTCAAGTGGCTGCTTGGTGCTCGATTCAAAAAATATAAGCGACTACGGAGGGTTTGAGCGCTTTGAGTCTTAGTGGTCCGTTGCCACGTCATTTTCATGTGCTGAAACGTTA
>PKDL01000331.1 GCA_002863065.1 Pseudomonadota bacterium
TGCTTCGACCGTTGCGTAAAATTCAACGACCATGGGTCCCGCAGATCGAGCACCAGCGGTAAACCAATGCGCTCTTTCAGAGCCGCGCCCAATCCAAGCATCTCGTATGGACTCGATGTCGAATAAATTGCATCGACTCGGTGCTCTTTCGCCAACGCCGCCAAATGCGACACGATACGCCCCCGAAATAAACGCTTGGAGGTATGGGGCAGCTGGAGCTGATCTTTGAATCGCTTCCAAAGTGTCGGTTGGCTCGGAATGGTATTGGTGGGCTTAGCGGTCGTTCCGTCGCTCGGCGTACCTTTCGACTGCTTCCACCAAACAGGCAGCAAGGTTCGATCGAGCACTACTGACTCGGGCAGCGGATGTGGTGTCGCATCACGCCGAGCCTCGTCTGGCTCCACCTTCGTGACGACGACAGAGTTCCACCCATAATCCGGCAGATACCGCGCAAATCGGTAAGGCCGCTTTCCACCGATAGAAAACGCCGGCGGAAAGTGCTCAGCGAGTATGAGCAACGTCTTCATGCCATGCACTTATACACTCGTTTCACGCTGGAGCCCATTAGTGGCCATGGCAGCCTCATGCGGCTCCATCGGACGACTGAGCGGGTGGATTTTTGAGTATCTTCAACTTCAGCCAATCGGCTGCAAATTGGAGGTCAGCACCGGATATCTGACCACTCAATC
Organism: Pseudomonadota bacterium; assembly: GCA_002863065.1. Taxonomy (GTDB): domain Bacteria; phylum Myxococcota_A; class UBA9042. Next base: position 690 of record PKDL01000331.1, read on the forward strand.
GGCCCAAGACAATAAACGCCGTGAGGGTGCTGATGGAATAGGCAAAGAGCGCCACTGCAGGATGCACAGGGGTCCAAAATTTGATGGCCACCGCGGGTACTACTGCGACCGCCCCCAAAAGCACTATTCCTAACCACTGCACGAGGGGAAATGTCCGGTTCCAAGGAATGTGCAGGGCACGACTAATGTAATAGCAATACACCGCGGCCGACGGAATAAAGGCAAGGACTGTACCCACAGCAGGACCGATGAAGCCGAGGTAGATCGTGAACGGAATCGTGAGGAGGAGATTCGAGGCGAGGGTAAAAATCGATGCCTTCAGGATTTGAGCGGATTCTCCCGCGGCAAGAATGACCACTCCGTAGCTTGCCACCCGACCCATCGTATACAGGACATACAGACGAAACACCGGTACCGCAGCGAGATACTTATCAGTGAATGCAAGCGTAATGAATTCTTCAGCGCCCACAAAGAAGACCATGCACACAGGAATCACGATGAGGGATACCTTCCCTATGGACTCGCGCCACAGACGTATGACCTCCATGCCTTCATTCGCCCGGATCAACTCGACAAAACGCGGCATGTACACGTGCCCCACGCTATAGGCGATGGTGGTGATCGGTAGCTGCCATGCTCCGGCGCGATATTCCGCAAATGCGACCGCGGACATCAGGAGCAATATCGCATAGCGGTCGATGGCCGCGTTGAGATTATTGACAATATCGGTCAGACCGAGCGGAAAGGAGAACCGCACCATCTCCATCACCGATACTTGGCATGGCTCGGATGCTACCCCGCGGTACTGACTTCGAAACACCCAACCGACCCACACCGCCTGCAAGAGCGCAAATGTGGTCATGCCACCAATAATACCTTCGACTCCAAGGCCAAGGGCTGCAGGAAGTACCGTACCCGTGCTGATACCAAGGGCGCGAAACACTCCAAAGACGGCAGCAGCCCGAGCCCGGTTCTCTGCAATCAGAAAGTTCGGGAAGATGCGTGCCAGTACGTCAAACACCGGTAAGATCGCGAAAAAAGTCAGGTAGCTAAGGTCGACCGACTCTTCAGCCGCACCACTCGACCCACTCATCCATTCGCTCAGTACTGCTAGTGCATCGTTTCCGTACAAGCCGATCGCGTACAGAATGACGCCGATGATTCCCCCGAGTCCCATCACGGATAAAAAGAGGCGCTTCGATATCGCCATCCGCTCCGAATCAGACCGCCCCGCCAAAAAGTAGAGAATTGCCGCCGGAAAACCGGCGGTCAAAATGACAGACAGCGTCGTGTAAATCAGCAGTAGGCCAGTAAAAGCACCGAAATCCGCCTTGCCTAACAGTCGGACAATGACGAAAGGCATAATCGCTTCCGCCAGCATCGCGAGAAAACGTCCAAAGACGAGGACGCCGACGTCACGTGCTTCATTCCGATGTTGCGTACTGGCCATATTCGGCATTTGCTCCGGTACCTAACTCTCGAACCATTCGTCTAAACTCATACAACGCGTCAGCGTGTTTTATGCAACCGCTGACCTAACCGCGCCCAACCAACCTACCTACCTGCGCCAAGCGCCTGCGAGCGCCATTGTCTAGCTGTAACCGCCATGAATGCATCTTGCCGGTGTCTGACTGGCCCGAACACAACGTCGCACAATGTAGAAGGGTTTGAATTCTATTCAAGTACGTATGTTCATCTCGGACTGTATCCATTAGTGACCGAAGCTGCGTTTTCGATTCCGGATCACTCGCACTGTATTGCGCTCGTGTCATCAGCTCATCCATATCTCGACTACAAATCAAGCGTCCACCGAGTAGGTCATTGGCGGACGGGTTATTCGTCGCAGCATAGCTTCCATAGCTTATGTTTTTGAAAATCCGACACGGGATGTAATTACCGACCGCATCGTCATTTGCAATCTGGCTCGCACCTTGAATGGCTGGCGCGAGGTAAGCGCCCCGAATCAATGCATTGTTTCGCCGATAATCCACTGGTCCTGGATGCAACACGGCATTCGGATGGGTACGGCGAGAGAAATCCCTAACGACATAGTCTCCGTATTGCTCGAACCGCAGGCCGTGATGCGCACAATAATCGACCACTTGAGCCATCTCTCGCTTATTTGACCGCCAAATCGACCCGACAAAAACGACATTCCGACGAGGACTCCGAGGCTCATGCGCAAGTTGCGCTTTGTTGAGGTCAATCTCATCGGGCAATAAGTCGGTGGCCCAGGTAATGACGGCGTTCCGGTCACGAGTCGATAATAGATGGTAGGGCTGCCCTTCAATAGCCGCATACGATTCGTCGTAACGAAAGCCGCGAAAGACTTCAAACGTCATACAGCGCCCATGCGCCTTTAGGGTCGCATATCTCTTTTCCGACAACGCGGTGGGATTATGATTGTGAATCACATAATAGGCCGATGTATTGATCGGCAAGGCCCAGTCAACATGCCCAACATTAAGGTTTGCGAGCACTAATGTATGTTCCAGTTCGGACATCGAAAGGCAGCTCCGGTTGTCCTCGAATCGGATATCAACCGGAAGTCCATGTCCCCGTAGGTGTTCGAATGCTCGCATCAAAGCGACTTGAATCCAATGATGCATATGGTGCGGCGTTTTATACCCGTATAAGAGCACTCGACGCACGTCGAGCGTCTCCAGGCTTGCTGCAATTTGAGAGGCCAGCAGCTCGGGTGATGTAGCCATCAGTAGGCACTCCAAGGGCGTAGCAAAACACACTGGTGCTCCCACACCAGGCCAGCCGATACGGGCCGGCTGTATACATCGCAGCTACCATGTTGAAAAGCACATTGGTCGGTAATCCCCCGCGATGTGCCGTGGGCCACATGCGGTACGTCGCACCGATCGATGACTTCCCCAATAAAGTCTCTGGAAAATAAGGGCATACACGGCTAACGTCGGCGCCGTTTCGGGCGGACATACCGCAAGACACACAAGACCCGTGTTATCGGAGCACTATGTTGGACAGCATTCCCAAAATCTCCGCCATTATTCCCATTCGCAACCGCAGCAGTGCGAGGTTGGAAAACTGCTTACGTGCGCTTCGGTGGCAAACACTTCCGAACGACGACTACGAAATCATCGTTAGCGATTTCGGCTCCAATCGGGAACAGGAAGAGGCCCTCATTGAGATGGCAGAGCGCCATCAGGCACGCGTCGTTAGAACCGATACCGAAGAAATATGGAACCGTTCACGTGCACTCAACTACGGAATCCGAGCAGCACGTGGGCATTTCATCTTCTGCACCGATGCGGACATGATTTTTGCGCCAAACTTTCTCTCCACCCTATTGGCTGTCCAAGCAAAACACGGAGAGAAGGCTCTCGCGGTATGCCATTGCCGGGACTTACCAGAATCTGTTCCCGAGCAGCCGTGGACTCTCGACGATTATCCCGCGCTGCTCGCCCAAGCGCCATTCCGCGAAAAGCTCGGCACTGGTGCATGTCAAATGGCACTCAGGAGTCGCTTCGAGGAGCTACGAGGCTACGATGAAGGCTATAAATTCTGGGGTATGGAAGATAACGACATGAAGTTTCGCGCAATACGTTCCGGACTGGAGCTGGTCTGGATCCACGAACAGACATCGATGCTACATCAATGGCACCCATCGGATAGAGGGGCAAAACCCTTCCGAAAGTTCATCAACGATGCGCGGTTTCATATCAGTAAGTACCGTCTAAAAAAGAATCCTGAGATGTGGGGCGGACAGCCCTAACGCATGCGCCCTACCCTCCGAGCGATACGCGCCTCTGGGCAGCCTGTCCTCCGCGAGCTTACTGCTGACCGGCAGTTAGTTCGCTGGCTCGGGTGGTTCGCATGCATCCAATTGCTCTGTTCGCTCTGGGATATTCCGAGCAGCTTTGGGTGGGAGAATGACGGCATTGCGCCCCGCGATTTTTTCGGAGGTATCGCCAACAATATCCTTCCCGGTCATGCGCATCGCTACCCACTCATGCATTACTTGTTGGTAGGCATTTGTAGTCTCCCGTTCCTACTACTCGCTCTCATCACAGCCAGCAGTTGGACTGCCATTGGCATCAAAGCAGCCGTACTGAGCGTACCGACAATGACTGCCGTATCCGTCGTCGCCAAAAGTCTCACTATCGGCTTGGGGTGCATGGCCATTCTCGCCGTTGCCTCAATATGCCGCCGAGGATACGGGACCCGTGCGGGACGCTACTGCGCCCTCTTGCTCATGACCTGTATGACATTTACCTATTATGCGCGCACCTCGAATCTCGATGTCCCTTCCATGGCCTGGGCACTTCTCGGTATCGAGCGACTGTCTGCGTACGTCCAATCTACGGACCGGCGCGATATGTATTGGAGTGCCGCGTTCTGCGCCGCAGCCGTATCCACCAAGGACCCGGCCTATGGACTGTTGGTGCTTCCACTCGCATTCGTGTGTCTCATCGCACCGTGGTGGAACATCACCATTGACTGGAAGTCCCATCTATCGCACCTGGGCCGAGCCGCAGGTGTCGGAATACTCGCCTATGGTGTCCTGTCCGGCGCATTTTTGAACCCCACAGGTTTTTTGGCGCGCATTGACTTGCTGACCGGGACGAACTCTCAAGACTGGGCGACCTACACCAACGATTGGGACGGACTGAAACGCAACATCCTGAACATCACCACACGCCAGTGGGATGCCTTTTGGCCTCCTGCCATCACTAGTTTCACCTGGGTTGCTGTGCTCTGGGGTCTATGGAAAAGCCCCCTAGGAGGACGGCGACTTGCCGTACATCGCTTGCTCCCGTTACTTAGCGTTCTCAGCGCAATCTCACTGTTCACGTTGGTGGTACGCCGGGACGACCACCGCTTCATCATGCCGCTGTGCTTTGGACTCGCATTCTATGGCGGTGCGCTCACCGCTACCATCATAGAACGAACGACGGAACGCTATCGTCGTCTACTCCTGGCCGGCGCCATTGCCGGTCTCGTCATTTGTGCGGTCAATAATCTGCGACTTATCGCGACTCAATGGACTGACCCACGTAATGACGTCGAGACATATCTGCAGACACTACCTGCGGGCTCCGTGGTTGAGACGTACGGACTAGTAGTCTATCAGCCACGTTTCGATGCCTCAGACGACAGCCAATACCGACTGCAACGCGTCGGAAAGAAGCCGCCCCAAAAAAGGAACCCACTGGCACCCACAGAGTTGGAAGCACCCTACATGAAGTACGCTGAGCGCAGCCCTACTGCGCTGGTCATCACTGATGGATTTGCATCACGATTTCGGACTGAGGACCTTTCCAGTGGACGAATTGCTTCCGTTGTCGTCTCGACATACCAAACGGATGTGGATGCGACCGAATTCTTCAATCGGGCCTTCAAAGACGACCTTCCCGGCTACTCTTTGGCTCTGAACGCCGGCTCAAAGTTTCCGTCTTGGCTGGAATCCATCGGCTTTACGCCTGTCTCGATTCACGGCAGTACGGGCAGGACCGTTCGAGTATTTCGCCAGAGCACCCGTTCCACCAGTCCGTGAAAACGTCCGTAAAGCATGTCGCATCTCCGTCCTCGCAAGCACCATGACCCTCGTGACTAAAACAGAGCGGGAGTCTGTACCGTGCACCTGCGTTATAAATGTAGCCGACCGGTGCTTATCCTCGCTTCTTAATGCGGTCTAATGTTCGGTGCGTTCGCGTCATTATTTTGGTCCAGACTTTGAGTTCTTTCGCCGTAAACCGTCCGTCTCGCATATATCGCGCATGTGCGGTCTGAGCGCGCTTCAGTACCCGGCGCGCCTTCCGCTTTTGTCGCGTCGTAATGTCCTTCTGAGTGGTAATAACCGACACGCGAGACTCGACCTCTTCCAGGTCAAATAGCGTGGTATATCGTTCACCGTAGCCGCCGCATGCAAGGCTTATACTAGGGACCGCAAGAGCTAAACACACAACCAAAGTAACGCTGCGAATCATGAGGACCTTCCTTCGTTTGTACTAATCCACCACCAGGAACTTTCCTGGGCTACTCCCGTTCAACGGATGACAGGTGGAATCGATTCATTTGAACTGCGATTCTTTTTCTAAATCATGCTCTCCACCGAATGCACACCGTGCAGACCGAACAGATATCACCTCCGACATCTAGACGTCGTACGCGGCATCCTGTGTGATAACGGAGCGGTCGCGGTTCCGCGCAAAATAATCCTGTTGGCTAACACGAGGGTCGTTAATGCGAGCCGACCGACATGAACGGAGGTATGCCATGAGCCAAAAACCGAGTCCGAGTACATCCTTCGGACTGTTCATACTGCGCATCGCGGTCGGCGGCATGATGCTGACCCACGGTTGGCCTAAAGTAGGCAAGCTGTTTGTCGAACCGATCAAGTTTGCCGACCCGGTAGGACTCGGACCGGAGATATCCCTCTGGTTGGCGGTATTCGCCGAGATCGTATGCGCAGGCTTACTCGTACTTGGTGCCGTAACACGTCTGGCGGCGATACCACTGATCATCACAATGGCGGTCGCGGCATTCGTAGTGCATGGCGACGATCCATTCGGCAAACAGGAGCTGGCATTGCTGTATGGTGCCGGGACCATCACTCTTCTCTGCACTGGACCTGGTGCCTTCAGCATCGACCACATCGTCTCGCGCTACCGGCAGTGATTCACTACATGAATGTTCGCAGATGCATATTCCGCTTGACGTGACTCGTCGCGGTGCCACACTCCGCGCTCTTTGAGGGAGAGTGGAATATATGCAGCACACATACCCAGCAGCACTTTATATAGCCTTGGGACTCACTCTGTCGATTGGCAGCAGCTGCGGTACCGACAACGAAGGTCGATCGGCCCTTACCGGCTCATCCACTGTGGATGCGCAGGGAGGTGCTGCGGACAGTATCGCCTCTGTACCGAATGACGTCGTGACATCGGAAGACGACACAATAGGCTCCAGTGATACGAGCTCAACACCCGGTGAGCCACCAAATGATACCGGAAGCGCCGAAGATGCGGGCGCATCGGCTGACCTCCCCCAGCCGCCACCTGTGGGTCCAGGAAAGATTCTGGTTGATCCAACTACATATCAATTTTCGTATGTCGCGCCGCAAGAAGCGCTGCTGACAAAGCAAATCGCCATTTTCAACAGTGGGTCCGGCCCCCTGGTCATCACGGGCGTATCCATGCAGCCAGGGGGCTCTCCTGAGTTTGGCCTAATCGGAGTACCACCACCCAATACAGTATTGAACCCGGGTAAATCGACTCTCGCAATCGCGCGATTTCTCGATGACCCGCAACAGGCAGGCGATGGCACCATCGTGATCACCAGTGATGACCCGGAGAACCCAACGGTAGAGGTAGAACTTACTAGCTTCCTGAAGGCCAGCCTCCCCGTGCCCTGTGCGCAGCTGAGTCCCTCCTCACTCAACTTCGGAAATGTCATTCGCGGCGAAACCAAAACGATGACTGCCGAACTCAAAAACTGTTCTGAAGATAAGCCCCTCAGCTTGGAGGATATTAAACGGTCGTCCAACTTCTTCGGTTCGCTCACCGAAGAGTTCCAAGTATCGCCCGAACCGACAGCTCCTATCGAGATACCTGCAGGCGGATCGCTCCCCATCGAAGTCAGCTACACCCCCCTGTTGGCCGGATCGGATTTTGGGCACTTTGATGTG
>PKDL01000417.1 GCA_002863065.1 Pseudomonadota bacterium
TTTTGCTGGAGTCAACCTCGGTACGACCACAGGCAGTCCTGGTACCGCCGGAGGCATCAACGGCGGCGGTACACTGGTTGCGGGGCTGAATAAAAAGACCGCGAAGAACTCACGAGGCATCAATTTCAAGGCCAAAAAACTTAAAGCCATTGTTTCTGCCGGTTCAATCACGTCGAGTGGCGGCGGGCTTACGAAGAAAATAATCCGCAAATACATCAATCGGCAAAAAGGGTCGGTGGTCTACTGCTACAAAAAAGAAGTTCAAAAGAAGCCAGACTTGGAAGGCAAGGTCGTCGTAAGCTTCACCATTAGCCCCACTGGGTCGGTCATGCGCCCATCCATCAAGTCCTCTACGCTCGGAAACGCAAGTGTAGAAAGCTGCATGGTACGCCGCATGAAGCTGTGGAAGTTCCCAGCGCCAGTAAACGCTGGTGCTGTTCGCGTCAGCTACCCATTCCTCTTCCGTACTCGCTAGCCCCATGGTTCACCACCCCATACGACTGCCTCGGTTACGCAGCCTAATAGGGTGTGTGGTTTGCATTGTCAGCCTCACATGTGCCCTGTCCGGATGTGACAAAGCCCATAGTGACTCCATTCGACTCACCAACTTGGGAATGAAAGCACTTTCCGCCGGCGACCTTCGAGAGGCCCGAATACGGTTTCAAGAGGCAGTTGAAATCTATCCTGAAAATGCAAAAGCCCACTATGGATTGGGTGTCATGCTCTTCGAAGGCGGAGAGAATGACCGCGCCAAACAGCATCTCAAAGAAGCCACAAAGCTCGATAATCAACTGGCAGAAGCCTTCTATCAACTAGGTGCTATCGCATTAGAGGAATCGAAGGCAGATGAGGCCGAACAAGAACTCCGGCGAGCTCTGGATCTCGATCCAGAACACACCGCAGCCTTATTTTCGTTGGGTCAAATCCACGAACGCCGCGGAGAACTGAAGCAAGCTGATCGGAATTATCGACAATCAGTCACGTTGAATCCTCTAAGCCCACAAGCATTCCTCGCACTGGCACGCCTCTACCAGCACGTCGGCGCAGAGGATGAGGCAGAAGCCGTGCTACGAGAGGGGCTCCGCATCTGCTCCACAAACAGTGTGGACAGCGTAGAAAACTTGTCACTCCTCTACAATGAATTGGGCGTGATGCTTCAAGCGCAGGGCCAATATGGACAAGCAGTAGAAACCCTACTCAAGGCCATCAGGCTGCCGCAGGCCCAACCACAGACAGTATTCAATTTGGGCTGGGCGTACGCAAGTAAGGGAGAAAGCGCCCTCGCACTGAAATATTTTAACCAATTCATCCAACTCTCTGATGACGGGGCCTCCGTGCGTGTGGCACGGGACGTAGCCCGCCATCTCGCACAACGTCTTGCTCAACAGCGCGGCAAGAAGTCGTAACCTGCTACCCCTAAGCATATAACCTGCTGAATCAATCCTGATTTTCTAGACAAGATCGCTAAGCGAACGAGACCGCGATAACATCGGGCACCATGGATTGGATACGAATCCAGAGCGCACTACTCGCGGCAGTTATTTCCAGCGCTCTGGCCATCAACATCTTGCTGCGCAACCGAATGAATAAGCTGTATGTCCTGTACGGTCTATTCAACGTCAATCTTGTGGCTTGGTATCTGACCGACGCACTATACGTATATTCCAACAGCGGCCCGGATATCCTGCTCAAATTACGCTCGTTGGCAGCCATTGCTATACCGATCAATGCACTCCGATTTTTCAGGGCGTTTGTAGCGGATAAATCCAAGCTTACATTCAATATGTTTAGACTGTTTGTCGCGATCGCCGTCGTGCTTGCAGTGCTGATCATACTAGATGTGCACCAGCACACCGATCTCGTTTTACGCGCTGTCTTTGGATATATCGCCATCTCGCTGTATGTATCGCTGTACTTTATTTACCGCCGGTATCAAAAGATGGAGTCGCAGATTGAAAAGACTCGATTGCGGTACCTCATGGTGTCCGGTGCTATCGCGTTTACCCTAGCGCTGGTCGATTACCTACCCGGTATTGGGTACTACTTCTTCGGTAATCTCCTAACCGTAGTATTCCTCTACTTCCTCTTCCAAATCATCCTGAAGTTTCGGGTCCTGGACCTCTATGAGTTCCTGGGGCGCTCAATCGTCATGGTGACATTCTCGATGGTCATCGCGCTCATCTTTCTCGCACTCGTGATCTGGTGGCGACGTGATATCCCGTTGTTCATCTTCAACACTCTCATCGCCTCAATCGTGCTCTTCATTTTGTGGGATCCATTACGCAACTTTGTCGAAGACCGCATGAATCAAGTCTTATTCAGGGAGAGATACGAGTTTGCTGCTCACCTACTCCGGCTACGCCGAGATATGTCCAACGTGATCGACGTGCGAGAGCTCGCAGACTTGATCCTCGCACGGGTGGAGTCCAGTCGGCGTGTCACCCATGCATCGCTCTACCTACTCGAAGACTATGCACTCGGCTATTCGCTCCGTGGTCATGTTGGACCGCCACCTGGTCTACGCATAGACCGCGTGACACATCACCCATTCTTCAAACGTCTGGCTGACCAACCAGTGCTTGTCCGAGAGAACCTAGAAAGAGAGCGCCGGCAACTGGATGAATATGGACTCGTCGCGGGACCAGGCGGTGTAGAAGAACTCGATGCAGTATTGAGTACGATGGAGCAAATGAACGCAGGTGTCTGCCTCGCCTTTGTTGCTGACCAGCAGACTATGGGCCTACTAAACCTGAAAGATGACCGCCTACGAGAAGCCTACTCCAGCGAAGAAATCAGAATGCTTCTATCTGTTGCTGCACAAGCCACCTTGGTAATCGAAAACTCGCGGCTTTTTGAACGCGTCAGAGACCGCGATCGCCTGGCTGCACTCGGTGAAATGTCCGCTGGTATGGCTCACGAAATCCGTAATCCGCTAGGCGCGATAAAAGGCGCAGCGCAGCTGATTGATCCAAGACTTGGTGGAGAGCCGGACGAAGAAATGATTCAGATAATCGTCGATGAAACGAACCGGCTGAATACCGTTGTGTCCCAGTTCCTGGATTATGCGAGACCCACACGCATTGTTGATTCTACGAGCACTGATATTAATGAGGTGGTCGAGCGTACATTGGAATTAGTGCGACGAGATAACCCTGGCGAATCTGAAATAAAGACGCGGCTTCAGCGTAAACTCGCTCCAGTAAAGAGCGACCCGGAACAATTAAAACAAGTCTTCCTGAATCTATCTCAAAACGCCCTACAAGCAATGAAGGAAGGAGGGTCACTCACGGTCAGCACGAGGCTTGCCGAGGGCAGATTAGCGGGAGGTGGATATCGAGGCCGCTATGTGCGTGTGAGCTTCTCAGACACCGGGCCTGGGATCCCGGAGGATATTCGACAAAATATTTTTATCCCCTTCTTCACGACCAAAGAACGGGGAACTGGCCTCGGACTGGCGCTCTCGATGCGAATCATGAAAAACCTTGGCGGCACGATAGAAGTCAGCTCTCGAGTCGGGCAAGGAACCACCTTCACAGTGTTCGTGCCCGTATAACCTTTATCGAGCAGCGTCGATATGCGTACACATGGAACCTGGTCCTCACACCGCAAACAGGGTTTGTATAGGCCCATGCAACGCACTTGAGATGACACGATCCGGGAATGAATTTTGCGGAGTCAGGGTTTGGGCTGAATGTGATGCACGGTCAGGACGTCACAACTATTGTGGATTTACACCGTGTGGGAACACGCTGCAGGACTAAATATTTCGTTACACTGGAGTACAGTATATGCGTAGACGCTTGTGGACACATGCCATAGTCGCGAGTTTTTTCTTGGTTATAGGATTAGGACTCGCCACTACATTGGACCTCCCCAGGGACGCACATGCGGATCGAATCTGGCATGAACAGACAAGCAATACCGCAGCATTGTCGGAGAGCGATCCGCTGAACCTAGGCTCATTCGCTCGCCTTGCAAAGACATTGTCTCCAGCGGTCGTAAACATCAGTGTGGAACGGGCCATAGCTGGTGCCGATGGCCGCTTTAGACGATACATGCAACGTCACTACGGCAACATGCCCCCCGAGTACACGAATCGAGGCCTTGGAAGCGGTGTCATCATCCACGCCGACGGTTGGATTTTGACGAATCACCATGTGGTGGAGAAAGCAAAGCGCATCAAAGTTCGCCTACAAAATGAAAATACATATGAGGCGGAAGTGGTGGGGTCAGACGCGCGTACAGACGTCGCACTACTACGAATAGAGCCTCGGGAGCGCCTTATTTCGGCGCCACTCGGAAACTCCACAGCATTGCAAATTGGGGAATGGGTGATCGCTATCGGAAATCCATTTGGACTCAGTCATACAGTGACGGCGGGCATCGTAAGCGCCAAAGGAAGACAGGATGTAGCCCCGGACGGACGACAAATGTACGCCAACTTTATTCAGACGGATGCAAGCATCAATCCGGGTAATTCTGGCGGCCCACTATTCAACATCCGCGGTGAGGTCATTGGTATCAACACCGCTATCAACTCCAGTGGACAGGGGATCGGATTTGCCATCCCTGTCAATATGGTAAAAACCCTGCTGCCGCAGCTACGAGGTGGGGAAATCAAACGCTCATGGCTTGGCGTCATGATTCAACCCGTCCAACTTGAGCTAGCAAAGCAACTGGGACTAGAGCGTGCCGAAGGTGCCTTGGTCGCGGAAGTCGTGGTCGATGGACCGTCGGCAAGCGCTGGTATACAGCCAGGTGACGTTATCGTTGGGTTTGATGGCAAGCCAGTGAGGCGAGCAGGCGACCTACCTTGGCTAGCCTCCACGGCGGGGATCGGTAAGCAAGTCGACGTCGAAATCATTCGAAATGGTGAATCCAATACGGTGCAAATTACCATGGGAGAACTACCAACCGAAGCACGCGCCAAAGCAAAGACACCAGTAGCACCAGCTCCAAACTTAGGACTTGCTCCAGAGGGTATGGGACTACGAGCCGAGCGCAACTCGGCCAAGGTATCAAAGCGATTTGGTCTGGAAACGAACGACGGAATAGTCCTCACCCAAATCACACCGAATGGAGCGGCGGAGCGAGGCGGACTAGAAGCCGGGGATATCATCCTAAAGCTTAATGGTACGCGTATTGATTCTGCGGATGACTTTCGGGGGGCGGTGGAAAAGATCCGAACCGGCGAACTAGTAACAGTTCTCGTTAAACGGGGAGAGCGTCGCCTCTTTCGCAGCTTCAAACGACGCTAGACGCTGCACCACCCAGCTCAGTGAACGGCGTCAACGACTGCGTAATTGACGAGATACTCTCCCATACGGCCCGCGACAAACGCGAGCGCGTCGAGTTCTCGCGGTCGGAAATCCCTTCGACTTTTGTGATTGATTAGCTGCAGTGCGCCATACACATGAGCATCATGCTGTATCGGCGCACACGCAATCGAACGAACATCCAAACCGACTGATCGTGATAAGGACATCTGGTAACGAGGATCGCGTTCTACGTCACTCAGCGATAGTGACACACCATTTACTGCGCAAAACCCGGCAATTCCTCGACCGAAGGGCAATCGGTATCTAATAACCTGGTCCGCCTTTGGACCACTGGCCATCGCAACGTATAAGTCACGACGATTGCTATCCGCCAAGAGTATCCAACCCGCTGTGCTCGGTACTTTGTCCATCGTCAGTTCAAGGGCGAACTGCAAGGCGCCCTCGATACTGTCGCTAGCAGAAGCAAGGTCACCCAAACCTTCGAATAGACTCGTAAGCAACGTATCGTCGCCCGGTGGAGTCGTCACGACACGCGTTGAAGACGGGATACCGGCGGGGGCGGCATTGAATAACCTCGGATTTTCCCGACGAATACTTGCAAGGTCCAAGTGGCTTATCGTGCGTCGCGGTGCGCTTGTCCGATGCGCAGATGAGGGGCGTACTGGAACAGCTACTGGCACGTCGTCGTCACCGTATAGTGCCCCGGTATCGGGCAACTCTCGAAGCACAAAGACTCTGCCTTGTTCCGGCTCAGTCACGTGAATGGTTTTATCGGGCTTAATATCGCACTCAGCACGCTTCACCAGGTCGCGGTCTGCGCCGATTTCCTCGAGCCCTTGGCGTAAAGCTAGCATCCAATTGACTGCTTCTACATCGATGGTCATTTTCACATCGTCAGGACGCAGTGCAGGTATATAAATCCGGTAACGCAAAACTCTCACAAATTCATAGCTATCGTCATAGTCATTTGGGCCTAACCATAGCCAGACCCCAGCAAAGCACAAGGCGCATATAAAACACTATATTTCCGTGGCTTGTGGAACAACCTCGCCCATCAAGTGAGGAAACCATTTGACCCGATACGATTGCCTGGATATCACGTCGTTTCCTATGACCACGATGATCGAAGCCATAGAGTCACTGCTCATCGCACGCAAGCGTCCGTTCTGGTACGTCGGAACCACTGCACTTGCTCGAATACGAAATGAATCCGCCCCGTTGAATGCATCCATAGTCGCGGATACGACGAATGCAGAGCGCAATGAGCTCCTGTCGCTCGCAACACATGCTGCCGGTGCACCGGACCCTTCTGGTCTTTCTGGGGCACAACAAATAACCCTAGACTGTCTTAATGGAGCAACTCTTCCATCGTACCTTGCAACGTGTGGGTTCACCGCAGAAGCAATCGCAGTCAATTTAGGGGGCTCCATAGTCGACCCATGCTCCGGAATAAAGCACACGGAAAACAAACAACTCCGGACACTCAAATCGCCTGACCGAGCGTTTCGTGACAAGCCAATACTCTTGCTACGCATGCCACGACTTGTTTCCGAAACCGCCTGCACCCCGAATACTGACATTCGTAGGCTCGCATCCCGAGATGCGGGAAATATCCTCGATATCAAAGAACGCGACCACTGGGGACAGGAACTGAACGGCTTACTCATGGGCCAGTCAATCGAGCGTGCGCTACAACTTATGCACGACACAAGAGTTCTCCCGTTTTTACTGCCCGAAGTCGCCGCAATGGTCGGCTTTGATAAGTCATGTAGCGTGCACCACAAAGACATCTGGGATCACACCAAACTGGTAACTCAGAAAGCGAGCCGCCACCTCGTTGTTCGCTGGGCAGCACTGTGTCACGACATCGGTAAGATTTGGACACGGAGCGTAAACCGCCAAGGCAAAGTGCACTTTTTTCGTCACGAAGATCATGGAGCACTGCTATTCGAATCTATTGCTCACCGGGTAGGTCTCGATAATGAGCTCACACGCCGCGTTTCCTATCTCATCGCAAACCATAGCCGGGTTAATCTCTACGAAGATGAATGGACTGATAGTGCAGTCCGGCGACTGATTCGACAGACGGACGGTCACCTCACGGACCTTCTGATGTTCTCCAAAGCTGATTTCACCACCAAGAAGCAAGCGAAGATTGCGGCGATGCAGCGCCACTTGGCAAACCTCGAATCTCGAATCGATGAAATCCGAACCCTCGATGCCAAACAACCACCACTGAACAAGGGTATTGGTGCGGCGATCATCGAACACTTCGCACTTCCACCATCCCGCGCAATCGGTGATCTCAAACGTCTTTTAGAACAAGAAGTGGAGTATGGCACCCTCCCAGAGCGTGCAGATGATATGACCTACCTCACCTGGCTAGATACCTCCGAGGCTGCTCAAGCTATTATCGAAACAGCCCGACGGACTCCATAACCCAAGCGGACGATCCGGTCGGAAGCCAGTCGAGCAGATGAGGACGGTTTACAACAACCCGAGCGCGTCGAGCTTCGGTGCGAGCTCCTGTTGATAGGTCTGTAAAAAAACGAGCGCCTGGCGCTCATTCGAATGTAGTCCGAGTGAAGCTAGTTCTGGCTCGGGCCATGCGTCTAAATGCTTCTTGTGCAAAGGGACATCCGAAAGGATCTGCTCCACGGCAGCGAGATGCGGCTGAAGTGTATTTTTTACGACCAACCGGAAATAGTCCATGCCATCCGTAAATCGTCCGAGTGACTTCTCCACATAACGCCAGCCAAACTCATGATGAGTGTCTTCATCCGCAATGGTAGCATCGAGCACCGCGTGAATCGCTGGTTGGGCACATCGTCCATGCAGGTCAGTAATATAACCAGTAGAGAGTGTTTCAGACACAGCGAGCATGGATATCGCCGTGGACAACGCGCGCTGGGGCATTGGAAGCGAAAGAAATTCTTGATTCTGCACCACTACCGCCGGCTCCGGATAATCAGCTCGTCCACCCAGCGCCTCAACCACTCTAACGCATAGTGACACGTGACGAAGCTCATCCATGATGAGATCACCTGCCCCTGCATAGACGTCTAA
>PKDL01000414.1 GCA_002863065.1 Pseudomonadota bacterium
AAACCCAGCGGGGTATACGAAACTCTGGTCGGAAGTCGGGGCTTGCCCAGCTTTCCACGGCACAGCTCAGATTGAGAAAGCCGTATGTTGCCATGAAAAACATGGAGACTATGGCAGCGATGGCATCGAGTTCTGCAATTAGAATTCCAGCTTCCGCAATAATGAACGCAATGATGAGCGCGGTACGCGGCTCATTTGTCTTTCCGTGCCCTGCAGAGAAGGCATGGGGGATGACCCGGTCCAAGGCGAGTGCCTGAAAGATGCGGGGAGCGCCCAGAATGCTTCCGAGTGCCGAACTGAGTGTTGCCCCCCAAATTCCCGCGATCACCGCTTCGGGCACTAGGGATAGCGAGAGCAGAATATTGCGATCGTTACGTAGTAGTTCAGCATCGACTGCAATAGCGAAAAAGACCGCGAGGCCTACATAGGTCACGAGTCCAACAGCGATAGCTGCAATGGTGCCACGGGGGATGGAGCGCTTCGCATCACGTAAGTCTCCAGACATATTCACACCAGCGGTAAAGCCAGTAACTGCGGGGAAAAATATCCCGAAAAGCGTGGCCATGGGTACCGCGTCGACCCCGTCGTTGGGCATCAGCTGCGGCGCCTCAGGAGCAATGGGGCCCACCTGCCAGAGCACCGCATCCGAGTCACCGAGAAAGATACTGACGAGGGAACCGACAATAGCAACGAGGATTAGGTATTGCGTTTTGATCGCCAGGCTGGTGCTGATAAGAGTAACGATCGTGAGGCCGACGAGTGTAATCGTACCGTAGAGACGTATGTTTTCTATCGAAGGGGCGAGCTCTAAATATGCAAGGAGGCTTTCGCAAAAGCCGATGATGTACAGGCTAATCGAAAATGACAGCCCAACGGCAAGCGCCAGTCCCAGCGTCCCGCCGAGTGGCAACCCAAGACTCCGCGACACAATGTAATAGGGCCCTCCTGCCTCGACACTCTTGTCCGTCGCAATCGATGCGACCGAGAGCCCAGTAGTGACAGAGATAACGTGTGCGATCAGGATGATTCCAACGCTTGCCCACAGTCCAGCCTGCCCCACGATCCACGGGAGGCGCAGATACATGATAACGCCGAGGATCGTAAGTATCGACGGGGTGAAGACCCCTCCGAAGGTTCCGAACTTATTGCCTTTTGCCATGTGTTACTCACCACATCCGACAGTCGATGTCAGCCCGTCGTAAATTCAACAAGCCTTGTACCGAATGACAATTTTGAAGCAAGAGGATAGCTGGCCGCCGCCAATCGGTACAGTCGACCTCTCAATCCGTGCAATTTAGGCGGGTTGTTGGTCGAATCTCGTTCCGTAACGTCCCCCATCGGCGGGAGTAAAATACGACAGCTAGCCATGTTAGATAGATAAGCCAATAGGTCGTGGAGGGTTTCTGTCTTCGGGTGGTATCGCAACCGCCACTAGAAGAGGGGCCGTTGTAGGTCACACCGATGTCATGAGCGGTACGCGTATCGCCTAGGCCACCTTTAAGTTCACCAACGTCACCAATGGTGGGGATAGCGATATCATTTTCCAGTTCCGGTATCACATCAGCGTCTGATGCTGACCTGACAAATAACTCAATGCGATGTTGGTCGCCGTTATCAACCAGTCGCCAGTCAAACGCCGAAGAGGCATTCAACAAAATTTCATATTCGGCCGCCGGGTCGGGGTCGTTCACGGTAATTACCGTGGCGGACCAATCTGCGTCCTGAGGCTGAACGGTACTCTCAACTTTAAGTATGACATCCAAATACGCAGCCCCCTCAATGTACAGCCCGCCAGCGGATGCGCTCGAATCGATAAACACCGTGATGAAGCCACCCTCATTGCGGTAGTTACCGGACAGGGTGTATTCACCCATCAATTCCAGTGTCCCGCCAGTCTGGTAGAGGTCACCTGTATGCTCCGCGAATCGTAAAGTTCCTCCGTCCATAAGAAGGAATCCATCAGCGCCCTCAAAGCTCCCAACGTCAAGCACACCGCCATCTGTTAGCCGTAACACAGCATCGGAGAGCGTCAGTTCGTTAATTGGTGGAACGGCATTATCCACAAGGAGCCAGGGCCGAACGGCTGAGCCTATAATGTCTATGACGCTGCTTTTACCGCTGATCTCACTCAGGCGAGCCACGAAGGGAAAGTAGGGTCGTGCGCCATACGGAGTGTCCTTGTATGTCCAGACTGTTGAACTGACCAACTCGCTCACAGTCTCTCGGATGATCTCTGCCTTGTCGGCATCTATTCCATCCGGAAACCAGTTTAGCTCGGTCGGCAGTCGTCCCGTTAGGGCGCTTGCAGCGATACATCCAGTCGCATACGTGCCGAGCTGTGAGGGGTGGGAACCATCTTCGGTGTAAAGCGCGGCAAATGTATTCGGCGATACCTCTTTTATCGCTTGGAACGTGGCTCCAGCGGGGATAAGAGCAATCCGCCGTTCGGGAGTTGCAGCCGCACTGGCATATGAGGTGTAGCCGGTATTGATGAGCGTGTTCATCGTTTCGAAGTCGGGATAGAGCAAGGGGTTGGTCGCGTCGCCGTTGAGGCGACCCCATGTCACCAAAAGGGCAACTTGTGCTCCCGCCTTGTCCGCGAGGTCGGCCAGATAGACAGACCCATTCAGACTGGCTTGTTTGTCTTGTTGGCCTTCAGGGAAGCCCGGAACTTGGGACTGGTCCTGAAGTATGACGAAATCCCAGGCCTGCTGAGTTAGTTTACCGTACGGTTCGCTCTCCTTTTGTGCGTCTGCAGCGTGGCCTCCCAGGGTGTAACCGCCAAGTGCATGCATCTCCGTGACGGCACTATAGCTTGAGAAGTCGGTCATAATCTGTGCGAAAGTCTCGGGAAGATTGGGGTTGCTATAGAAGGTATAGCTATTCCCAATAAAAAGAGCGCGCACGTCCTTCGCATTCGAGCGTGCGCCGAACAGCAGCATGATCATCAACAAGTAGCGCATGTGCACTCCCGATTGTCGCTAAAGATATCAGATCATACGGGGAAGGTACTAAAGCGTAGCCATTGGCACTCCAGCTGAGTGTGGCTCACATTCGTTCGATGTTCCCATTGGTGCAGTGCCAGGTACCCGGCTCAAATAGCCGGCTATTTAGGCGTTGGCAGATTTCTTGCGGTAAGTCCCCTGGACCCGCCACAAAACGCTTCGAATCTCCGCTTTTTGGTGGTCCCTCGTGTCCACCGAGGATGAAGTATGGATTACCGAGCAATGCACCACAGACCCGTCGTAGTCCGCGATCATGGTCTGCGGTGTATTCGGCATCGAGACTGGCCATGAGAATGTCTTCTATCAAGGCACTTTCTGCCAACGTCAGTGTCGTTGTCGCAGTCAGTCGATTCTTTATGGCCACTACGACGTCAGACAAGGTGGTACCGGTACTTTGCCCTGCCGCCAATAGAAGACGATCGATCCAAGTGCTTTCGACCACAGGAGCGTAGGGGACAACTTCCTCGTAGCCGGGGTCAAGGGGTTCTGCCAAGCATTCGGATGTGCAATAGGCTTCCCAAGGGACATTGCAGCAACGTGCATCCCAGTCGCATGCCGCAACGGAGCCGGCACAAATCTCGCAGCGAGCCTCATCGGAGCCACCACCGCTCTTCAAATAGGTCTCAAAGGTACATTCGTCGAGCGCCTCTATGTCTTGGCAGGCACCATAGGCATGTTCCAAAGCGAGGAGTGATTGGAACGTTGTCTCCGCGTATGCCGGTTGTCCTTCTTTCAAGTACACGCCAATCGATGAGTGAATACCTGTTTCAGGCGCTTGGGTGAAAAGCGGATACTCTCGTAATGGAGTGACATCCAGTGCGGTAGAGATGGAACGTAGCATCGAGCGCCCGGAGAGCCGATGTACTCTATGTCCCATACCATTCGACCGTTCAGCACGTGGAAGGTCATCACCGGTCCAAGGGTCGAATATCCGAGCAAAGGGCTCTGGCGCTTCGACTCCTTTCGAGGGAAGGGGGCGATTGTACTCAGGCAAGTTTGTGATGGCGACTAGGAGCTCGCGAAGTGAGAAGCCAGAGGCTACGAACGTATCGGTAAGCTGTGCCAGTAGGTCGCGTTGCGCTTCAGTCCGAGGGAAGTCGTTTTCAATAGTGAGGCGCGCGCCCAGAACCTCGCCCACTACGCGGTCTGTGAAGTGCATTGCTATAAGCCATGCTGCTGCTTCTTCTGCACTAACCTCGTCCGAGCTGTCGATATCCAAGCCGTCTCTGAGTTGGTCAAAACCAGAGTGCAGGATGGCTTCCAAGTCCCATACAGATGCGAAGCGACCGCCTCGACCCGCAAGATAGCTCTCGTCATCGAGGTCGTCGCTCCAGATGCGGTTTGGGGGAAAAAAGAGACCGCAAGCACTTGAGAATCCCCATGGTGAGACTCCACTAGCAGCTTCTTCGGCCGGAGCGGGTTCTTCGTCTTCATACCGTACACCGGTCACCACACCACGCCGTCGAAAAAAACTGCGTATCTGGTGGAGACCCAAGCCACGAGAATCAGAAAAGATGGCTTTTTCAAACAGACCACGAACAGGCCATGCTCGGTTCGCTTCCGCATCGTCAGAGTAGGTAACGGACCATTCGGAGTTATGGCAATCCAGACATTGCGTACGACGATTCCAGTGACTGCGCATGAATACTTCTGCGCGGGATTCTCGCGCCGCGATTGCCCCAGCAAGGTCTGGCAGGTCGAAGTCGTTGACGAGATTTGCGAATTGGTGCACCCGGAAAACCGCCGACAAGTCATCGAGCCTCAACGAGGAACGGATGAGGTCTCCCATGGTGAACGCTGCGCTGAAAGGCGTACTGAGTGGAGCGTGGTCGCGCACATGTTTTGCCAGGAGCGGACCCGGATCCCCGAGTGACCGCGCGAGGTAGCAGAGCTCATTGCTGCGGGCACCAATCCGTTCAGCCGCAAGTGCGTCACGTATAAATGGTTCCCAGCTGTGAATGTACTCATTGCTTGCGACCATGGCGCGCACAAGGTCCGCTCTGGAAAGGTCCGTTAGAATCTGCGTGAGAACGGCCACTTCCGCTTCGCTCGTGGGGTGACGTCCCCAGACAGTCAAGATGGCTCGTCTCGCAAACGCTTCATCGCCTGCATCTGGGATGGTCGTTTGTGCTATCTCAGCCGTTGTGAGTGGAGAGGTCACACCGACCGATACCATCCCATGCGTCGGTCCTTCACAGCCTACGGTCCATACCAGGATCCCCAGCAGGAGCCTGAGAAATGCATGGGACTGTGTCATACGGCCTGACCCAGAACGTGAGACATCAAGAACCTTGTCGCCTCGACTGCATCATAGTCGCCCCGCACGTCACTCGGGTCGAAGGCCTCGCGAGAGAACGGATAGATCCCTTGTGCGAGTAAAATGGCGGCGCGTAATTCAGCGGGGCTGATGTATTCCGTCGCTCGAGCGTCTTCTCCTATCGCTCCAACGACACCGGCCTGACCGTGTTTTATTGGGCCGCCAATGAGCGCGACTACGAATCCATAGGGCCAATGGTTGAGGCCGCCGTCACTGAATTTCTGGATCGTCGGTGTCCGGCCCATTTCCGACGTCAACAGAACCATTTGTTCGTCTAAGTTTAGTTTCGTCGGGTCATTTTCACCCGGCTCATTGATGTTTCTCACTAGCTCGCGGCACATGTGTACTGCCGCTTTTGATTGGTCGCGGACGTGGTAGTTATGCGTGTCATAGCCCCCATTCGACGCTTCACGGAGACCCACGTCGATTGCGTGGACATACCGTGCCCGCTCGAAGGGGTGCGTCAATAGGTGTGTGGCTAGCCGAAGCTGCATCGCAGTGACATCGGTATCGACTGACAGTCCGCATTCCTCTCCACCGAATGACTGCAGGGCGTCGGCGGTCAGTATGTTCGCAAGCTCTGGGGCCTGTTGAACCGCTTTACGGGCTTGGTCAAATCGCTCGAGTCTTGGAACCCGCCCGGGCCCAAACTCCGGGTGATTAAATTGGGTTCTGAACTGTGCTGTGTAGTGACTTACTAGCGCATCCACTGCGGCGTGCCTTCCGCCGAAGATAGAGCGCTCCAGTTGTTCGGGAAGTTGTGTGTCAGCGCGTAGTGGTACGGACAGTGGTCGGGCCATCCCAGGATGTATACCCGTAGCGCTCGCCGCCTCAACGTTGAAGTTTCCGACGGTGTCGCTGTTGGGAAACAGCACGTAGCTGTAAGGCGTGATGCGGAGCGAAGAACCGCGTTCAGCGTGGTACCTCTGCACATGAGCTCCGGTGCTCGAAAGCCCTGGTGCTCCGCGTGAATGTCCCGTAATACATAGCGGCACTGCCGCTTCATGGGGTTCTAAATCGTGACGAACGACAACGAGTCGCATTCGGCTGAGGATGTCTGGGCGTTCCCGCAGCGGATAGAGCCAAGGCCCGAGGTTGACTGTCTTGCCGTTCGCGTCAGTAGCAAAGGGTGAGTACAAAGACCTTGAGCCGCCGTCACAGCGTTGAAACCATGAGGCGACGCTGTCGTCACCTGTTTGGAATGTCCACCATTGTTGTCCAGCGTACGGTCCGCCTCGAGCCGGGTCTCCATGTTCCGGCACCACATAAAAGGTGTCCCAGGGGTTCAGGCCCCCCATGAGAAACACTTCTAGGACGCCTTTGGGGACGACGCTGGGTGTCAACATAAATGGTGCGGTAGCGCCCTTCGCGTCGCCCCAAAGTCCAGCACCTGCAACAGATACCGGCTCAGTGGGGGCCTTGCAGCCTGCCGTCAGCGTCATGCCGGTTGCGCTTGCCCATCGTATAAAGTCACGCCGCTTCACAGCTGCAGTATACGGACTTCTGCCCCATCGTGCGCGCAGATGTACTGCGCAACCTCTATATCCCGTGCGTTTACGGCTCTAAACACACGGCCTTCAACGGCTTACGGACTAGAAAAGTCGTCGTAGTACGTGCAGCCCAATCAAGAGTACGAGCACGCTAAATTGCCGAAAGCCATCCGGGAGTAATTGCGAAATGGCATTGACGGGGGGCTCAACGATGGGGTCGATTGCTGGGCGAATCGACCGTTGAAATTCTTCTGGCAGCCAGGTGGAGACCGCCCAAAGTAAGACGATCCAACTATAGACTTCGATGACGAGTGACAGGGTCGTAAACACGTATGTTTCCTTTTTGTCGGTACCGTACCGTCTACCCGACATAATAATGCGGTGCAGGCTCCTGGCTACCCCGAAGATGCATTCTGTTTTGCTGGTTCAGCTGGGACTGCCGATACGTTTGGCGTGACCTAGGTTAGAACTCGGTCGGTAGTGGGATGAAAATGTCATGGTCTGGTCCGGTGTCGCCGAGATAAAAGCGGAGACCGAATTGCCCCTATGTGGCCGTTTTTTGTGGATCAGTACCTACGCCATCGAGGACAGATACCATTCCATCAGCGTATGCCCAGCACCAGTCAGCGAAGCGGATCGACATGCCTAAATGCACAGACAGCCCTCAACGGTAAAACTCTACATTAGGCACAACACGTATGGCGAACGGCATAGACGCGCCGATTCGCAAAGCGAACTTCGAAAGCAATCGCCAGTGCATGATGGCACCGCCCGTCAAGATACGTGCGGTTTCTGGAGACGTGCCATCACATTCGACATGCTAAACCCGGGAGCGACAACAAAATCGAAACGCAGTCGTGCGGAGCTTGTCGCCCAAAGCACAAGCGGCGTACGAAGCGGATGGCGATATATCCGTACGGTTGCCAAAGCCTATCCGAATCTGTGCACTGCTCAATCGCCCTTCATTGCCTGGCTGCGTAACTAAGTGCTCCTTCATGTTCCACCGCGGAGAGAAAAATATGTCGTGCAGTAGACACGCAGGTGCGATCGGTGTGGCGGGGGGAGCTCAAGGGTGCTGGTCAGTCAGCGCGATATCCGAGAAGTAGCCCCCAAAGATCGATATAAGTGCGGGTGCATGGAATATATCAAGAAGGCGTAGGTCGGGGTCGCCATGGCCTATCAGAGGTGTGATTAGGACTTGCGGGTTCCTACCAGTACTCCGTAGTGCGTTTCCGAGCGCGATCGTCTCCGCGGAAGAGATGATGGGATCATTCTTACCGTGGACCAAAGTGATGCGACCAGCAATCGGTCGCAATAGCTCTGAATCGACCGTGAGTGATTTCAGTAATTCAGCCGCCTTTGGCTGGTGTTTGGACCAAGTGTGACGTCGCACTTGAGGGTCGTGAAGAAGTGAATGGAGGAGGGCTGCCTGAGAACTTTCAAGAGTGCTCCTGTATTGGTCTATCTCATTGGGCAGATGCTCGTAGAAATTATCCAAGGCAGCTCGGTAGAGGCCTTT
>PKDL01000085.1 GCA_002863065.1 Pseudomonadota bacterium
CTTTTCACACACTTATCTGTCCGCTCTTCGCGATCCGGCCCTGGATTTCGTGGTGTTCGGTGAGGGGGAGAGAACCTTTACCGAACTTTGCCAGACATTAGTCGGCGCCGACACCACGAATGTAGACGTCAGTGAAGTGCAAGGAATCGGATACTTTGAAGATGGTGAAGTCAAGTCCACCGGCTCGCGTCCATTGTTACGAAATTTAGATGAGCTGCCCATTCCTGCGTATGACTTGCTCCCAATGGAGCTTTACGGCACGAGCAAATGGTTGTTTTCGCCGGGCGGAGCGACTATCCAACATAGCCGTGGATGCACTCTTTCGTGCTCGTTCTGTGCGTGGTGGACTATGATGGCCAATCGCAAAGAGCACGAGGATGGCTCAGTCACCATGACGCCGCGTTGGCGCACGTTCAGCGTGGAGCGTCACTTGGAGGAAGTGGAGCTTCTCGTCAATCGCTATAACAAGCGCGGTCTGATGTATGTGGATGCATCTTTCAACATCAGTCCAAAGTGGAACCTTCAGTTTTCTGAGGAGGTGGTCCGGCGAAAGCTTCCGATTAGCTATTTTGCGTTTATGCGGGCTGACTGCATGCTACGCGACCACAAGAATGACATTCTGGGCAAGATGGTAGAGGCAGGAATGGCTCATATCTGCATCGGTGTCGAGCGCGCCGAGGATACCGACCTAAAAGAATGGAACAAACATCGGTACAGCCAATCCGATACACGCCGGATATTTCAAATCCTTCGAGACGACTATCCCAGTGTCTTTCGGCAAGGAACCTTCATCGTCGGTGTAAAGGACGAGACGCCTGACAGCATGTGGCAGCAGGCCGAATTGGCTAAACAATTGGACTTAGATTACCCGGCATTTCATCCTGTGACACCGGTTCCCGGGACTGCCGTATACGAGGAAGCCCGCCGTAACGACGAAATTGAGCTCGATGACTTCAAAAAGTTCGATTGGATGACGCCAGTGATGCGCAGTAAGTTTATGACGCGTGATGAAATCGCCTGGCAGATTTACGAAATGAACAAAAAGCTTGTGACGCCGCAGTGGTTGCTAAAGGGGCTGAGCGACTCCACGCCATACCGTAGATATATGTACATGTGGTGGTTCAAGGTAGCGACCAATATGGCGTTGGACCTTGCAAAGCGGCGCATCAATCCCTTCAAGACTCGTGACTATATGAATCTCGTCAAGCCCGCCTGGTACGACCACTAGCCACCTTCGGTCAGGGAAAACTGCTGACTACGCCAGTGGGAAGTAGCCAACCGTCGGCCAGCGGGAAAGACGTCGGCCGAGCCGTGGTAAACGCTATCTACGTATCGATGAAGCTTTTTAGCTTTTTACAACGGCTCGGATGGCGGAGTTTGCGCAGCGCTTTCGCTTCGATTTGACGGATTCGCTCTCGGGTAACGAAGAAGTCTTGCCCGACTTCCTCCAAGGTATGGTCTGCCTTCTCACCAATTCCGAAGCGCATACGTAGAACTTTCTCTTCTCTCGGAGTGAGAGTAGCGAGTACTTTCCGAGTTTGCTCCGCCAGATTCCTGCTTATCACCGCTTCTGAGGGACTCTGGATACGCTTATCCTCAATAAAGTCTCCGAGGTGGCTGTCTTCTTCTTCACCGATTGGAGTTTCCAGGCTGATTGGCTCTTTCGAGATCTTCAATACCTTCCGAACTTTGTCGATTGGCATCTCCATTTTCTCAGCGATCTCTTCCGGGGTAGGTTCCCGACCCAACTCTTGAACCAAGTAGCGACTCGTTCGGATGAGTTTGTTGATCGTTTCGATCATATGCACGGGGATCCGAATCGTGCGGGCCTGGTCTGCGATAGCTCGAGTAATCGCTTGGCGAATCCACCACGTAGCGTAGGTCGAAAATTTATAACCCCGTTGGTACTCAAACTTATCAACTGCCTTCATCAGACCAATATTTCCTTCTTGGATCAGGTCTAAGAACTGGAGGCCGCGGTTCGTGTACTTCTTGGCGATACTCACCACAAGGCGGAGGTTGGCTTCCACCAGTTCGCTTTTCGCCCGTTCTGCTTCACGCTCGCCTTTGCTTACCATCAAGTAAATCTGGCGCATTTGAGGCACGGTTAGGCGACACTCTTGCTCGACACGACGGATTTTCCGTTGCGAGTAGCGGATAGCCTTGTGCGAGTCAATGATGAGTCCAAGGCCGGCCTTGGACTTTTCGGCGGCTTTTTTTGCGGCCGCTGCATCGTCTTCTGCGAGGGCGGCAATATCAGCTATTTTGTCTGTGGTGAGTCCAAGTCGCCGTTGTACCTCAGATATTTCCTGCTCGGCCTTCATCACGCTTCGGACTTGGCTCTTCAGCTCGTTCACCACAATATCGACGCGCTTCTTGTTGAGTTGGATGGTCGATAGGACCTCAATGATCCGAGCTTCGTTTTTCTCAAGCTTGCGGGAATTTTTCCGGACAGTGGACTCTGACAGCTTCTTGTTCGCGAGTTTCGTCCGGATTTTGATGCTGTCCTGCTCAACTTCCACCACATCGGCCAGCTTCGCCATGACAGCCACTTTTGTGACAGCCGCGGCATCGACGCCTTCCTCGTGTTCACCGAAGCCTTTGACGACATCCTTAATGTTGATGTTCCCCTCTCGGAGTCGCTCTTCCACCGAGAGGATTTCTTTCATGCAGGTATGTGTCGGTAGAACTGCGTGCAATACTTTAAGCTCTCCGGCTTCTATCCGTTTTGCGATCTCGATCTCTCCTTCCCGAGTAAGGAGGGATACAGACCCCATTTTTCGTAGATACATTCTTACCGGATCATTCGTCCGGTAGTCGGCTAGGTCGTCCCGCTTGTCAGACGGCTTCGTAAACGGTTCCCCGTTCGGTGCTTTTTTGGGCGCTGTCGTCTTTTGCTGTGGGTCATCGACTATAGCAACGCCGTTGCGAGTGAGCGCTTGCAAGAGGTCGTCCACTTGGTCGGGACCAAATTTTTCCGCAGGG
Organism: Pseudomonadota bacterium; assembly: GCA_002863065.1. Taxonomy (GTDB): domain Bacteria; phylum Myxococcota_A; class UBA9042. The sequence goes on from PKDL01000085.1 coordinate 2,986, forward strand.
ATGTTTTTGTTGACGTCTTCATACGTCAGGTGTCCCTGAGAACGGCCCACGGTCAGTAGCTTCTCAAGTACGATCTGCACTTCTGAATCACGTTTTTTTCGTGTGGTGCGGTCGATATCGGCCTTGCTCGTCATCTCAACGTCTCCTGAGCCAGTTCGTCACTCCGACTCCAATCTAGGGAAGCACAAATTGTGCCCTTCATCGTTGACTTCTCAACACATTACCGTGGTTCACTTGAGTTAGATGCAAACGCTCGCATCGCTTCAAGTTGGCCGCGGGTATCTAGCGTCGCTGTTTGCGACCGAACGTGCACATGTAATTGTCTTCGTTCTTCGCTCGCCTTCAATGTCTCAGCTATTTCTACGAATGCCATTTCGTACTTGTCGCTAAGATGGTTTTGTTGGTTGAGCATTCGAACGACGGCAGCACACGCGTTTGTCCGTCCCGAATCACGTAAACGCTCCAGAAGTTTGGCCGCATCAAATCGACCGTTCTCCTGTGTAATCTCCCAAGACATCTCAAGAATCAATTTGATTCCAGGATGTGTAATTCCCTGGTTCCTATAGCCCTCCATCCAATGGCCTAATAGCTCATCTGGATGCTGCAGAATTAGCGCCAACAGGTCTTTTTCCACCGAAGGTGCTGGCCGTCTTGCGTTGGCAGACACATCGACGGATGGAGGTCGTGCCACATTTTCCGGCGCTTGTCGCCCTTTTGCTGCACTTGAACGCAATAACTCTCGCGTTTGTGCCTCTAGCATCCCGGTTACCCTTGCAATTTCAGCCACATAGCGGTTTCGCTCTTCTGGCACCGGAACCATCGCTAAAAGCGGTGCAAGTTGTTGTATGACTCGAGTTGCACCTGGAATGGTACCGTCATAGCTTGCCACGGTGTGTTGAAGGGCAGCTTGGAACAGTGCGGGCGAGGATTCGATAAGAGCCTGAAGCGCGTTAGCACCATGTGTTTTCAGGTAAGAATCGGGGTCTGAACCATCCGGTAGTTGGACCACTCGTCCACTGATACCGGCTTGTAATAGCAAACCAACCCCAGCAAGGGCTGCTTTCCGACCGGCTGCGTCACCGTCATAGAGTAAGACGACGCGTTTGGTAAATCGTGAGATGAGCCGGCATTGGTTTTCCGTGAGGGCTGTACCCATCGGAGCGACAGCGTTTGGAAAGCCGTGTTGGGCAAGTGTGATGACGTCTACTTGGCCTTCGCAGAGTAGCGCAATGTCGAGTGAGCGGATTGATTTCTGTGCCTGATGCAGTCCATACAGCAAGTCAGACTTCTTGAAGATACTCGACTCGCTGGAGTTCACATATTTCGGCGTTTCTTTGTCATTGCTGAGGGTTCGGCCCGAGAACCCTGCGATTTTACCGCCGATTGCGTAGACCGGAAACATGATACGCCCACGAAAGCGGTCGTAAACACCACGCTTTTCTTTTCGCTGTGCAACAAGCCCTAGTGCAGCTGCATCGCGTTGGTCTTGAAAGTTTCGAGGGACGGATGTTGCGAAGGCATCCCACGAATCCGGCGCCCATCCTATCTCGTACCGCCGAACCATTTCTTCGGTCAGGTTTCGTTGCTCGTATAGGTAGTTGGTTGCAGCGCCGTCAAGCTGCGACACGTAGTATCCAAGAGCTCGCGCATTCAATTGATAAAACCGGGCCTTCTCATCCTGACGCTGCGATCTAGCTTGCCGCATTTCTGGTGTCTCGCGTCGTTGCTCAGGAAGTTCAATCCCCGTACGAGCAGACAGCGCTTCGAGCGCCTCGCGGAACGAATACCCGAGGTGCTCCCGAAGAAATGAGATAGCATCGCCGGATGCCCCACACCCGAAACAGTGATAAAACCCTTGCGCGTCATGGACATGAAAGGAGGGCGTCCGTTCATCATGAAAAGGACACAAACCTTTGTGACTTCGGCCAGCCTTTTTCAAGCTAACGTACTCACCAATCAGGGAGCTTAAGCTGGTATGCCGCTTTAGCTCCTCGACCACCTGTTCGGAATCAAATGCCATCCGCGGGTCGGCTTGCCTCACTAAGTTCCCTGAGTCGCACCTCTGCCTGGTGCAAAAGGTGTCGGAAGTGTAAGGATGAGTTTGTATCTGTCAAGTTCGAACTTAGTGTTGAGTAGAGAATAGTGTTTGATGACAGCTACTTACGCGGGAGTTGTTTTATCTATTCATTAAATAACATGTCTTTGTCTGTGATGGAGCAAACGAATGCAATGCTGTGTACTCTGGGAGGGCTCGGTCTCATTACTCCGGCGTGGATGGTTGCTGTTAGGCCAAGCGTTATGTACTGGATTGGAGAAACGAAATGATCGTGGTGCTCGCTCAAGCTGCAACCGCCGCGGAGATAGAGCAAATAAGTCATCGAATCCGATGTCTTGGCTGTGATTCGCAACATATTACGGGCGCGGAGCGTTCGGTACTGGCAGTTGTTGGGACACCCCATTTCTCAACGTCTGAGCTGTCTCAGCTACCCGGCGTCGCCCAAGTCCTTCGCATTGGCCGCCCATACAAGCTGGCGAGTCGAGAAATCCGGCACGAGCCGAGTCGCGTTCGTATTGGTGCATCGGTAACGGTCGGTGGAGAGCAAATTGTTGTCATGGCGGGGCCAGGGCTGATCGAGAATGCAGTGACGCTTTCTGATACTGCAGCTCATTGCTTCGCATGCGGAATCAACGTGATGCGAGTTGATGCGTTTTCGACACGCGAGTCACCCTATGCCTTTCAGGGTCTCGGACTGGAGGCACTCGAACACATTCAGGCGCTCCGACAGGATACGAGCATGGCTGTTGTGTCTGAGGCGGCGTCTGCAGCACATGTGGCGCATCTCGCTCCAGTCGTTGATGGGCTTCGTATCGAGGGTCGGCAGATGAGCAATGAGGCATTACTTCTCGCTGCGGCGGAAAGTGGGCTTCCTATACTTCTTGAGCGAGCACCGCACGCAACGATCGATGAATGGTTACATGCTGCCGAGCGATTACTGACTGCTGGTGCTGAAGACCGGCTCATCTTGTGCGAGCGTGGCATTCGATCGTTTGAAACAGCAACTCCAGACACGCTCGATTTGGCATCCATTGTTGTCTTGCGAGAGCGGAGCCACCTGCCCGTTTTGGTTGATCCGAGCTTGGGTACTGGCTCTAGAGAGTATGTGGGTCCGATGGCCCGGGCCGCCGTTGCCGCAGGTGCTGACGGTGTTGTGGTACAGGTACATCCTCGGCCGCAGCTTGCCTTATCGGGTGGGGCACATAGCCTATTTTTTGAACAGCTCCGTAGCCTAGTCCGCGAACTACAGACCATTGCCCCGGTTGTGGGTCGTCGACTCGACTTACGTACAACCCGCCCGAGGTATGTTGAAGTCGCTGAGAATGTCGCTGATGTGGCCTATCAAGGTGAGCCCGGTGCTTTTAGTGAGTTGGCGGCGAGACAGGTATTTGGTGACCAGGAGTCGTTGATGCCGTGCCCTAGTTTCCGGCGCACATTTGAGGCTGTTGCCTCCGGGACGGTGCGTTACGGCATTGTGCCGGTGGAAAATACTCTTGGGGGTTCGATTCCAGAGAACTTCGATTTACTAAGCGAGTTTGATGTGTCTATCGTCGCCGAAACCAGGTTACGAGTGGTTCACAATCTAATTGCGAACCGGGGTACGTCTCTGGAGATGATTCGGAAGATATACGCCCACCCGCAAGCGGCCGCTCAATGCGATAGCTTCATACGACAGCATCCAGACTGGACGGTCTATCAGGTTTACGACACCGCCGGCAGTGTGAAGATGATACAGGATGAAGCGGTGCTTGATGGTGCTGGGATCGCTAGAGCGGATGTTGCAGAAGCCCTCAACATGGAGATCGTCGCGTCTGGTATCGAGTCCCATCCAGAAAATTACACGCGATTTTTGGTGTTTTCGCTACCAGGTAAAGCCGGGGAAGGGTGCAATAAAGCGTCGTTGGTTTTTGTCACGCATGATAGGCCCGGTGCGCTCATGGAAACGCTGCAAGTATTCGCGCGGCACGATATGAATTTGACGCGGCTTGAGAGTCGTCCCGTACCTGGAAGACCTTGGGTTTATCGATTTTATGTGGATATCGAAGGTAGCCTCGATCATGCCATGTTGCAGCAGCTACTGCCTCATGTCGTAGAGCTCAAGTTGCTAGGTGAGTACCCTTCGGCGTGACTCGCACATCAACGCGAATGTGACTTGTCTCTGTACGACGGCATAAATCTCCATCACTGGCCTTGCGTACGCTGGCGTTCTGATCACACTGATGGCATGCACTTGGTCAGTAGCAACGCCTCTGGTTGGAATGCGATCGTGGACGTGCTTCGCGGTCGTAAGATTGTGGTATTGACCGGCGCTGGATGCAGTACAGAGTCAGGTATCCCTGATTATCGGGGACCGGAAACGAAGCGCCGAGCACGCAACCCAATTAAAATCGGCGAATTTCTGCGGAGCGAAGAAGGCCGTCGAAAGTATTGGGCCCGGGCCGCTGTCGGCTGGCGAAAATTCGATTCGAAACGTCCGAATCCGGCACATGAGGCACTCGCGGTGCTTGAGAAGACGGGACATGTACTCGGCGTGATTACGCAAAATGTGGATCGGTTGCATCAGTATGCGGGTAGCCGACGGGTTGTTGAATTACATGGAGCATTGTCCGAAGTACGGTGCCTCGAATGCGGCGATATTACCTCGCGAAACGCACTGCAGGCCAAACTCATGAAGTTGAATCCGCATTTCGCACGATTACGAGATATACAAATGGCACCAGACGGTGATGCGGAGGTTCCTGAGTCACTGGTGTCCGATTTTGACGTTCCTTCATGCAATCGTTGCGGCGGACCGCTAAAACCCAACGTGGTATTTTTTGGCGAAAGCGTGCCACGACGCGTCTTGGACGATGCCTTGGAACTGTATGGTGAAGCAGAAGCGCTCCTGGTTATTGGCACGTCTTTGGCGGTTTTTTCTGGCTTACGATTTGTTCGAAAAGCGGCTGCTGAGGGTATGCCAGTGGTTATGATGAATCTTGGGCATCCTGAGCGTGGTTTTGATTGTGTGACGCACTTTTGGGATCAGGCTGCGGGCGAGTCGCTTCCGCGGTTGGTTGACGACCTGCTCGTATAAAGACCAGTAAGACTATCCGTTGAGTAAACCCATTAGCTGGAGCACGATGGACATATCGCCATCGATCCGTATCCGTCCCTGCATAAAGAGCTGCTGGGGGTCGGCTTTACGCTGGGCTATTTCGAGCATCGTCGCTACGTCGATAATCACGGTGCAGGTCGGTGAATCGATATTCGGCGCGTCACCCCCGAGGGTGCCG
>PKDL01000308.1 GCA_002863065.1 Pseudomonadota bacterium
ACTTCCCTCCGTTAGCCCTTCTTCAGAAAAAGTCACTGGGAACAACTAATATGACCTACATAACAATACTCGCCATCTTCGTGATCATACTGCTAACGAAGACCTTTCTTGTGGTTCAACAGCACGAAACGGTGGTGAAGGAACGCCTCGGTAAACCCCGGGGTACGCTCAATCCTGGCTTCCACTTCATGGTGCCGTTCATCGACCGAGCCGCCTACAATCAAGAGATGCGCGAACAGGTTTTAGATGTGCCGCCGCAAAGTTGCATCACGAAAGATAATATTCAGGTCGAAGTCGATGGCATGGTCTACCTCAAAGTGGTCGACCCGTATAAAGCAAGCTACGGCATTGGGAACTACCGACTTGCTGCCGTCAACCTCGCGCAGACCACGATGCGTTCCGAGATAGGAAAGCTCGACCTGGACGATACATTTACTGAGCGCGACAAAATCAACGAAAGCATCGTACGAGAAATCGACCAGGCATCAGACCCCTGGGGCGTAAAAGTGACTCGATACGAGATCATGAATATTTCCCCGTCTCGCGGCGTGATCGAAACGATGGAGCAACAGATGTCTGCAGAGCGCCTGAAGCGCGCTGAAATCACGATGTCAAACGGCAAAAAGGAGTCCCAAATCACGATTTCAGAAGGTCAGCGGCAGTATGCGATCAATATTTCCGAAGGTGAAATGCAACAGCGCATAAACGAGGCGGAGGGTCGCGCAGACGCTATACGAGTCGTCGCCGACGCAACTGCGGAGGGGGTCCGCCTGGTGTCTGAGGCATTACGCCAGCCAGGAGGTTCGGATGCTCTCAAGGTCCGTTTGGTCGAGCAATACATCCAAGAGTTCAACAAGATCATCAAAACCTCAGATATTTCGGTGCTACCACTGGAGGTCGCGAAAATTCAGACAGCAGTAGATGGACTACGACAGGTCGCCATGGATGGAGGTGCAAAAAAATGAGCACTGCGGATGCATTTAATCTATTTGTCTGGGGCAGCCTGTTTCTCATTACTGCCATAAAATTTGTAAAGAGCATTGTCATTGTACCGAACCGCCGCGAATACATCGTGGAGCGCCTCGGTCGATATCACCAAACCCTAGGACCAGGATTCCATGTGCTGCTGCCGTTTTTGGATCGAGTAGCGTACATCGCTGATCTGCGGGAGGAGTCCATGGATGTTCCGCCGCAAGAGTGCTTCACATCCGATAATGTGAAAGTCGAAGTAGATGGTGTCATCTACATCAGCGTGACTGAGTCTAAAAATGCGGCCTATGGAGTGACTGACTATCGCAATGCGGCCGTCAGTCTGGCGCAAACCACAACGCGTTCCGTGATAGGCACTCTGGATCTCGACAGAACCTTCGAGGAACGGGAGGCGATCAATGCTCGCGTGGTTGCAGTGCTGTCTGAGGTGGGTCACGGCTGGGGCATTCAGGTCCATCGCTACGAGGTGAAAAATATTATGACGCCTCCCAGTGTTCGAGATGACATGGAACGACAGATGGCTGCCGAGCGAGAACGACGCGCCCTACTCGCTCGCTCGGAAGGCGATAAGCAAGCCAATATTAACGAATCGGAGGGTATACGGCGCGAGATGATCAACCGGTCCGAAGGTGAACGGCAGCGGCGTATGAATGAAGCCCAAGGGCGCGCGGCCGAGATACTGGCTATCGCAAAAGCTAAAGCCCACTCAATACGTCAGATTGCCGGTGTGCTCGCTGAGCCCGGTGGTCGCGATGCCATGCGTCTACAACTTGGTGAATCGTATTTTGCCACTCTAGGCGAGTTGGCCAATGCAGAGACGCAAGTGCTAGTGCCCGCGAACTTGACCGATCCGGATGAACTGCTGGATACCCTGGGACTTCCCAGCGATAGTGAGCCTACTGGTTTTCACTCGACCCCTCGCCAGGCCGCCCGTCCCATTCCACGATAAACGCGCTTCCCCCGTTGAGTAGTCGGTCCTCATTGACGCGCTAGGCACGCGGCACAGTCGTATCCCGGTTCCCTCAATGCCGAGTTCAATGAGCACAAAAGGCCGCCCTCCGTGCCAATTAGGTCATTTGACCCCACTATTGTTGGCATGCCTCATGCGGCAGAGTGAAGCTAGATGATAACGGTTATCATTTTCACTAACGGCTCTCATCAGAAACAGAAAGGGGCAAGAGATGCACCACAATCTCAACACATATCCTCACTATGAGACGAGACCATTACCTCTCAGTTACCTCACAGCACTACTAATCTTTGGCTTGGCAGGCCTGCTAGCCGCTTGCCATGGCGAACCCGCCGTACTAACCGCGGCCCCGTCAGCTCCACAAACGGCATTGGTTGGCAAAAGTGACCGGATTATTTTTAGTGCGGTGCCTGATAACTTCCCTGTTGCGCAAGATATCGCGATCATTTTTCCGCTGCACACGGACGACCGGATCAAACCATCCGATCGCACCAATACCGGAGAGCCTCTGCTATCCGAAGCGTGGATGCAGACAGTGAATAATGCCTACTTGAACACAGTGGTGGAAGATGCAGTCGAGCAGGAGAACGTCTACGATGATTGGCGAGTCGTTTCCGTACGGTTTACACCGTGTGGTCCGCTGGGTCATCACTTTGGTCAATCTCCGGATCAGCTCTGCTGGCCACAAGTAAGAATTGTCTGGCAACCGGTTCTCAAGGACTTCATGCTCTTTGAACACCGACCGCAGTATGCCGACGACCGGGCTATACATGCGCTGTACCACGTGATGCCAGCGCCAGAGGTCATTGACACGGAAACAAGTCATTCATTCCTGCGTAGCGCTAAAGAAATCTTGGCGGACGGACACACCACGGAAAGCATCAGCGAGGATAGCCTGAACCGATTCGTCGAGATCCGGAACGCAGCGATTGAGCGTTGGACACAACTAGTTCTTAGCCTGCGCACCGAAGGTCGGGCCCCCGGTAATACAATAGATTGGCGCATGGAACTGAATTCGAACGATGAGGAGCGAGTGGCTCGCTTCACAAATGCACTTCGTAAGGTGTTTGCCGAGGCAGCAGTTCCAAATAATCTGTTTGAGATGACCGCTTTCTCTCTGCCAGAAGGCAGACAACCTGCATTGCTTGACCTCTGGACCTTCCTTGCATTCGATGGAGAAAACGGACGAATACAGCAACGTGATATCGTCGTTCGTAGTCCATCTGACGGTGCCCTTGTAGGAAATGCCGGTCTAGACGAAACCGTGGGGATGAACATTCCCGATCCGGAACTCATTGAAGAGGTGCGCACCAGTGCGCTGGCAGAAGAACTCACATCACTCGCTATTTTCACCCAGGACGATGTGACCCTTTTAGGGCAAGCCATTAACGACCCCACCCAGACACTTGTACCCAATACGAGTTGTGCAAGCTGCCATCGGTTCAATCGACTGCGATTTGACTTTCATAACCTATCTCATCTTGAGGACCGCGAACTCACCATTGCACCGCGAGTCGTCAACGACGTAGTCCATGAACTGAAGTGGCTGAGAGATGCATTGGGGCGCTAGCTGACCTCATCTACTGGGCGCCAAGCCGACTCTATCACCATGTGTATTGAACGCTCTCGAAGCCGACCTCAATGAAGCCAGCCGGCTTTACCGAGTTCACTAGGCATGATGCGTTCGTACTGCGGCGGATCATCCACTCTCAACTGGCGACGAACTTCTACCAGGGGTAGTGGCAATAGGAGCTCCCAACGTACTGCCGGGAACCAGGCGGCAATTAGCCCTCGCTTGAACCCAGCAGTAATGACTTGTCTCTGCTCTGCATTGGCGCGGTGCATCGCTGCTAATACAATCAAGACAATACCTGGATTTTGAATCTGCGCAGCGCTGAATGCGAGCACACTGGCTTCCCCAAGAAGATCCCCGTGATAACCCAGTACGGTATGCCACAAATCGTGCGTATCCCGGAGTCGACAACGAAGCCATTCTAATTCTGCTGTAGCGGCAGCTCGTTGCTCTGTAGCCGCCTCAACCAATCCACCGGCACTAATTCCCATCGTATTCATGAACTCAAGGTAGGCTGCTGCCAGACTGTCCTGGGGTTGAGAGCCTAGCCAATCAAAGTCCTGCAAAAGGGGCAGGATGTCGAGTCGGTCATCTAGGATTTGTAAACCGCTCTGCGTGTCACGAAGGCGTTTCAATACACGGTCCCCGTTGTGACCGCTGAACGCGTCAATAACGGCAAATACGAGAGCTGTGTCCTCAGGGTCACGAACGAGTGCGGACAATGCAGTGAACGCTCGAATCGGCTCAAACGACAAAAGTTCTGGTCTCATAATCATCTTGACCCTCCATTATCTACAACCTTGTAGATATGCTATTGAGAACAAATGTCAAGGCGCTATCTACAGTATTGTCCATATCAACGGTTGCCTGCAGTTTGGAGCTGTGGCAGGTAGACCTATGTCCACTCGAAAACGGCGCACCCCAGAAGAGGCGAGAGAAGCGATACTGAATGCTGCAGAAATCCACCTCATCGCCGGTGGTTCAGCTCGTATCCGGTTACAGGAGGTGGCGCGCGACGTGGGAATCTCTCATCCCACCTTGCTGCATCATATTGGAAGCCGTGAAGCGTTGATCCAGGCGGTTGCTGAGCGCGCATTCCAATCAATCCAAGACACTGTTGTGAACGCTATAATGGAGAGCACTACCCAACAAGCTGGTATCGCTCCCATTATTGAAACGGTATTCCAGGCGCTTCGCGAGACAGGGTATGGCCGGGCACTTGCGTGGTTGATCCTCGAAAATGCAGCGCAGCCGCAGGATGGCTTATCGCTATCGACAATGGTTACTACGGCACATGCAGCTCGTATAGCCGTATGTGAACGCGACGGGCAGAAAGTCCCCGAGCATCGAGATACCGCATTTGCGGTTCTTATTACGACCTTTTCTCTGTTTGCACAGTCATTTGCTGGGGACATGGCATTTGAAAGCGCAGGCGTTCCAAACGAGGGGAAAGCATTCCGAAACTGGTTAGCTGATCTCCTGGAAACGCAATTAGAACGCTAAAAAATTTATTTTATACCGCCCGGTAGACACTTTTTCTGCGCTATTTCTTCCTCCCCAGATTGAGGTGTTTGCACCGAGCCGAACCTCGGTAAGCGTGCGATAGGTAAAACTACAAGATTATATTAATAATCAGCTTTTTCGGTCGTACATCGTTCGAGAAAGTGCCCTCGAAGCAACCTGAGTCAACTCGACTTTGCTGCCTTTGGAAAAAAAAAGTGGGGTCTGACACCAGAAAACTTATACCAAAGTGGCGAACCTATTGCGTACCACCATGCATCGAAAGGGGGAGAAAGGCAGATTAGCGACCGCGGTAACTCCCGGAAGCCGGGCGGTAGTGCCCGAAATAAGCCCTGTAAAGGAGAGGACAAAAGTGGATAAGGCACTGTTATTAGACCCGTCAGATTACGTGGCGATGAGTTTCTGGTTGATGTCTGCTGCAATGACTGCAGCGACATTTTTCTTCTACATGGAACGCGACCGCGTAAAAGGGAAGTGGAAGACCTCCCTTTCGGTGGCCGCTCTTGTTACCGGTATCGCTGCGATACACTATTTCTACATGCGTGGAGTGTGGGTAAGCACTGGCGAGTCCCCCACTGTCTTCCGTTACGTTGACTGGCTCCTCACAGTGCCGCTGCAGATTATTGAGTTCTATCTCATCCTCGCAGCCGTGGCGACCGTCGCGTCCTCATTGTTCTGGCGCCTCATGACGGCTTCTATCGTCATGCTCGTCGCTGGCTACCTCGGTGAGGTTGGCGGTGCTGGCTCGGCAGCCCTATGGCCAGGCTTTGGCGTCGGCTTCGCTGCTTGGTTGTACATCGTGTATGAGATCTTCGCTGGTGAAGCGAGCAAGGTCAGCGCTGGCAGCGGTAACGCAGCCTCTCAGAAAGCGTTCAACGCGCTTCGTTTGATCGTGTCCGTAGGATGGATCATCTACCCACTGGGCTACCTCTACGGCTACGCAGGTGGTGGCGATGCGGATACGCTGAACCTCATCTACAACATCGCCGACTTCGTGAACAAGATTGCGTTCGGTGTAGTGATTTGGGCAGCCGCAACTTCCGACTCGGAAGAAGCCGCAGCCTAAGCGCTTTCGTTATAGACCTGCTGCCGGGCTACGCGCCTCGGCGCCGACCCTGGCAGCAACTGAAAAGGCACCTCAGCTACGCCTCGTGTGTAGACGGTGCCTTTTTAGTTTAACGCGACGAAATCCGAAGCCATGTGAGCGCCAAGGACGGAAGGCACCCGCCATTGATATTTTCCACGCTCCTTGCCTCGGCAATAAACTCCGGCAACGCTTACGCCTACGGAGCATCCGTTTGGCTACAACCGCCAGCTTTTTGGGTAGCCGGGAGCCGGACCAAATCCAAAGCCCCCGCAGTAAGTCGAGATGCCCAGTGCGTGACGTTGTCTGATAGACACGTTTTTTCCATCCTGAAAGACGGAACAGCCACATTATGAAGATTTACTATCTCCCGTCGGTCATAACCGGTAGTACGGGATAGACAAGTTGCTATGTGCAGCCGCAGACTAGCGCACAACGCCGCAGTCTGTATTATCCGCAGGCCAAAGAGGCGTGGAACAAAATATAACGGGCTCACCCAACATCAGCGCATAGGAGAATACATGCGAACGACCCTGAACTGGCTCCTCTTTCTTTCTCTACTTGGTTTCGGAAGTGCAGCGAACGCGCACTGCCAAGTGCCATGCGGAATTTATGACGACCACGCACGAATTCACGCGATGCTTGAGGACACGAAGACTATTGCCAAGGCTGTCACCAAGCTCAAAGCAAGTGAGACCAAAACAGATGCGCAAAATTTAAATCAGCGAGTCCGTTGGACGAATACGAAAGAAGCACACGCATCACACATAATCGAGGTGATTTCCACCTACTTCCTGACGCAAAAGATCAAGCCCGCTGACCCGAAAGACAAAGCTGGATACAATGCGTACATCAACAAACTCACTGCATGCCACCGCATCACGCGTCACGCGATGAAAGCAAAACAAACCGTTGATTCAGGCGTAGCCGACAAGCTCAAAGAAGCAATCGACCATCTGGGTACCCTCTATCCCAAGAAGTGAACTATCCCACAATATGCGCGCCATGGGCTCGGTTATCTGAGCCATGGGACGCGCCCCCTCTCACGGTATCGGCCCACACATCATTGGCTACACCACCGGCGAACAAAGTACTGCAAGTCGTGATTCACACCCACCGCAGCAGATAACGGGGCCCTCACCAACAGACAGCTCAGGCAGTGGTCGCTCCGACCGTGCGAACGTACTCATCAGCTTCGAACGAAAATATCGAGCATCCCAGCGGAGCAAAGAGACTCTTTCGGCATCTATACGCAAGACAGGCCAGCATTGATTCCTCTACCCGATATGGTGAGACACGCTATGCAATCCAAATACGTCCCCCCCAAACGGAAAACGAAAGTCGTTTTTGTACAACTCGGTTCACCGAAAGACCCGAGTACCGGTGCAGTTCGTAGGTACTTGAGAGAATTCCTCGGCGACCCCCGGGTGGTCGACATTAACCCCTGGGTTTGGAAGTTCATTCTAAATTGTTTCGTTCTGCCCTTCCGTCCAAAGAAGTCGGCAGAGCTATATGCGCGTATTTGGGATGGGGAAAACTTCCCGCTCATTACCAACACAGCGAAATTCACCGAACAGGTACGCCACGCACTAGAAGCACTCGATCCGGAAGGGTACGTGGAGGTAAATCACGCCTTCTTACTTTCACCTCCGTACGTGCACGAGGTGTATGACAGTTGGGAACAAGACCTAAAGGAGGGTGTAGGCGCGACCAAGCTTTTGGTTATCCCGCTGTTTCCTCAATACTCCGAGAGTACGATCGCGTCAGGGATCGATGCACTTGCAGGTGAACTATCCAAGCGGGTGAAAATCCCCACCTTCGAGGTCATCACCAACTTCCACCGTACCCATGCCTTCATCGATAATTCAGTACGACGCGTCGATGCAAAGCTCAAAGAGCTAAAAGACTCTGGGGTGGAGCCAGACCGATTGGTCATTACCTTCCATGGCATGCAGAAGCGGAGAATCGTAGAAAAGGGTGATGACTACTATCGGCACTGCTACGAAACCTTCCGTCTCATTGTCGACCGACTGGAGCACTTGCACCCTGACCAAGCGGTGATGACGTTCCAGAGTCGATTTGGTTCAGAAGAGTGGATCACGCCATATACCGAGAATGTCGTCGAAAAGCTGATCGAGGA
>PKDL01000548.1 GCA_002863065.1 Pseudomonadota bacterium
GTCATCATCGATTGGCTCCACCACAAATTCGAGGCTCTGGTCTCGTACTAGCCCGCCGAACTCGCCGTAGCCGTCGTTTTCTGCCTTTTTTGTTTTGTCGGTGATGTATTCGTTCACGAAGTGTGCGATGGCCTTAAATCGATAGCCGAGTAGCTCCTCTGCTAGCACATGCTTTTGTTCGGAAGCTAACGCTTGAGAGGCATCATCCAGAGTGAAGTTACCTGTACCAGTTAACGACCACTCACGTGATGTCGGAGATAAATAATCATCTGCCTTGCCCGGATAAACCGCCACCGCAGACTGCTCAGCAACCACGACCTCAGCCTCACCGGAGCAGCCGACGCCGATTGCGACGACTAGAATCGCGTACGCCATTCTTTTCAGCTTCGACTCGCAGACAAATGCTATCACTGGTGAACCTAAGACCACTACACTCCCAGTCCCATCAGCTTACAAGGAACCCAGGGGAAACCGCCGGAAAGGCACAGAAACAAGGCCGTCTCGTCCCATCTCAGTCCGATATAGAACCAACTCTTCCAGGACTGCAGTGTTCATCAGGACGTCCATGACTGGACTTAATTCCCGAGCCACTGGCCTCGGACGCTGTTCCTGTTCTAGGTGTGCGACCGGTAACTGCGGCCGAAACCGCTTCGCTTCCACCTCAAAGCCAAGGGATGAGCATGCATCGTTAATGTCCCGGTGTAGATTTTTGAGTCCGCCCTTCGAATCACGAATTCCCACCCATAGTGACTGCGCTTCGCGAAGGTCAGGATTCGCGCCAACCCCTCTAAACTCCACTGGGATTGCCCCCGAGATGACGGTCTGTATCCGGTTACCTAGTCGCTCCGCATCACTCTTTTCCATCTCTCCAAAATGCTTTACGACAATTTGCCATTGCGACGGATGCAACCAAACGAATGAGCGCATCTGATCGCGAATAGGGCGTACATGGTCAGCGATCGCCCGCTTGACCTCCATACTCAAAGGTAACGCGGCAAAGACATATCGGCGCTTCGCGGCAGCCTCAAACGGATCAAACTTTTTGCGTCGGAGAATTCGAGGAGCGTCAGGACTGGATTTCTTTTTACTCACGTCTACATCCGGGAGTTTATGCTGCGGTGTGGTTTACACCGTGAACGCGCATTAGGGAAGCGCGCTATTCCTCTTCATCGTATTCGTCGTCCTCATCCGACTCATCGGACTCGTCATCTGATTCATCTTCATCCAATGGTTCTCCATCCTCTGGGACTCCATCGTCGTCTGATTCTTCGTCATCGTCGCCCTCGGTTCCGCGTTCTTCTTCGTCGGACTCATCATCATCCTCTTCCGAGTCGTCGAGCGATTCGTCGTCTTCTTCAGCCGATGGCGCAAGCATATCCCCCCGCATTCCACGACGCGTTTTTCCGCGCGCGCGAGCGATCCGCTTCTTCACTTCGGATTCTGGTCGGGACGGTTCCCGGAGCTTACCTGCCGGACGTGTGCGGCGACTTGCCCGAGATTTCTTAGAAAGCGTCCTTTTACTTTTTGCCACATTCGATGCCTTGCGATTTTTCCGCTTTGAGGCCTTCGGTGCTTTCGGACGCTTCAAAGCTGTAGCTTCTGACTTGGGCTCGGCGGCAGACGGGGCGACCGCTACGGGTTCAATCCGACGACTCGGGGCACTCGGTGGACACTTGAAGCTTTTCAACTTCCCACGACAATGAAACCCATAATACGTCTTCTTGCCGACCTTGGTTTGCGCTCTTCGGAGTTGCATCTGCAGTGCGGTTCGTAGGGCTGAGTGGGATACTCCTTTTGCCTCACCACCATCAGCGCGGACCCCATCTCCTTTCCAGTCAAAAAAATCATCCGTAAAATGCACTACGAATTTGATGTTGACCTCAGCATCGCCGGCGGTTGGGCCAGAGAAGGTAATCGTGTGCTGCTGCCCTCCATCCAACTGCACTTCCACATGCTCCCCACGGCCCAAAAACTTATCAATAAGTAGCGTGGTGTAATTGGAACGGCCGCGTCGCCGTAACCCAGAGAGCTCCTCGGCTTTATCGAGCTGGATAGATAGTTCTAGGTCGCCGAGAGCCACTTGAAACATCTCCCCGATCAAAAAACCACTCCGAGGGTCCTTGAGACCAACGTACGGTAATAATGTATCGGTAAGCTGCAATTTTAGACGGCCATTCGAGTCGGCGACCGTTTTCTTCCAATGCAATTTTCCTTCGCCAGACAAACGGCCATTCAGGTCCAGATCAGATCTCAAGAACGTCCGTGTCACCCGCATGGGCCCAAGGTCGATCTCGTCCAGTTTTCCGAGGTCGATAATCCAACCGTCGGGAGCCGCCTGTAGTGCAAAATTAGAGATTGATCCGCCCGATACCTCTGCATTTACCGCCGCTCGGACTGGTTTTCCCGTAAGAATGCCGAGTGTATTCACATCCAACATAATGTTGTCTGCCATGATGTACCCAGGCATTTGTGTTGCACGGCCCTCGCCATCAGGCTTGGATTCATCCGCAGGACGCACGGTTGCCGTAGCCGTACCAGACTCGTTCCCGTCGGCCGCAGATGGCAGAGGCAGCTCAACACGGACACCGCTTAGCGTGAGGCCGGTGATTCCACGGACCTTCAGCTCCTGAATTTTCACATCAGACTTGAGAGACACGGCCGCATGGTGCTGTACAAAGCGCTTCAGCTTTTTTTCCGGGATCGACAAATAGATAAACGCAACAAGAGCGACCGAAAACCAGGTGGAGTACAAAAACCAACGAACGAATGCACCGACCACCGAGCTACTCCTCATTGTCCGCTTCGACATATCGCAACGTCGATGCCTTGAGTCTCTTTATCTGTACGAAATCCGGGTCTCTTGACCACCTAGCGATATTCAGTTCCGTAACAAAAACCAGATTATCCATCTTTTCAATTTCGCTGAGAAAGGTGAATACATCTTCTGTCCGTACGAATGCCCGTTTCATTTCGAAATCTTTATCGACCCGATAGACCTGAGGCCCAGGTTGACCCTTCTTTTTTGAAAACAGCGGTTTCTGTTTCAGGTCACCGGTCACCTGAAAGACTTTATTGAGAGGAACCCGCTCTTCTTCAGCATTACCGGAAGTACGCTGTCTGACCCGTGTGCGAACCGCTACCTCCGCCACCGGATTATCGGGACTGAGCGCATCCGGATTAGATTTCAGTCGAGCCTGTGTCGCCTCATATGCCGCTTGACTCGCTAAGTAGGGGCCAGCCAATTTTTTTATGGATTTCCATTTCTTCCGATTCGAGGTGATTTTACGTTCCTTCTCTGCCAGCTTCGATTGAACGATCCAAACACCGCCGCCGATAAGCATCAAAGATACTGCGGCTCCGAGTCCGAGGACCATACTACGCTCGCGCGCTGAGAGCCGTCCGAGTGCGCTTCCGATACCGCTCACTTGTCGCCTCCCGAATCCTTCGTTTTCTTGGTTGTCGTATCGGAGGCCGTATCCGCGTCGGCCTTCGGACATTTAACCGAAAACGTCACCTGAAATCGTACCCAGTCGGAATGGCGCCCGGTACTAACTACCTCGCCCATATCCTTGCGTTTCACATTGGTAAAGCAGGACTCTTTCTCAAGGCGTTTCCGGAATTCTTCCTTGCCGCCAACATTAGACTCATGCGTTTCAGCCGTTACAGTCACCAGCTTATATACATCGATGTTGACCATCGAGAGTTCGATCTTACGCTGGTCGGAGACGCGCTTCTCGTCGCCTGTTTCGTTCGATTTTTTATCTACAGTCCCATTGACCGCCTTTGTCGAGGCAGGCTCTGAACCCGGCATATTATCGTCGATTTTGGGTATCACCGGTGGCTTAGAATTTCCCGGATTAGCCAACGGCTGTGTCGCGAACTTTGCCGGGTCCACCCGCGGTCCACTAATTGCGCCAGGTCGATTTCTTAACGGACGCCGTACGGGAGCTGTCCGCCGTTCCATACCGGGTTTTGGCGCACCCGCGGGTCCAGGCCCCCCTGCTTTCATACCTCGATTCTGGTCGTCCTGTGCCTGAGTCACTTTGTCCAGCACCATAATGGCGGTCATCGGCGGGAAGAGGTCAACCTGCGAGTCATCACTCGGACCACGCTTCAGTATCTTGACGGTCTTCGCAAAACTCGTCTGTTTCTTGCCTAAGTTCTCTTTCGTAAACTTCGCCAATGCCTCTTTCTGTGCTGCGAGTTGCTGGTCCAAGGTGTTGCTCTTCAACACTGCATAACCCGAGGCCACAACCAAGAGCACCGCTGCCATGACTGCCAGGCTGCGTATGCGTTCTCGGACAAACTGAAAATCGCCTTCATACCCGAACTGTCCTCTACGGAAGTTGAGATTGGCGACGTGTTTCGTCACTTGTGCCTGGACTAGGCCGAGGCCGATTGCTTTCGCTCCGACCGTGACAGAATCATTTGCAACGGAATTAAAAGATAGCTTGCCCACATCGAATGCATGCACAGGAAGCCCAAGTTTCTTTTCTAGCCAGGGATGAATATTTTTTAACCGAGCACCACCTCCAGCCAAGAAGATCCGTCCCACGGGTACATCATTCTCACGGGCATATGCTTGTAGAGACTGCCGAAGGCCCACCACCAGCGGACGGAGCGCTTTTTGCGCTGCACTGCCAATCGGTGTCGGCTGTTCGCTCGCAAACGGTAAGGCACCGGATTCGTGTTTTATGCGCTCGGCCTCTTCAATATCAACATCAAGTACCTCGGAAATTGCCTCAGTGATGGACATCCCACCACGCCCCAAGGACCTTGCAAGACGAAGCTGACCCGCGGCAACCACACATATCTTTGTGGTGCGGTGCCCAATATCAATAAAGGCGATGGTCTCCTCATCGGAAGCAACGTGATCATACAGATTCATGAAACACGTTGTGTCTAGGGTCAAGACACGTGGATCAACGCCGGAATCTGCCAATGACTCCAGGTAGTTTTTTATCGTGTCTGGCTGAGTGGCCGCGGCAAATACCTGGTACTCACCAGACGCCATCTTTCCGTTGGGCTGGTAGGCATACACCATCTCACCCACCGTCAAAGGCAGCAGGCCTTCAAGCTCGAACCCGAGCACACTTTCGATTCGCTTCGGGTCGTCAAACGGCAGCTCAACAAAGCGCGTCATAACCCGATCTCCCGGAAGAGCTGCCACGACGACCGCGTCTTTCTCTTTTGACTGTACCGCCAAAGACTCCAGCACGTCCGATGCGGCTCTCTCAGGCCGTGATCGTCCGGCATGCGGAATGATAAATTCATCTAGTGACGTCAGACTGATGGATCGGAACGACGCCTGTAGCGTGGCTACTTTGACGCTGTATGAGCCAATATCTAATCCGAGTATGGTTTGGGCCATTTCCTAAAGACTCTCAATATTCTCGGTAGTAAACGTATTCGCCTGTCTTGGTGTCGACCACCGAAGTCAGACTCTTGAATGTGCCATAGGAGCCGCCGACCGTCTCAAGCCGAACCATCTCTGACTTTACGCCTAACATGCCATTCAAAGTGTTCTTATCCAATACTGGACGCTGACCCCAAGATGGAGGTAAGCGCTCTAAAAACTGAAAAAATTGCTGAGCGGAGGCAAACCCTTTGCCGCCGAGCCCCTGTCGCAGAGTTCGGCACATATCCATGCAACCCATTGCGGCTTGCATCCAGCGCAGCTGCAATAAGAGTCCATTGGGCAGTGCCACGGGTACGGAGGGTGTATAACAAACCTCCAAGGCATTGGTGGAAAACGCGCATAGGAGCTGAAACATCGTATCGAGGTTTGCCTGATTGACGTTAAGCTTGCCGACCGCGTACGGGGTCACTTTTTCTGCCAAGCCGCAGTACAGCGCTGGTGTCATTCCATCCACATACTGCATCTCTGCGAGTGTGTCGTACTTGGCGTTTTTTACCTCCGACGAATCACCAAGGTTCTCTGCCTGTGCTCCGTTGATAACACTGCCGCTCACTAAGTCACTGCGCTGCTCATCGCTATCAGCCCAGTCGATAATATTCAGGGCTATCTCCGCGGTATCGCGATCAACTTCGCCAAGTGCAAGGTCGAGGTTTTGTTCCTGTACCAACGACTCGTATAGCGCTTTGAAGACCGCCTGCCGGTCCGGCCCCAGATCGACCCGGTTTATTCCGACTCGACCTTCTTCCGAGGTTGCACGGCACTTACAAAACCCCCCTTCCTCGACGCCAACGCCACCCATGCCCTTAAAGTCAAAAAACGTAAGCCCGAAGAGCTTCATCTCACCGGAGCAAAATGCATTGGCAAAATCACAGGCGAATTGCCACATCTCCTGGTTTTTCAATCCTTTCGGTAATTGTCCGCCAGCCAGCCCTTTCAGAACGTTCTCAAATACCGTCCGGCTGTTGATGACGAAGCGTGCAATCTCCATCGCAGAACGCGCATGGTAGTGCGCTATCACTTCATCTCTCTGATTGGCGGATACATGCAGCCTCACCCAGCTTTTATAGTGAAACTCCGCCGTAAAGGTAGACATGAGCGCAAGCACCATCAGAACAATCAGCAGTGCTACCCCTCTTGGTGTTTTCTGAAGCCGAGGTCCAGATCGCAATTCCTCGCGAACGGCGGTCAGAGCCTCGCGCCAGACTCCGCGTCTTTCGTCGGCGCTATTTTGATGTCCTCGGCTCATAACTTCTGACCTGTCTGTGCCTTCAAGGCGTCTTGGACTCGCTTCTGTTTATCCAGCTGATACCACTGCTGGGCAGTAACGCTGACCGGCTTTCCAAATAGAAGAGGCCGTCGCATGTGCAGTGAAGCCTGAGTCTCAAAGACGTATTCAGTCCCGTTTTTATCCACCATTTCGAGGTGTATTTTCACGCGAGGTGGTAGCTGAAAACCCGGCTCATCCGCCGCCAACGGGTCGTCGGCAAGCCAATCATCATCCCACTCTTCATTGGATTCATCCCAATACTCAAATCGCAACTTTGTGACTCCGGTGGCTACGACTTGTTCTGTGCCCCCACTCTCAATATCGTCGGTTATCATTGGATTGAACCGCCGTACTAAGGTGCGGCCGTCGCGATCCTCGCTAGCAGCGCCGAGCCGAAATTCGACCACGCCCTGATCGGTTTCCATACCGCCTTTTTTCACGGGGATATTCCCGACGTAACAAAAGGTGATGCGCTCACGTTCGCCCAGAAATTGTGTCTTCCTCGTTTCCTCAATTCCCTGATTCAGACTGAGAAACGCCTGACTGAGGTCGGTCGCCATACGTTCCATCGCAACCCGGGCCATGTGATTGGTATCGACTAGGTCATCCATGTCGCTAGAAATTGCTAACATCGAGGAAATGATCGAGTAGGTCATCGTACCCATCATACCCAGGAGCCCAACCCCAACGATCATCTCGATCATGGTAAAGCCCGCCCGCGCTCGGCGCCCCTTTCCCTCTGGTAGACCTCTTCCCAACAATCTATAGCTCCTCAAAGTCTGTTTGAAGCGCCTTCATTTCCTCAGGAACACTGATAATAAATGTCTCGATGGTAAGGACGGGATCTTCAGGGTCATACATGGGTGCCGTGATGCGTACACGCAGTTTTCTAATGCGCTCGATCGCGGTCATTACAATTTGAGGAAAAACGAAGCCAACGCCAAAGATATTCTGCTGTATGAGCTCGAGATTAATCCCGCAGGCACTTATAAATTCCGACACGTTGGATGGACAGGATGGGCTTATTGGACCAGGGATCATCTGCCCCATAGTGAGAAAACTCAGCATCGGAATGGCACCGATAAGGTTTCCGTCTTCTCCTGTCCCAGCCATCATATTTTCGATCACTTTATTCGCCATCTCAGCGAGCTGTGCCTGATCCATGTCGAGTTGCTCGAGGTCATAAGTGCATTCGAAATCGTCATCAAAATCACTCGGCAACTCACACCGACGATTAGTCAGGTCATTACTCGGAAAACCGTCCGCCCGGTATTCTTCCTCAAGGTCCAGAACCACGCCTCGTACCAGTAACGCCGACTGGCTGAGTGCTGGTGCTTTCGCTTGGAAGTAACCACCCTGAATTACGGCACCGGACGAATATGCGAAAACAACGGCCAAAATAGAGGTCGCCACCAGAATTTCTAAAAGCGAAAAGCCAGTCGACATGCGCTTTGGGCTATCTAGGCTCTCATCACGACCATCCATCATGGCTCTACCTCCTTGAAGGCGTCGGGAGGAAGCTCAGAATCGTGAATCACGCCCATCCCTTGTAG
>PKDL01000224.1 GCA_002863065.1 Pseudomonadota bacterium
GGAATTGCAGCTGATAGAGCGTTTGGCCGGTCTTCCACTGGATAGTGTGGTGCCCGAGAAGGATGCTAACCGTGCGCTTCGAAGGCTTTGCATCGCCTGGCTTTCCTCACCAGATTTCCAACTCGGCGGGATGCCTCTACAACAGTCAACTGCGAGCAACAGTGAGGTGTATGTATCCACCACACAAGGAGTGTGTGACGCCTACGCTGCGTTTTGGGACGGGCCTGTCCCCGGATGTAACTAGGCGATGGTCCTACCTAAGCTCCCGCTGCAACCGCGCCACCAGTCTAGCTAAACCTGCGGCGGATTCCGGCGTATTATGCGCCCCCCACGTAAGAAATAACGACGGCTCGACCAGCTCAAGTTCCATCACAGCAAGCGACCCATCCGCTAAGGGTGCGAGGTCGACTCTCGCATACACAAGCTTTTCATTTGGGAACGGGCACGCCGAGATCACGTCTTTAGCAAACTGAGATTCCATAGCTGTTGGCTTGACCGCGATGGTTTCCTCGTCATCGTCTTGAAACCGCGGAGACTTACGGACCGCATGCGTCAGTTGTCCATCAATGAAAATCATGGACCGCTCTCCACGCGCTTCCACCGATGGTAGATATGCCTGGACCAACACATCACTATCCCGCAGAAGGTCGCGTAGATGTGCCTCGCCATCCGCCTGGCCTTGACTGCGCAACGTACGATATGAACCTCCTGAAACTGCTGGTTTAATCACCACATCAGCCCACTGCCTACTCCGCATTATGCCCACAAGCGTGGCCTTTGCTCCGCGAGGTAATATCTCGGTGGGGGTAATAGCGACACCTGCTTTTTCAAGCTCTAGAAGATACCCCTTGTGGCTATTCCACCTCACCACATCTGCATCATTCAACAACGTGGTCACGGACGACACAGTGTCTGCCCAAGCGAGAAACGCTTTCAGATTTTGATGATAATTCCACGTGGACCGTATCACCACCACGCCCGCGCGCGACCAATCCACAGACGGGTCGTCCCAAGCTGCCACCTGCGCTTCAACTCCCGCGGCAGCTAGTGCCTCCAGTAACGGAGCTTCATCAAAGTCCGGCTCAGGCAACGACAAACAACTTGCGATGGTAATCACTGCCTTACCTCCTACAATCGAAAGCGGCTCACTAACGTCTGTTGCGGCCGATCGTGAGCCAGGGCCTTCGCTCTACTGGTCCTCAGGCGAATGCATTCCAAGCACGTACAAAAAGAATGCGTACTCCATTGCTTTACGCCGAAACCTCTCGAACCGTCCCGAAGCACCACCGTGCCCCGTTTCCATATCGGTATCGAGCAACAATAGATTGGTATCTTGCTTCGCCGACCGAAGCTTCGCCACCCACTTCGCTGGCTCCCAATACTGCACCTGCGAGTCATGTAGCCCCGTAGTAACCAGAAGATGAGGGTACTGCTTAGGTGCCACGTTATCGTACGGTGAATATGACAGCATATACTCGTAGCTATCCTTGTTCTTCGGGTTACCCCACTCGTCAAATTCGCCAGTCGTGAGGGGTATGGATTCATCCAGCATAGTGGAGACTACGTCCACAAACGGCACCGCTGCGTGCGCCGCAGCATACAAATCAGGACGCTGATTCAGTACCGCTCCAATAAGTAACCCGCCCGCGCTACCGCCGGCACAAACCAATTTATCTGGACGTGTCCAATTCTCGCGTATGAGGTACTCGGAGACATCTATGAAGTCGTTGAACGTATTCTTCTTTTCAAACATCTTTCCGTGGTCATACCAAGGACGTCCTAACGCCTGGCTACCTCGAATGTGCGCTATCACGACCACGAAGCCACGATCCAACAGACTCAGCCAGCTGGCACTAAAGCCTGGGTCAATGGTGTAGCCATACGAACCATACCCATACTGATAGAGCGGATTGTCGCCGTTGCGCTTCGTCCCCTTCAGATAGACCAGACTCAACGGGATCCGCTTACCATCACGTGAAGGCGCCCACGCTCGCTCCGTCTCATAGCGCTCAGAATCAAACCCGCCCAACACCGTATCCCGCTTTAGAACCGTTGTAGTTCGAGCGGCCACGTCATATTCCAGCAATGACGTAGGCGTTTTCGGCGAAGACATCCGCAATCGAAGCTTCTTCGTGCCAAACTCAGGGTTCCATGCCACGTCGGCAGAGTAGAGCGCTTCTCCGAAGCTGACGTAATGCTCCGCTACCTCGCCCGACTCGAACGGGAGTATCCGCACTTGCTTCAAAGCTTCATTACGCTCGGAAATAACCAAGTGCGAATCAAACACTTCGATGTAATTCAGCAGTACGTCTTCTCGATGAGGAATTACCTCCGACCACGCGTTCTCGTACTCCGCCGTGCCAATGCTATCTTCCGGTAAAGACATCAGCCGGAAGTTCACCGCCTCTCGATTCGTACGAATAAAGAACCGACCGTTGTAATGCGCCACATCGTACTCATGGCCCCGCTCTCGGGGCAGCACCGGGACCGCCTCTGACGTTGGATCTGCTGTGGGAACCACCCTCACTTCACTCGTAAGCGTTTGGCTCATATTCATAATGATGTATTCGCGTGACTTCGACCGCGTGACCGACACGTAATACGTGTCGTCAGTTTCATCATGAACCACCACATCCTTGGTTTGTTCCGTTCCCAGTTCATGACGAGTCACTGCGTGCGCACGAAGGGTTTTGAGATCGCGCTTTACATAAAAGACATGGCTATTGCCCGCCCATGCCAATGCACCAGAGGTCCCTTCGACACGGTCATCAAGCATCTCGCCTGTCGTGAGATCCCGCACGCGAATAGTGTAGATGCGCCGACTAACGGTATCTTCTGAGAACGCCAGATACCGGCCATTATCGCTGACCGCTGTCGTGCCAACGCTATAATACTCATGTCCCTCTGCCAGAACGTTGACATCCAATATCACCTCTTCATCAGCGGTAAGCACGTCCGCCTTGCGGCAATAAATTGGATGTTCCTTCTTGGCTTCATACCGTTGGTAATACCAGTAGCCGTTGAAAAAGGTGGGTACCGATGAATCGTCCTTTTTCAAACGCCCCTTTAGCTCCTCAAAGAGCTCCTTTTGCAGATCCTCTGTCGGCTTGAGTGCGGCCTTCGTGTACGTATTTTCGTCACGAAGATATTTCAGGATCGCCGGATCTTTCCGGTCATCATCCCGAAGCCAAAACCATGGATCTTGCCTCACATTGCCATGCTCACGGAGCTCCATCTCCTGGGTCCCCGCCACGGGTGCTCCCATCTCAGGCAATAGTGATACCTGCGTACTACAACCAGATGACATCATCAGTACTCCTAAATACACGACTGCGGAGCGAACCACGTAGTCCGCAAGCCCAACCCATATGCGTTCGATTCCATTCATGTGCCGGATGGTACCCAAGTCTAGACCGAACGGAAGGCCCCAAGCCAAATTGACGTCCACATTAGAACCCCACATTGCCTAAGCCCACCAAACGGCCGCGCGATATGTTTGGAACCCCTAGCCTGCCCCCAAACGATCTATCTAACCAGTGGACCGCGTCTAACGACGCTATTCGCCGGGTTTCAAACGTGTCATCTTTCGCGCCGGAAATGCGCGCTGCGCCTCGGGTGCGGCGCGCACTAAACGACCAACTACTGGCTCCGACGGCGGTTCTGACTCTTGAACAGCTGCATCCGCTATCTCGGTATCAAGGCGAAAACGAAGGCGTTCTTTCTCTTTTTCCGATGGACGATACTGTCGTCGCCCGCGGCGACGTTTTCTGTACTCAGTCATGGATGTACCGTAGTGCCATTAGGGCGGCAGGGCTATAACTTCGTAGACTCATAGCACCGAATACGACGCGACCGACCCAATGCTTCAAACCTTGAATTTTCTCAAAACGCCAGAGGCTAAGCGACAGACTTTGCAGTCCCCTCTGCGCATGATACACGGCTCCCATGACAGCGAAGCCATCTGCCATAAAGGCCTTATTTACCGAGAAACTTCTATTCTGGGGTGTGCTGCTTGGCGGCCTCGTCAGTGATATCGGCAGTAAAATGTGGGCGGAGGCCACCATTAAGCCAGACGCATGGGAGCTTGGAACACGAATTCCCACCCCGAAGTTCGCATTTATTGAAGGCGTTTTGGCCTGGAAATGGGCCGCCAATATTGGTGCTGCGTTCAGCATGCTGGCAGGACAGACCGTTCTCTTGTCTACGGTTGGGTTTATCGCGCTCCTCGGAGTGCTCTGGTATGCGCATCAAACGCCCAAAAGTGACCGCCTCATGTTGGTCTCATTGGGTCTCATCGCGTCCGGTGCCATTGGCAATGTATTTGACCGTGTCACCAGGGGCTATGTCCGCGACTTTATCTTTTTTGATTTCGAACTGCCCTTCCATGAATCCGTAAGCTTCATCCCCAAATACTATCCCGTGTACAACGTGGCTGATATCTGGATCCTAGTTGGAGCGGTCTGTCTCCTAATTGCCGGCTATCGCGCAGAAAAATTGGCCGCGGCCCAAGCCTGACGAAACTCTGTCCGAGGCAAATACCTGCATACACAACTACTCGAGTCGCAAATACCTCGCCTTCGGGTTCCCTGTACTCGTCGACCAGTGTAGGGTTCTCGTATGGATAACTGGGGCTGGATTCGTTCTCGAATTAAACATCTCAGCCAATACGATCCGACGATCGAGGCCTTGCTCGACGGGGGAGTCGTGTCCCCGGCCCCGCGCACCACGCAAGGTCCACGTCTCACCCGCGCACCGAAGGACGCACTACAGCACCCAGCCATCCGGTCCGATCCCGAATTATACTTCGCACTAAGGCAACAATACGCTGCTCACCGGCTCCACATGCAGTTGGATGTCAAGGAATCAAAGTCAACGATACAAGCCCTGAGTGAAGCATTACCAGTGGAGGTCAACTCCGCCACCGAAAGCCCAGCCGTCGCACTACTCACTCGGGACCGCTGCGCTTTACGGGGTCTTCTAGATGGGCCGCAGTCGTCCGCTCAACGCCTCCAAATGGCTACTGAGACCTTAGCGGAACTGACCAATGACCATCCGGCATATGATCCGCTACACGCGCAGATATTGAATGCGCATATCGACGCGGGACATTCTGAAAAGGCACTGCAACACGCGAGCGATTATTCTCTGACCGATCCGAGCCGCACCCCATTATCGAGTCTGGCCTACGCCGATGCGTGTATATCGAGCATGCGCTATCAAGACGCCACTACCACACTCCAGGAGTTCGTGAGGCTGCTCATACCCAACCACCTGAAGTATCGTATCGCTATCTATACTGGTCGGGCGCAACTTGGCCAGAATGCCTTCCAAGCCGCAGCAATGTCATTGCCCAGTGCAGAGTACGTGTTGCGACATCCCTGCGCCTGGGAACCTTGGTGCAGAGCGAAATACACATACATCACCGAGACAGATGCTGTTCTGAGCGACACCGTACGAAAAGCATTCGCCTATATGGCGACCACATTACATCGACGCCATGCGTTCTGGCCGGCGGCCATGATCGCGTCTCGCTTGATGGCACTTGAGCTTCGAGAGCGGAATATCGCCTACGCAACGGCTGCACATTGCCTACTTCACCATGCAGTGAAACACCTTGCTCCAGAAACGCAGGTCCAACTTCCGCTAAACACTCTCGAAAGCACCTTGCTTCAAAAGCAATCAACCCAAAAACCACTCGATGCCGACACAGCGCGACTCCGGCTGTCCGAGGACCTGTCCGTTGATGAACTTTTTTCGATTCAACGCCAGTTCCCTGGGTGGTGGCAGGTCACTGACAGCGTGGCAATGGCATGTAGCCGAGTGGGGTATATTGATTACGCCATCGCACGCTACGAGGACCTGTTACCACTTGATGAGCCCAATACACTACGCCGACTGCTTCCTCTCGCCGCGTCACATGGATATTATGCAAAGCTGTCGTCATATCTCACAGCCCATGCGCACATCCCCATTAACCTTCGTGCGTTCTATCGGTCCCTGATTGCGGAACAGTCCGGGGATCTACATGGAGCACTGCATGCCCTCACCGCGACGTCATCGAACGCAAGAAACGACAACCGTAGAATCGAACTGCTCTGCCGCATGGGGCGGGACCGAGATGCTCTGTCTTGCCTTCACCAGATAACTTCTGCGGAAACTGGAAATACGCAGGCTCACTGGGACCGCATTGTGCTCGCGACGCGGCTAGGAGAATGGGCGTATGTACGGGAGAGCGGGTATCATCTGGAGATGCGATTCGAGCGTGACTCTGGCCCCATCGAAGAACACTGGGGAACTGTCATTATTCAATTCCCCGATAATCGCCCCCTTATCGCGGAGCGTACCGGCCCTGCTACCGCTCGTATCCTTCCCGTGTTGGGAGAAGACGAACCAGAACTCCATGCGGCGACTATTCTTTTCCAACCTACGGTTCCAAAAAGTCCTGGCCCGCCCATCGGAGGTATCTTTTTGGAGGTGCTGGAACCCAGCCGATGGAGTAGCTTCTCCGTCCGCGGCCTTCATCCCGGTGCGGATGCCGTGCGTCGATTACGCTCGACCCTAGAGCAAGCCGGTTTCTCGACGTGGGTGTGGAGCCGAGCGCACACCGCCCTACCCGACGGAAGGCCTATGCTCTATCTCGCGGTTGGTGTCCCCCCTGACACCCCTGCCTCTACGCTCTTCGAGCTCTTAGAACAACAGAACCTTGAGCAATTAGTCTGGACCGCTCTTACCAAGCAGTGTGGGACGGAAGCGCAGCACCTCCGACAACTCGACACAGCCCACCGGTCCTTAGGGCTGCGGCCGTGACACAAGCCACTTCACACACACCTGCCGCACTCACAACAATAGCACCTCTCATCGTTGCGTGCTGTGTCGGCCTCCTAAGCATCGATGGTGGGTTTGTATACGACGACTCCAGGGCGATTCTTGGCAGCCCTTTCGTGCAGGGCGAGGCGCCTTTATCCAGTGGTCTCGAGACTGATTTTTGGGGCCAATCCCTTGATGCACCGAAGACATCATGGCGGCCGGCGATCCCCTTCATATGGCGGTTTCTCTGGTCGTTGGGGAATGGAAGCCCCGTCCCATTTCACGTGCTCTCACTGGTATTACACTGCTGTCTCGTCCTGGGAGCGTACCGACTTCTGCGATGTCTTCGGATACCGTATGCCGCCGTCGCAGCCTGCCTTATTGCGTGTCATCCGCTACGCTCAGAAGCCGTCGGTGCACTCGTTGCACACGCCGATCTAGCCTCCATGGCGGCCCTATTATTCTCCCTGGCGGACATGATTGCGGAACGCTGTCGGGCGTGGAGATCATTCGTTTTTTTTGTGCTTGCATGTCTAGCCAAAGAATCGGCCGTCCTGTTCGCGCCACTCTTTTTGTTAATCTGCATCTTACGCCCACCCACATCACGAGCCGGCTATGTCCCACCGGTCCTGTGCCTCGTCTTCAGCGGAGCCCTGACCTATCTTCAACTCTCACTATCACGACCAGATATCCACGCGATTGATAACCTATACGTGCTTGCTGATGGATTGGACCGCATACTCTTAGCATTTCACTCCGTTGGTCGGAGCCTAGGTCTTTTATTCATTCCGACCAACCTCGCACCAAATCACGGCTATGCTGCAGTCACGCTGGACACCACGACGCTTACGCCGGGCGCGATCGGGGGGCTTGCTGCGACCTGTATCGGCGTGGTCGGCACCATCTGGTCTGTTCGGAGCCGACGGCTCGATGTTCTAACGCTGCTGGCGCTAGGCTTCGCGCCATTACTACTGCAGTCGAGCCTGCTCGTTACGTCGTTGACAGGACTCGCCGAGCGTCTCTTGCTTGGGCCTGTGGTGGCATTCTGCGCTTTGGCGGTCCAACTCGGACATGTCGTACGCCCGAATCTTAGACCTACGCTCACTGTGGCGGTTATCACGGTCTATGTTTTGTTGTCGATTCCAGCTCAACGGGCGTGGACGTCAGAGGCTACCTTGTGGGCACATGCCGTAGACTCCGAACCCCTGGCAATCCGGAGCCACACAAACCGTGCGACGACAGCGTTTCGAGAAGGCGACTTAGCCACATATTTCTGGCACCAATTGGTCGCCACATGGCTACACCGGCAGCTTCCAGATCCGGTGGATACCGCACGGTTGGAACGTGCCTCAGCGATGACTGAACAACCTAAGTGGCTCTATGCCATGGGAGTATTGTCGCCCGATGGCCCTTGCGAACT
>PKDL01000221.1 GCA_002863065.1 Pseudomonadota bacterium
CTGCGCACTTACGAGTGCCGAAGCCCGAGGGCCTCTCTCGCAAAGCCGGCGGACCATAGCAGGTCGAGATATTCACCGCAAGACAAGTCGTGAGTTGCTTCGTTGGCCTCTGTCAATCAGAATAGCGGGTGTATGCTTCCTGCTGAACGCCGATCGATCATTCGCTTTGTCATCCCCAATGGGGTGACAACCATTTCATTACTCATTGGGTTGTGGGCACTCACTTGCGCTTCGCGTGGTGAGCCCGAAAATGCTGCTTGGTGGATCTTAGTTAGTGTGTTGCTAGACAAGCTCGACGGAACATTCGCAAGACTACTCAACGGGTCGTCGGATTTCGGTGTGCAGCTGGACTCGCTCAGCGACCTTATTTGTTTTGGCTTGGCTCCGGCCGCTACCGTCGCGGTGTTTACGTCCTCGTTACCATCTTGGTGGGCCGGCGGGATGGAATGGCTTCTCTGGGCATGTTGCGCAACCTTGCCAGTAGCAGCAGCTTGGCGTCTCGCGAAGTTCAATGTGATTACGAGTGAAATGGGTTCAAAGTACTTTCTGGGGATTCCCACTACCCATGTTGGTGGCTTGGTAGCTACCTCAATATTGGTCGCCAGCCGCTATTCGATCGAAGGTGCCGCGGACGCGATGCCTGTGTTATCTGTTGGTTTTTCTTTTTGGATGATCTCAAGCCTTCCGATGCCCAAACTGCAGGCGACAGACAGTCGGTTGATGAACATCGTACTGGTAGTGAATGTAGCGGCTGCCTACATCCTGGTGCCCATGAGAATGTTCCCCGAATTACTCTTCGCGCAGGCTCTTTTGTACGCGGTAGGGGGAACCCTCACATCACTTCGGAAACGGTCTAGCCTGAAAGCACCGTTATTGTTTTACTAGGTACAGCTGTGTGATTTTAGATGATCGTCAATCGCTATGAGGAAACCAGATGACTCAAGATACAGACCGCGCACGACTACTCACATTGCTTACCGAACTGAGCTATGAGAATCGCCGGGTGATATTGGCCAGTGGCCGAGAGTCGGATTTTTATATCGATTGCAGAAACACGTCCCTTCATCCCGAGGGCAATGTGTTGTGCGGCAAGCAGCTTTTGAATCAAATACGTACTGTAGAAGGCGTACATGGAGTCGCTGGGCCATCAATTGGTGCTGATCCATTGGTTTGCTCCGTTGCTCACCAGAGCTTCCTATCTGGGGATGATGGGATACCTGGTATTTTTGTGCGTAAAGAAGCGAAAGGTCATGGTACCGGCCGGCGCCTTGAAGGAACCCGCAATATTCCAGACGGTGGAAACCTCGTCCTTGTTGAGGACGTATTTACGACGGGTGGCTCGGCACTGAGAACCATCGACGCGATTCGCGACGAAGGATATCAGGTCGTCGCTGTATTTGCGTTAGTTGACCGCCAAGAAGGTGGGCTTGAGCGGGTACGTAATCAATCGGGTATCGAGCGTGTGGAAGCCCTATTTTGTCGTGGTGATTTCCCAGGGGCGGCCGCGTGATACGTCAGCAAATTATCACAGCTGCCGATGGAACTTCGCTCTATTATGAGGTAAGCGGCGCTCAAAATACGTCACGGCCTATCGCTGTGCTATGTGATGGTATCGGTTGTGATGGATTCATTTGGCGGTATCTAAAACCTTGGCTTGAGCGTCGATGCCAAGTGCTGCACCCCCATTACCGCGGACATGGGTGCTCTGGTCGCTCCATTACTCAACATGGGTACCGAATAGAAATGCTCGCGGAGGATATAGAAACCGTCCTTGAGTATGAGCAGTTTGACGAGGTAGTCCTCATCGGTCACTCGATGGGGGTACAAGTCGCACTGGAAGCAGCGGCAAGCTGGCCTTCAGAGCGTATTCTCGGATTGATTTTGATGTGCGGAAGCTTTGGTCGACCACTCGATACGTTTCGCGATGTGTCCGCCGGATCGAAATGGCTGCCTTTATTCAGAATGATCGTTGAGAGATACGGTCTTCGGCTTGCTCCACTCATCCAACGCTTGACCAGCAGTCGACTTGGTTGGTGGGTTGCGTTGGCTACTGAGGTCGATGGGACTCGTCTTTCGAGGGACGAGTTTGCTCCTTATTTAGAACATCTCGCCGCGATGGACCCAAACGTTTTCCTCGAGATGTTGACGAGTACCTCATTGCATACCGTTGAAGACCGTCTTGTCGATATCGATATACCGGCACTTGTCGTGGGTGGGGAGTTTGACCGATTCACGCCATACTGGGTTAGTCAGGTGATGGCTCAGCGCTTACCGAGTGCTGAATTGCTCTGTTTACAAGGCGGTACACATGCTGCGCCACTTGAGCAGCCGCAGCGTCTAGAAGCAGCGCTCTCATTATTCTGCGAACAACATGCATTTTGGAGTGAAGGGCAGGGCGCCCCTCTAGCCACTGAAAATAGTAATTTCGCCTAAAGCAATTCGTCCGTTGTGTCGTTTCAGTATGCAAGCGTGAGGTACGCTGCCAACCGGAAAACACTAGGAAAGAGGTTGCCGCATGGAGACTCAAATGACCGACCAAATGGGACCATCCGTTAGCAACCAACGGAAACATGACCGTTTCGACTATAAATTGGAGATTAGTGGCTCAGCGAAGCATCAATTTTTTACAGGCTTTACTGAGAATATCTCGGCGGGCGGTCTTTTTGTCGCCACCTATCACACGGAGCCTGTAGGTACCCGGTTTCGAATTCAGTTTTCCATTCCAGGTCTTGCCTACCAGTTCAACGTGGATTGTGAAGTCCGCTGGGTGCGTGAGTATAACGAGGATGCCCCGATTGAGCAGATGCCGGGCATGGGGGTTCGTTTTCTCGGTCTTAGCGACGAGGAACGAGGAATGCTCAACATGTTCATCTCCACAGTCGATACCATCTTCTATGAAGAGTAGCTTTTGCGCTGCGTTACGAGTGGTTTTCGTAGCGGAATAGTTGCTGTCCGATCAGCACTAAATCTCCATCGAGCAGCTCTGCCGGCCCGCGGATTTGTAAGTACGTACCGTTTGAGCTGCCGATGTCCTCTAGGACGGCCTGACCATCCCTCCAGGTAATTGTGGCGTGCCTGCCTGAAACATATCCATCGCCGTCGAAAATGACGTCGCCACGTTCTCGGCCGATAGTTACAAGCGGCGCGGATAATGCCCAGGCGTTACCAACTAGGTCAGGACTCATAACCTGAACCAATCGTCCGAATACGTCCGTTCCCGGTGCAGCACCAAGAAGCTCGGTTCCGTCGGCGGCTGGAGCTTCTACGGGCTCGACTCGTTCGAAGTGTTCATAGCGTAGCAACTCTTGTCCAAGTCGGATGAGGTCACCATGATTGAGTTGTGTGGGCTCCAGGATACGAATGAACGTACCATTCAGCGTTCCTAGGTCTTCTAACGTGCAATGTTTCCCGTCAACACGCATTTCACAGTGTTGCGAATCCAAAAACATATCAGACGCGAATGTATGTGTTGACTCACCTCGACCGATGACATTTGAGCCTTCGACCAGCTGTAAGCGAGCGCCATCGCTACCATCTTCACGGATAACGACCAGTGAAGACTCAGCCGTCACCTGCGATATGATACCGGTAGGTGTTCGTTTCGGCGCAGCCCCTTCGAAACGGTATCCGCACTGGCCACAGAAGCTATGTGATTTTGACGTTTTTGCACCGCAGCGAGGACAATCCCGGCGGTCGCTACTAGTATCATCGAGGTTTGCTGGTTCGAATGGTGCACTCGGTATGCTTATGTTCGTCGGATCGAACATGAACCGTACTTGAGCAGGAGTCTCCTGCCGCTCTCTCCTTGCCGCGTCAGTCGATTGCAGATCCTCCGCAGATTCTGTGGAGGTACCTTCCAAAACTGCTGGGTGCTCAGCCACAGGAATATCCTCATCGTTCGTGATGGTGACTGTAGTTTTGGTCTTAGTGTTTGCAATCGCGGCGTCGGTCTCTGCCTGTACGGACGTACTTTGGGTATCGTCGGTGTTTTCGCCGAGGGTAATGTCGTGATGAGGGGACGTGTCCCCGGCTCGTCCGGCATACAATTCGCCGTCGACAATGCCAGCATCCGGGGTCTCGCTTTCTTCAGATGTACTCGTGCTTTGCTCCGTAGCACCCAACTCCAGGACTCGGTCTTCTGCGCCGTTGTCATCCTCTCTATGAGTCTCACAAACCGGAGTTATCTCCATGCCGTCGTTGGGTATCGTCGTCTCTCGGTAGGCAGCATCTGATGCTGGGCTGGCACTCAGGTTCTCTGTTTCCGCTGGTATGACTGCAGGGATCGAGTCGTCTGGTATGACACTCGGGGCTACTGCACCTGCTAACGAGCCACAAGACAGATCCGTGCCGCACTGTAGGCAGAACTGGAAGAAACTCTCGTTGGGATAGTTGCAGTTACTGCAAATGATCATGGCTTCTCCTAGTGCACCGCTCATCACGGCGGAGTTGTGCGCGAAAGTAAGACTGCGCGCACATGGTAACCCCCTAAGGCAGCGTACGGGGCGTATTGAAAGGGTGTCAAGGAGTGTAAGCATGTGAGTAACCAACAAGGAAAAGCGTTGGAGCCGTATTCGCCGGATATAACGGCGTACGGTGCCGATGGCCTACTACGATATTCCAATGCCGTTGTGTATCCTTGCGGCTGTCTTAGCGTGGCGAGGCATGGTTTGACCTGTAACGAAGCCAGGTATTGACCGACGAATCGTGCATCGGATTTTCCCCTGCAAATAGGCCTTCATTTGGCATGCGGCCCAACGCATTGGTATTCTCAGCACGGAGCCACACATCATTCGCGGTCTAGAGGGAGGATTATATGAGTGAACACACGACTTCCGAACGCGCTGAGCGGCGTCGTACACCGCGTGTAAAGGCGACGCATGAGCTCGTTCTTCATGCGAGTGGAGGCGATGGCATTTCCGCCACATCAGTCGACCTGAATCTCGGCGGGATTTATTGCACCCTGGCGCGGTATATCCCTCTGTTTACCAAGATACAGGTCGGTATGTCTCTCCCAGTGGCTGATGAAGGTGGGCAACAGCACATGTACGATTTGGTGCTCGAAGGCGTTGTTGTGCGGATGGAGCCAGAAGAACCATCAGATGGGTGCACTGCATACGCTTGCGCAATGGCCTTCGTTAATTTAGAGCCAGAGGCTGAATTGGTCTTGGCCAAACATCTGTTGCAGATGCTTGGCGAGGGATCTTAGCTCGCGTTTAATTGTGGTTGGGCAGTAAGCCTTCCATTTCGTCGCACGCAATCCAGTGCCATGCGATGTACATTGACGTGTCCGCCGCAGCTCGTAAGGAAGCCCTTGATCCCCCCCAGTGTTCTAAATACGAGGACGGATTCCGGTGGTGGAGCCAGTCGTAAGAAGGCTGGATATTTTTTTATGAATGATTGCAGTCGCCTGCGCATATCCCAGTTTGCGAAGTCGAATTCATCATCTACGAGAAACGGCTCAAGCGTGATTGCATGATATTCGCGCAGCATTTCGGGGTTCAGAACGGCAGGGCTTGGATTTACTCCGCCAAAACCAATGTCGCGATAGATGCGCGCGACGCGGTCATGGTCACCCTGCCAGCATGCATCAAGGATATCCAGTACACCGTTCGCTAGCGACGCCGGTGCCTTTTTCACGCAACCAAAATCGAGGATAACGAGTGTCCCGTCATTCTCCATGATGAAGTTCCCAGGATGCGGGTCAGCGTGAAGTTCAAATCGGTCGTGAAGCATCCAAGAGTACGTTTCCACAAAGCGCAGCAGGATGTCCGATTTATCTTTTCGATCCAGTTGCGCGATGGCTTCGTCCAGTTTCGTACCCGACACGTGTTCCATTGTCAGGACGGTTTGCCTTGTGAATTCTGGGTATGCTTTTGGAGCACGGACCCCCGAACGTTCGTCTAAAATAGCACCAAAGCGTTGTAGGTTTCTGCACTCAGCTTCGTAATCCGCTTCCGCCAGAATGGCACTGCGCACTTCTTCTAGGTACTCGTCGAGGCGCTTTTTCTCGAACACCACTCTCATCATTTGCATGACTGAACCCAGATTTCGCAGGTCAGCGTCTAAAGTGCCGATAATGTTCGGATACTGGACTTTGACAGCGACATGCTCGCCCGAGTGAAGCCGGCCTTGATGGACTTGCCCAATGCTTGCAGCTCCTATCGGTTCGGGATCAAACCATGCGAAGACATCGGTTATTGGTCGGTCGAAGGCATCTTCGATAACTTCGCACACGGTAGTCCACGTCATCGGGGGCGCTTCGCTTTGAAGAGCGGTCAGGGCTTCGGTAAATTGCGGCGGTAAGAGCTCAGGGTCTGAGGATAGGATTTGCCCCAGTTTCATGGTAGCGCCCTTCATCTGCCCCAGCACTTTGGTCACTTTGATGGCTTGCTTCTCAAGGAATTCGGCGTCCGCCTGGGCACGTTCATCGCCACGGCGAAAGAGTCCGCCCACACGCTGAAGTGCGGCATCAGTGCCCACGCTCATTCCTAGACGTCCCATGCGTGCGAATCGCTTCAGCCGGCCTCCTGCTAATTCTTCACCTTGTTCTCCGGCTAGTTTATCCCAACGGCGTCGCATTCGAGTGGATGCTCCTTTTCAGTTTGGTGTGTGGTAACGCTGGATTTTCTGGCGTAATTGAGTTATCGGCCATCTCCAAAGCGTCCACTGTCTGTTTCAGTGATGCCACAAGTCGGCAATAAAGTGTTCGCGGAATGTCGATGCACTACAATGTGGAAAAAAAATGTTCCCAACAGACGATTTTTTCCTTAACTACCTAAGAATCTGCCCGTAACTCGAAAGGTGAGCGTGTATCTAACAGGACCCAGCGTACGGTCGTCACTACCAAGCGTATCTTCTGGACAGCCGTCGGTAGCCACTCTCAATGCGTCGTCTACAGCGACGGCCGGTGAGTCACGTCCAGACTTGGCGAGTCCGGTACCTCCATCAATCTCGGCTCAAACAGTGAGTCGATCCACCGCAGTATCACGCACATCCCTCTTCCAGTTGGGCGCACAACCCGGTTCTGGTGAGCCAAATAAGCCGAGGCCGTTTGCTGGGCCGGTAGACAATGTCGCTGACCGTTTGAAGCGGGAGGCCGAAATTAGTCGTCTGAAGGCGAGGGATGCAGAGGTCCGCGCACATGAGATGGCCCACCTTAGTGCGGCAGGTGGTCATGCGTTAGGTGGACCTCAGTACGATTACAAGACTGGACCGGATGGCAAACAGTACGCTGTAGGCGGCCGGGTTCGTATCGACGTATCAGAAGTAGTGGGTGATCCGGCCGCCACAATCTTGAAAGCACGTACAATACGCCGTGCCGCGTTGGCGCCTAGCAAGCCGTCGGGTCAAGACCACCGGGTAGCAGCGCGTGC
The DNA here is from genome assembly GCA_002863065.1 of Pseudomonadota bacterium. Classification (GTDB taxonomy): domain Bacteria; phylum Myxococcota_A; class UBA9042. The sequence continues at coordinate 7,374 of PKDL01000221.1, forward strand.
CGCTGCTATGGAAGCTCGAGCGCAGCGGGAATTACATCAGAAAGGGACGGCGGCTGCCAACAGGGTCATAGAAAACCCCTTCAGCACTCGGCAGAATCCCTCCGTACACGCAGGTCGTGAGGAGCCGTTTATTCCGGCGCTGACACGTCAAACCAATAAGGAAAGACACATGATTCTTACGAGTCTGCGGGATGACACTCAGCATATCGTGCCCGCTATGCTTTCCGCCGATTTAGAGTCAAGCAACAACGACGAGGTTCTCGCCGCTAGACTTCGCGCGTTTAGCGTCGAGTCGATTGGCTGTCTAAATTGCGGCGCAGAGCACGAAGGGCGCTCCTACTAATTGACGGCAGTGTTGGTTACTGCGAGATCGTGACGTGAGATGCCCATTGTTGCGAGAGCAGCATCGTACATCTTCTTCGGTTCCACATCGAAAATAAGATTGGGCGAAAGCGGTGCGGATAACCATGTGCCTTGCGTCATCTCCCACTCAAGCTGGCCGGGACCCCAGCCAGCATACCCTAACACCAGTTGAAATGGTGTTTGGCCGGTTGCGATAAGGCCCTCCAAGGCTTCCCGAGATGTACTCACGTGTAACGTGTCGCCGACAACCTGTGTATCATCAAATTCGTGCGTGGGTAGGTGTACGATGCACCCTGCTTGAACCCTAACCGGTCCGCCCATTCGGATGGAACCGGGGGCGTCATCTGACCATTCTAGCCCCAGACCTGCAGAGATAAGCGAGCGTTTTCCGGGGTATGGGCGGTTCAGCACTAGCCCGACAGCCCCCTCAGCGTTGTGCTCAAGCATCAGCACTACGGTCTCAGTGAAGTTTGGATCTTGCAGCGT
>PKDL01000189.1 GCA_002863065.1 Pseudomonadota bacterium
AAAAGATGCACCCGACAGGTCAGCACCTATAAAGATGGCTCCGGTGAGGTCCGTATTTGTGAAGTCCGGGTTGTCGAATGTGGCATTAAAAAAATTGGCGAATGTGAGGTCTTCCCCAGTGAATGTCGCCTCAGATAAGTCGTCACCCACATAACTTTCGCCACAGCCGTCTGCCACCGGCACCTCGTTCAGTGCCCCGCAGCAGGTGCGGCCATTCTGTTCTGATGCCAACCCACTTGGGCATATCGCTGATTTCCAGTTCGTATTGATGACGGATGCATCGGTAAAATCGACGCCGGTGAGGTCTGAATACATGAAACTCGCCGAGTTCAGAACCGCCGAGTCGAACGATGTCCCTGTCAAAACGACTGCGCTACCCGGGGTGCTCCCGAGTGTTGTGGCATCCGATGCAATACCCGTGCTGAGCTCCGTAATCACCGCGTTATCAAAAGTGGTGTTTTCCCAATTACCGAGGGTTGGGTTGCGCGTCATGATGCTGAGAGCTTGCGCCCCGGTGAAGTTCGCACCGGTGAGGGTGACGCCGGGGGCACCCACGCTAGTAACATCATGGTCTAATGAGACTGCGGTGGAGCCTGTGAAGTCAGCGCCGGTGTAGTCGATCACAGCGGCCGGATTACCAACGGACTCTACCGCATCGCAAATTCCGTTATAGTCGGTATCGACGGGGATATCTTCGGCCAACAGTGGGTGCGATCCGCACATCGCTTCATATTCATTTTCAAAGCCGTCCATATCGGGGTCTGCGCCTGGATAGGGTAGCAGGTCGCAAGAGGCGTCTGCATCTGAATCTAACGGGAGACTGCTTGGGTCGGAGGGATTCGTTTCACAAACTACCTCAAGGTCGTCAGGCCACCCATCGCCATCGTCGTCTGCGTCTAAGAGGTCACAGAGCTTGTCTGAATCGATATCTTGGCCATCTGCGGTAGGATTATTGGTGCTATCTTCGATATTCGTGCCACACGCTGTTTCATAGGCATCTGGCCAGTCGTCACCATCGGCATCAAGAGCGTAGATATCGCAAAAACCGTCGTTGTTGAGGTCTGTGGGCAGCGAGGATGGGTCGTTGGGGTTGGATTGGCAGAATATCTCCGCTTGGTCACTCCAGCCATCTCCATCATCATCTAAATCAACGGCATCACAGAGCTTATCGTTGTCTATGTCCAGGCCATTAGTTGGAGGATTGGAAGCTGCATTCGAGGGATCCGTACCGCAGAGAGTCTCCACCTCGTTGAACCAGCCATCGCCATCTAGATCACTGACTGTTCCATCGCAAATTCCGTTTTGAGCGGTATCGGCGACACAGCCAGCTGTTCCTACTACTGTTAGTATGGTCCGTAGTGTGAAGTTCTCTGCACCGACGGCGTTGAGTGACGTAGCGGTCAGTCCGATCTCATTTGCTTCAAGCGTTAGTCCCCTAATATTGCTTAGATTCGCGCCGTTGAGGTTAAGATTATCCCCTTGCGATGCATCGAAGGAGATTGTTAGCTCGGTTGCCGTGACATTGGGATCAGGCGACCCAGCATGGTTGCTGAAGTTGAAGCCTGAGTAATTGACTTCTGGCCCCCATAAATATGTATACCCCGCATCGTAGGGCCCGTCGGGACTGCACATCCAATCCACCGGAAGGGCCGCGGGGCATCCAATCAGTATGGGCATGATGACACCGGTGAGCGTGGTCGTTGAGAGGTCGATATCGCCGAAGGTGACTTCGGTAAGCGTCGCCCCAGTAAAATTGGTATTGGTGAGCATCGACCCAGAGAGATCGGCATTTGTCAGGTCGGCTCCGGTCAAGGTGGCAGACTTCAGGTCTGTGCCCATGAAGGTTGATTCTGCGAGGCTCGCATTCGTCAAATTGGCGTTTTGGAAGTCGGCATGCGACAGATTTTGATTTTGGATCACTACACCAACCATCACTGCACCATCGAATGATACGATTCCATTGGTGGTACCAAACACGGTGTTTGGTCCGAATAGTGTCGTGCAGTTAGCGTTCTCGAGACAGCTCATCACCGCACTATCAAACGACACATTTTCCATCTGTACGCCGTTCAGTATGTAATCGCCCAGTGCTGCTTGGTCAAAGGTAGTATTCGACATGGTAGCGATACCACCGGTCGCCGACAGGCCGATTTTGAACTCCGTAAATGTCGCGTTGCTAAAGTTCGCCCCGGTCCAGTCGCTATTACCCGAGTACGTCTTCAGCACCATGGTATCGGCCTGAACCCCAATCGCTTGCTTGAAGTTGATTGACGCATCTGGCGAGGTGCTCGAAAGCCCCAGGTTGAGTGTGACTTGTTTGCTGTTCTGGAAGTCAGAGAGTTCGAAATTGAGCGCCTGCGTGCACCCTTGCGTAGTGATGGTGATGTTCTCTGCTGAGGCCATGTCCAGAAGATAGGCATCAATTCCGAGGCTATTGAGGACGGAAATGGACAGGTTTTTGGCGCCCGATAGGATGGCCGAATTGAGCGGGAAGTTCATGTTCAACTCGTTGAAGGTGAATAACTTACCTGCAAAATCGAATTGGTCATACACTACTGATGGCCCCCAGAGGTACCCGTCTTGGCACCACCAGTCTGTGGGTAAGGCCGCAGGGCACGTTTCGGCATCCAACTTGGGATTTACGACTCCTGTCAGCACTGCAGATGACAAGTCTGTGCCTGCTAAGTTGGCGCCGAATAAGGTTGCCCCTTGAAAGTTGGCCCCGGTGACGTTGGCCCCCGATAAGTCGGCATGGCTCAAATCGGCGCCCGCGAGATTCGCGTTGGTCAGGTCGGCACCAGAGAAATCGCCATCCGTGAGGTTCTGTCCCGCGAAGTCGGCATCTTGCAGGTTTTCACCTGCTTGATACACAGCACAGCCTTTGGCGGGAGGGGCGCCGTTCATCGCAGCTCCGCAGCACGTGCCTTCATTGGCGTCAGCTGATACCCCCGACGGACAGATGGCGCCATTCCAGTTGACATTGCTCAGATTGGTATTGGTGAAGTAGGCCCCGGTGAGGTCCACGCTATTGAAGGCCACAAACTGCAGGGTGGCGTCTTGGAAATCAGCGCCCTGTAATATGACGTCATGAAATCCTGTGGTGGCACCTTCCATCGCATTGGAATCCGGGGTCGTGTCCAAGCCCGCCAGGATGAAGCTGGCGCCCGTCATATCGACGCCACTAAATTGGTAGTCGGCCGGGAAGTCGGTGCCAGCGAAGGTAATGCCAGTCATGTTTGTGAACGGTGACTCGCTGCCCTGTACCCAGCCCACACCCGTACGGAAGACAGTGAAGGTGGTGCCATCAAAGCTTGCTTGAGACCAGTCGCCACCTGGAGCGGTTTCTAAGGTGATATCGGTTCCGAATTCGAGTGTGGCGGATTTGAAAATGATGGCGGTACTTTCTGATGGCTCGCTAGCGTTGAGCAGCCGTACCGTCAGTCCTGTGGCGTAGCTGAATTCGGCATTTTCAAAGTTGGATGGCGCCCACATTTCCGTGGATTGAAAGGTAACATTGAGTGTTTCGGACGCCAATACATTGGGTGCGTTGAATTGGCTAGATGATGCTGTAAACGTTACGTTTTTCGCGTTGGATATGTTGATGGAGTCGAGATGAAAGCTTTGTCCAGGCTCGCTCTGAGTGAACTCCATGCCTTCAAAATTATATCCGATATATGAGGCGCCTTGGCCCCATAAGTATCCGGATTGGCACAACCATTGTGGCGGTAGACTGATGGGGCACTCACCTGTGAGCTTCGGGTACTTCACGCCGGTAAGCGTAGCGCTCGATAGGTCGAGCCCGGCCATCGTGGCTCCTTGGAGATTGGCATCAGTGAAATCCGTATTCGAAAGCGTGGCGTTGGTGAAATTGACGCCTGTGAGGGTCGCGCCGCCAAACTGTGCACCGGTCAGGTTTGTTCCTTCGAATGACGCTCCAGTGAGGTTGGACCCGGTGAAGTTGTATCCTGTTAGGTCGAGACCGTCGTAGTTATGTCCCGCAAACTCTTGGCCGCTCCTATTATTGCCACTGCACATCTGAGCGATACACGGCGTATCCTTTTTGCAATTTATCGTGCACTGCTGGCAAGTTGCGTTCGCGCTGCATGCGTCCGCTTGACCAGGTGCACACTGACCGGGTTCGGGCAAGCAGCCCATCATTTCGAATGGATGAATAACAGACGCGTCGTAGTCGCACGATGCCATCATCCCGTCGGCATAACTAGGCATCGCAATTGGCGTGCCTAGTTGTGCTTCATCCGTTGGCATTGTGGACGGTTTCAGGCGGATAACTCCGTAGCTGCTACCCGAGAAATGCGAGTGCATAATGGACGTGGAGCCATCTGCTTGGTCACCGTGCAGCACCACGCCCGCGACCGCATTGTCGACGATATCGGACGACGTTACGTTGATGGTCGCGCCATGCGACCAGAGGCCGTAGCCAAGATCGAACATGGCCTCCGAATTAGCCACTATCGGCACAGTATTTTGAACACGTGCTCCCTGCAGAGAGACGACGGTGTCCGGTCCTGCTGAAATTCCAAGACCTGCATTGTAAGCGATAAGTGGTGGACGGCACTCGAGCGGTCCAGCTCCGCTCGCCTGACACGCCGCATCAGCGGCGGTACCGATTTGGACAGTCGACGACGCCCCTACCGTAACAACTCCAGGTCCTTTGTTGAGAAGTATTGCGCCCTGCATCTCAATACGAGCGCCATTTTGCGCAAGTACGCCCCCCCCATCGTTACCCGCAATCAAGCTTCCTTTGTCTACCGCAACCACTGGTAGCGATTGGCTACAGGCCTCGCCTGGCTTGGCGGAGATACCGATGCCACTAAGGTAACCATCCCCCGCCTTGGTACGAGTCACCAAGGAATTCCGGATGGTCATATCGCCGCATTCAGTACGAATTCCCGCGCCACGGTTGCCCCGAATCCAGGCGCCGTCAAGGACCACAGCATCGGTGTGGCCATCCGCTTTGCCTGCGTTTAATTCAGGGGGGGTTACCGGAGCCACTAGGACACCATCTCCACCATTGTTCTCGACCGTAAGGACGGGCATGAAGCTTGGGTGAATGATCGATATTCCATCGGTAGGAGAGCCATCGTTGTCTACAACTTCGGCGAAGCTAGGATGAATGATGCTAATGCCATCATCATCGATAAAACTCGGGTGTATGATACCCACGGCGTCGGATGGGGTGCCCGGCCACGCTACAGTGCTCAGGTCTGATGCGAGTTGCATCGTGCCGTTGGTGCAGAGAACACCGGTACCGGAATTGTCTGCCACATAGGTCGCATTAACACTCAGGCTACCCTGATCGACGGCAATCCCAACCGCATTCTTTGTGCTGACGAGATACTGAAGTGACATGGACATCGCACCATTCAGTCGAAGACCGGCGCCTCCATTGTCACTCGTCTTAACACCCGCGATGACGACTTGGTTCGCATTCGTATCTTCGATAAAGGTTGGAAGTGCATCTGTCCGTCCAGGTGGTTCATCCGGTCCCTCGGGGTCCACGATGAAAGACGGATGTATAATTGATATTCCGTCGCCTCCGTTGCCCGAATATTGTTCCCCGCCAAACTGTATTGGATCAATGATGACCACATGATCCTCCACATCGGGAATGAAGCTGGGGTGGATGATGGACACACCGTCGCCGTCTTGTGGAACGAATGATGGGTGGATGATCGAGACACTTTCTTCGTCGATTGGCATGAAGCTCGGATGGATGATTACGCGCGACGCCTCTGCCATGAGTTCGTCCGGCACATTCACGAAGCTCGGGTCAACAATGGTAATGTTGTCGGTTTCTTCGATGTGAAGGCCATCTCCCTCATTGTTTTGGGAGGACACAGCCACTACCACCAGGGAGTCTGCGTTTCGGATATCTACCCCGTGGCCTTCTTCAGCAGTAGTGCGGCGTGTTCCGCTGATCTCAATGTTTTCCAATACGATTGAGCGCCCGTCTACCCGCACCCCTGCGCCGGTTGCATTGCGAATTCTGAGGTGGCGGATAGCTGACGCGCCACTTCCTTGGAGCACCAGACCAGGTTGACCCTCTTCGGGTTCAATCAACGTTTCCTGACCCTGAATACCGGTAACGCTTACACCGGGTGGAATGACGAGCGTAGTCCGAATGGTCTCATCTTCGACGATGATGGTCTCGCCGACTTCCGCCGATGCGATCCGAAGCGGGGCCGGTATGGGAGTCGTCTCTTCTCCGCAACTCGCAAGACCGCACACGAGGAGCATCAATAGTCCGGTCTTGAGCAGAGTACGAATAAGTCGCAGATGTGCGGGGCGTATCATTGGAATTATTCCTGACGAGGGTTTCATGTCTAGCACGTGTGAGCCTAGGAAATACCGGTCGAAGGATCAATCAGTGTTCGCGGTTGAATCGCTCGTTTGTCGAAATCTTCTAAGTATGGGCATTAGGCCCAAGTTGACTCGCTAAAGACGGCCCGCAGAAGTACACCTGCACAGTCGATGTCGAACATCACGGGATCGTTGGTCGTCTTATAAGCCGTGTGTTAGCTACCCGAGTACTTCTATGGCGCCGGACATCTCGACATCCTCCACATCATTCGCCGAGGTCATCGGGAGATGGAGCAATGACTTACGTTCGTGTGCCTCCTGGTGTCGGTTGGCGAGCGCCGCCTCAGTAGCTTCTGCAATGATGCGATCATGCTCCGATGGATCCGCCCATCTGGCTTGGCCGCTCTCCGGGAGCAGGTCGATCGGGTCGCAGTAGTAGTACAGCTTGTCCGGATTAACGGCTGGACTACGATATACGGAGACTCCAGTTTCGCGGTTATAGTGCTCATATGAGTGCGCATCGCGCTTGCCTCCGCCACCAGGGGCGTCAACAACGAATGTTGGGGTCTTGAAGCCTGCTGTAGATCCGCGGACCTGCTTTTCGATCGCTACCGCAGAGCCTACGGTGGTGCGCAGATCTTCCGCACCGCTCACCAAATCATGGACGTACACGTAATACGGGTGAATATTCACGTACGCGAGCCGCTTCACCAGCATCTTCATGATTTCGGGGTCGTCATTGACTCCGCGTATGAGTACTGACTGGTTGCGGACTGTGATTCCCCGCTGGAACAGCACACTGAGAGAGCGTTGCGTGATATCCGTAATCTCTTTTGGGTGGTTGAAGTGTGTGTGGACGCAGACTTCAACGTTCTGTTTCCGGCCTTGTTCGACTACACCAGTCAATGCATCCACCCAGTCGTGATCGGTCAGCAACTTCATGGGCATAATCGCTGGGCCTTTCGTTGCCCATCTCAGCCGACGGACGTGGGGAATCGAAAGAAGCGCTTCGCCAATCTCGGCGACTTGATCCGCTTTCAGCTGGTATGTGTCGCCTCCACTGATCACAATGTCTTCGAGGTGTGGCGTACTTCGGATGTAATCGTATGCGCGTTGCCAGCGCATACGGTTCACTCGCAGTTGGATTTTCTCGTAATCCTGCGTATTGCTCCCGACGGCGTAGCTGCGGGTGCAGTAGCGGCAGTAGACAGTACAGGTGTCCATCGCGAGAAATAACGCTTTGTCGGAATATCGGTGTGTAAGTCCCGGCACTGCACTGTCTTTCTGCTCTCCTAGTGAGTCGAACGTCAACAGCGGGTGGTCTTTCCGGAAGCGAGACTTCAACGGTACGAATTGGATGCGTTGTGGGTCGGTATAGGGTTGGTCCCAATCGATAAGCCCAAAAATGTAGGGGCTAACTCGGACGCTCATCGACGCGCCTTTGAAGCCCTCCCGTACATCCTCTAAAAATGCGGGGCTGACGATATCTTTTAGGAGGTCAAGTACCTGTTGCGGCTTTGTTACGGTGTTCTGTGCTTGCCATTTCCAGTCGAGGAAGGTCGCTTCGTCGACATCCTTCCAGGCGGGTACGCGCTGCCAAAATAGTTCGGTTGAGAGGTCTCGGTGTGATGTGTCCAGACAGTGCTTATTTCTGACCATGGTGCGCTCCAGATGCCGTATGCAGTCTCGCGGTCGTCGTCGTGGGCCCGGACTCAGTTCCCGGGATGATTAACGGAGAGAGGCTGTAGAGACGTCTGGCTGGTGCAGGACTGATGCGTAGAACCACATACCTTATCTCTAGCGGTCACGGGCTATGATTGTCAACTGAGAAATCGTTTCGCTGAAGGGGGCAATAGTAGTGCACAGCGGTGTGATTGAGGGTGCGTGTGGCGG
>PKDL01000320.1 GCA_002863065.1 Pseudomonadota bacterium
CTTGAAAGCCTTTGTCTTTCATCTCTGTTTGCCATTTGGCCAGCTCTGGTAGCTCTCGTTTGCAGCTACCACACCACTGCGCAAAGAATGTGAGGTATGTGACTTTACCTTTCCAGGCAGCGCTATTGACCACCCCTCCGTCCACACCCGCAAGCGATATCGGCGGAAGCTGTCGTCCTACGAGGCTAGAGGGTAGGGGGTCGAGTTGCGTCTTATCTTCCGTAATATTGGCAACTGCACGATCAGAACAGCACCGGAAGCCTGTGGTGTCATTTCGGATTCCAGGCCCAAAGCTGGTGCCTCGACGATTGCATGCAGCTCCCTCCGAGCTACCGAAGTGGCCGCCAACGAGCGAAGCGCGCTTTTCATCGTTTTCAATCCATTCGCCGATATTGCCCGCCATGTCGTGTATGCCGCTGGCGGTGCGGCATGTCGACAGTGATGCAGTCGCTACTGTTTGTCCTTCTAGCGACTTTTGATTGTCATGACAGCGGCCAGGTTCATGGAAGATGCCATATGGGTATCTGGTGCCTTCGATATCGTCGTCATTGAAATAACTGTTTTTGTTGTTATCGATTTGAGCGGCCCCAGCGCAAGCACTGGCCCACTCTTCTTCAGTACAGAGGCGCTTACCCGCTTTCTCGCACGCTGACTTTGCTTGGTACCAACTTGCTTGGGCCGGTCTAACACCCGCAATACTGACCGCCGCACCCTGCTTAGTCGTGGGTAGGGCCGATTCGGGACCAGTGGTGGTGATGGATGCCTCATATCGGTCGATGAAGAACGTCGAAGCTGCCGTTTTCGCTTGAACCATTGGGCCGGATGGCACTGCTGCTTGAGGCTGAATAGCGGCAGCAGCAGGTGCGGCAGACGCCGTATCAGGTGCGGCCAGGGCAGCTTTGATATAGTAATCGATGATGGACTCGGACGACGAGCCTGATACGAGCCGTCCATTGATATACATTCGTGGAGTGCCCCACACCCAACCAGCAGCTGCTATGCGCAGGTCGTTATTGATACGCGCTTGGGGCGCATCACTGGCTAAGCATTTGTCCCAGGTTTCAAGGTCTACACCTAGCTCCTTCATGTAGCCCCTGACTTTATCGGGCTGGTTGTTCTTGTGGGTCTCGAAGAGCTTGTCGTGCGCCTCCCAGAAGAGTCCTTGTTTACCTGCGCAGTATGCGGCTTTCGCGGCGGAGCATCCGTCAGGGTGCATCCGCTCCCCGCCAAGCCGTGGGTTGCAGGCACCATCCATAGGATAGAACTTAAAAACGAAACGTATTTGGTCTTTCCATTTCTCTTTGACGCGTTTGAGTCGTGCAGACAGCATGCGACAGAAACCGCATTCGAAGTCTGCGATCTCCACAATTGTGACCTTCGCGTTGGGATTACCCCACACAAAATCGTCGTCTGTGATGGGTATATTTTGGCACAGCGGATAGCCGTTTTCCGACTTCTTCCCGGAGCATGTTGGCGGAGTGACCGGAGGTGCGGGAGCCAAGGTCGTACGGATGCCGGCTGGCACGGGCTGCGCTTGCTGTACTGGATTTGGTGTTGGTGTGGCAGTAGTCGTTCGTGTTGGCTGCACTAGTGGTGCTCGCTTTGGGGTCTTTGATTTCGCAGTCGCGGGCAGGGGAGCGGCGGCTGCTGGTGCCGTGATTGCTGGCGAAGTGGTTGTGGGTGATAGGCCAGCGGATGCACCGCCCATCATAATGCAAGCGCCTATCTTCGGAATTAGAGCACGGGCTTGGTCGCCATACTTGTCAGTGCGTGCCGTCAGTTCGCCAAGCGAATCCATGGCCTCTTGGCAGTCATTGTTTATGTAGAGCTGCGTGACGTGCTGTATCGCATTGATACCACCCGAGTGATATGCCCGGTCTCGTTCGCTTTCAAACCATACCAAGCCGAATGCGAGGGTCACACCAAAGGTAGCAGCTGCTGGGGCGAGCAGCGTTCGCCCTCCAAGCGCAGTTCGGACGCCATCTTTCAGGGCGCCAAGAAAGCTGCTTGGTGTAGCAATGGTGGCTGCGATTAGGACTCCGAGCTGCATGGCGTACATGCCGTAGCAGTAGAGGCAGCGTTTTCCGATCAGTACTGCTTGAACGTAGGCCAAGTAGGCGGAGTAGCACATAGATAAAACGCCCAGCACCACCAGCAGATTCGTCGCGCTAACCGCACGTTCCCGATGCTCCTCCTCGTTTTGCATTCCAAACCAGGACAGAAGGACCATGACGATATACGTAGGTAAAGCCCAGAGCGCTATTGGGATTCCGAGAACCGTGGAATATTGGCTTGTCTGCACGGCGGAGCAGTCAAAATTCCCCCCGATATTGCAGTCGGCTGTGAAGTTGACCGTGAATGCAGTGTTTAGTTTTACAAGCAACAGTTCGACGGCGAAATACAGACCTATCGCCATGAACGCTGGTACGGCGTAAAGCACTACCTTTTTCGTGGTGGTCTGGTCGGACGTATTCATCTGTTTTACGCTCCACATCGCTGGTATTTGTTGCGCTACATATTTGCGGCGCCGGTGTATCGCTGTGGGTTATATTGGCGTAGCTCTAGTACCGTCAAGGTAGAGATGGTTACCCACGTGAATGGCCATGACCTGACTCACAGACTGTCGACGTATTGTGCTGTAAGCCGTCGCGGCCTTCACACCATTGGTACGTTGAGTATAGTGCGCCCTCATGTGTGATATTTGGCTCTACGGATTGTAGGGGCTAAGACGCGCAGGAACGGCCGGTCGGAACCGTCTGGGGGCATTGAAATGAGCGATATATTGGGTTGCCTGGAGGACTTCGAACATCGAGGTCTGGTGCAAGATACGACAGACCGCGAGAATCTACGTCGGCTTTTGAATAAGCCACCCGCAACACTGTATGCAGGTTTTGACCCCACGGCAGATTCGCTCCACGTTGGGAGTCTCGTACCGCTATTGGCGCTTCGGCGTATGCAGCGTTGGGGACATCGGCCTATCGTACTGGCAGGAGGGGCAACGGGGATGGTCGGGGACCCCTCTGGTAAGTCAAAAGAACGGAATCTTTTGGATAGAGATGCTCTGAATCACAACATTGCGTCTGTAAAGAAACAGATGTCCGCGTTCTTAGATTTCGATACGAAAGAAAACGGTGCGATTCTCGTCGATAATGCGGAGTGGTTTTCGAAGTGGAACTACCTAGAGTTTCTTCGAGACATTGGTAAGCACTTCACTCTCAGCTACATGATGGCGAAAGATTCCGTAAAATCTCGGATGGGCGGAGACTCAGGTATTAGCTACACGGAGTTCTCTTACATGTTGCTTCAGGCCGCAGATTTTCTGCATTTGTTTCAAAACCATGGTTGCACCTTGCAAATTGGTGGGTCAGACCAATGGGGTAATATGACCGCAGGGACGGAGCTGATCCGCCGCACAACAGGGAAGCATGCTCATGTGCTTACCATGCCCCTACTGACGAAGGCTGATGGCGGGAAATTTGGTAAAACCGAAGAGGGCACAGTTTGGCTGGACCCGGAACGGACTTCTCCCTACCAGCTGTTTCAGTATTTCGTGCGTCAAGACGATCGAGATGTCGTAAGCATGCTGAAGACCTTTACCTTTTTGCCTTTGGACCAGATTACGCAGTTGGCAGAGGAGGTGCTGAGTAATCCGGCAGGGCGCCAGGCGCAAAAGGCACTCGCACGCGAGGTGACAACACTCGTGCATGGCACGCAGGCAGCAGAGTCAGCAGAAGCGGGCGCAAAAGTCCTATTCGGCGGCAGCGTGGATCAGCTCAATGAGGCCGACCTATTGGCGGTCGCAGCCGATATTCCGAGAACAACCTTTGACAAGAACTTTACTGAGGCCTGCGCGGTTGTGGACCTATTTGTCGAGACGGGCTTGCTGAGGTCGAAGGGGGAAGTACGCCGACTTCTGGACCAGGGAGGCATTTATATCAATAACGAGCGACTCACTCGAGAACAGCCTCAGATCAGTGAAAACCAGTTGCTATTTGGGCGCTACTTACTTCTTCGGGCAGGTAAAAAGAAATATCATCTCGTCGCGTTTTCAGCCGCCGATCCATCTTCATGAGTTCTCAAAATAGCAATCTGCACGCGTAGGAACGATACTGCTCTTCGAAGTCGACAATTTCGGTCCAAAAAAATGGCCACTTTGCATTTTTTTCAACGAGGCGACGGGGACTGCGTAAGGGATGACTGACGGCGACCTGCTAAGAGACGATGCGCGCACTCGCGAAGCGTTTAAGCGGGGTGACCGTTGGGCTCTTACGGAGGTGTATCGCGTGTACTATCCACTAGTGACGACCGTAGTTACCCGAGGTTTCGGGGGATTCCGCGGTTTTTTCAATCCGGCGGATCGAGATGATGCGATCCAGTCGATCTTCGCAGCAGCATTCGAGCAAAAAGCTCGTCTTCGGTACAATGGCCTGGATCCGTATACCGCTTTCTTGCGCGGAATCGCCCAGAATGTCGTACGCCGAATGCTTGAGCGACGAACAAAATTTATGCGCACGGATGGCCAGCCAGAATTAGAGCATAAAGAGGTGGAGACCGCCGAAGCGCAGTTTTTAGATGCGGAAGCTATTCAGGTCGTTCGGGCCTTCAGGGAGACAATCCAAGAACCAGTGCAACGACAAATTCTTGCCTCGTACTTTGTTGACGGCGACGCCGAGGAGACGATTGCCAAAGACTTGGGCATTACCCGATATAAGGTACGAAAAACTATTTCACTATTGGATCGGCGAATGCGTCGATATTTGAAGCAACATGGCCTCCCGTAACCTCAAGCGCACCAAAGCGCTCTGTCTTCGGTATCTTGATCCAAACCGGCCCTGGACTGGTGCGGATGATCGGGAGCTTCGCGAACTGGTTCGGACACATGCAGAGTGCTCTGACTGGTATAACCGATCCGTTTCTATACATCGTTCGTTGGTGGGGGCGTCGCCCGGCTTGCCATCGGCTTTCGAGCGGGAACGCATGTTGTTGGCGACGATGGATGCTGTCTCTAGAGCCGAGTCTCAACGAGCGCACTTTGGTCTGCGCTGGGTGGTGCCTCTATTGGTAGCTGGTGCTGTTGGAATTGTGGTCATTTCCACGCAAAGGAATGTTCCTGAAAACGCCCCAGCACTTGCGCCTATTGATTCCGATTATTTTGGAGCGCGCGGTAGTGGTGCCGCAGATGCTATTGGAGTGGGTGTCGGTATCACCGGGGTGACTGAATCCAATCAAGCCTATGAAGTGACAGCGTCGGAGACATCGCTTTATCTCGATGATTATCTGCGAATTACACTATCGCGAACGGCAGATGAGTATCCCTTCGTCTTCGTGTTTGGCGTGCAGCCTGACCGGCAGCCAGTATGGTACGAACCCGATCCAGAGCATGGCGGGTTGTCGTCCGTATCAGTGTCCAAAGGAGAAGCTATCCCGTTGGGTGGGAGCGGTGACCCGATAGAGTTCAAGCTAAGCGGGCGTCACGTGACGGGAGCCCTCACCGTATTCGCGTTGTTCTCTCAGAAGCCATTGCTGCAGAGCGATGTGGCTCGCATGCTGTCGACTCTGCCTCCAACCGCGTCGGCTGATACGCTAACTGCCGAAATGTATGAAACTTTGGCTCCTGCGGCTGGCACATTCATCGTTACATCCGTTTCGTCGGTGATTCGAGGGGGGCGGCGAGAGGCGGCCCAATGATGCGTTCACTGTTTTGGCTTCTCATCTGTATGTGCGTGGCCTTGCCTGAGTCGGCGCATGCTGACTGGGTTCGGTATGCGATGGTGGTGGGCTATAACCACTCGGACGATGATGCGCTGCAGTCACTCCGTTATGCTGACGACGATGCAGTGAAACACGCCCAACTCTTGTCTTTGGCCACATCCAAAACGATTCTATTGACAGACCTTGATGCGGAAAGCCGACGGATGTACCCAGGACTGTCAGCCGCTCAACCCACTCGCGCGAATGTGCTTAGAGAGTTGAGGGTGCTCCGAAAACGCATGCAGAAGGATGTGGCCAACGGTGACAAGCCCGTACTGTATTTTGTCTACAGTGGTCACGGCAATTACGATGCACTTGGGCGTGGGTATGTTCATTTACGCGATGGCCGGTTTACCACCCAAGACATCTACTATGAGGTGCTCGGGCCGACCAACGGGTCTTCTCCGCACCATGTGGTGTTGGTCGTGGACGCCTGCAATGCGGCATTGCTCGTTAACTCGAGAGGCTCAGACAGGCGACGTGCGAATCGGTCTAGCCTGAAACTAGAATCCTATCCGAACGTTGGCGTAATCCTGAGTTCTTCCTCGGTTGGTGAGGTGCATGAATGGGGACGATTACTGTCTGGGATCTTCAGCCACGAGGTGCGGTCAGGCCTCCTCGGACCTGCGGATGTTGATGACGATGGCATCGTCACTTTTGCGGAGCTTGCTGCCTTCGTTGCTTCCGCGAATATGGAAGTTAAAAATGAGATCTACCGTCTGAAACCGTATATCCGACCACCATTATCTGCTCCCAATCTCCCGCTGCTTGAACAGAAGAACACCCGGTTTCGAGCACGGATTAGAGTGAGTAGCGCTGTACATGGTCGGGCGTATCTCATGAACTCAGAGCTGTTGCGCTACGCAGACTTTCATAAGGATAATGCACATGGGTTTTGGCTCGGTATCCCCGGTGATGAGGGGTTTGTACTTGTACACGGTGATGACGAGTACGTGGTGCCCGCAGGGGCGTCTGGAGACTTACCGGTTAGCGCGCTGAAGCGTCGTCGCCGAGCGATGTTGAGTCAACGCGGAACCGATCAATACTTTGAGGCCAAGTTATTCGCTCGACCACATGCTCCATCAAGCGCGGCGCAGTGGTTGGCGGATGAGTATGAAGAGTCTCTTCGGGTGCAGCGTCTCGAAGTGGTGCCCTGGTACGAAAATAAGGGCGCCTGGGGAGTGATGGCGGCAGGGTTGGGGGCACTGGGCGCCGGAATTGGCCTACACGTGAGCAGTCAGACCCTCTCACAACGCTTTCGTACTTCAGGCGGGTCTTACTACTATGATGAAGGTTTGCGGCTTCGTAATGAATCGCAAATGCATCGAGACGCCGCGATTTCGCTGTATTCGCTTGGTGGGGCGGCTACGCTAGGGGCAATACTGTGGTTTGCACTGGACGAACAGACACGAGCGACAGAATATCGACCACCACTCAAGGTGGATGTCGGTCCGTCCGGAGTGAGATTGGAGACTACATTCTGAGCTTGTGCCGAATGATGATGAGAGGTTGGACCATAGCGCTGCTGTGGATTCTGGCGCTGGTATTGCCGGCTTGTGAGAAATTCCCGTCTCTCGAGGGCACGAAGTGCAGCCAATTACGTCCGTGTGGCGAGGGCATGCAATGCCTAGGAAAACGCTGCAGTCGTCTCACAATTACCCCGAGTTATTGCGAATCTCATGCAGATTGTCAGCAGGGAGCTATTGATAGGTTCTGTTATTCCACGGTTCCAGATGTGGAAGGTCAGCCTGAAACCTATGTGGATAACTTCTGTGTTAATTGTTTTGAGGATGCCCACTGTAATACGTGCCAAGGGCAAGATGTATGTGCGAAAGCGGTGTGCTTGAAGCAGATAGGTGGGCTCTCGTGCATTGGTTGTTACTCACATACTCACTGCGATACAGGGTTGTGCCAGCCCAATAATATCTGTCGAAGTTGCGACCCTGCGCTTCCACCGAACGGGGGCTGCCCGGAGGGTAGTAGCTGCACCAATGGGCGGTGTGTGAACTGTGAGACCGATACTGACTGCGATACTGGCTTATGCGACCAAGGGGTGTGCCGAATATGTCTCACTGACAGTGATTGCTGTGCTGCAGAGCTGTCTGTAGCTTGCTCCTCGTCAGGCGCTGCGCAGATTTCTGGCGGCGGCACCTGCACTGCATGCACACTTGTGGCCCTACCGCCTGCCGAGCCTGAGCCTGCTGCACCCTATATGTGCAGGGTGATCCCGTGGACGGTGTGCCCCTGTGGGACTTCTCTTGGCCTGGCCCTAGCTCCAGGAATTTCCGGGACTCCTCTGCAGCCGCACATGGCGAACGATCATCCTCATACCCGCGACGTGGACGGAATCACTGATAACCTCTGAGTGGTGCGATGCCTCTGTCACTGCCAGGAGAACTCACTTTCTTCGTGTTCGTGCACGCGTCTCCCTTTCGACGTATCTCCATAATGGGTCACGATGA
>PKDL01000573.1 GCA_002863065.1 Pseudomonadota bacterium
AGGTCTTCGATATCTGCCGGTAGCTGTGCATGAGCGATGCCCGTGAGGCGGAATTCTCGCGCGTTGGTAGAGATATAGTTATCGGCTTTCGACGCGTCGGGTAGGGCCGTAATTCTAGGAGTAACAACGTGGATGACAGGGGCTTCACCAGTGCACCCAATTGCACAGAGCAGAAGAGAAGCAGCGCTGAGTAATATGCGGCAATTGTGAAACATCATAGTGGGGTCTCCAGTGTTCGTCCGACACGAGCCAAGCGAAGATCATGCCAGTATGCCTGGATCGACGTGAGAAGAGACATTTCTCAGCGTGTGCGGACAGTTGACCCCACCGCAGTCAGTGAACTAGACCTCGCCGATAACGCCGTAAGTGATACTGAAGTGTTGCTCGCGTACGAGTTCTGGAAGTACGTCTTGAAGATAGTCTTCCATCTTACGATGCAGCACGGTTCCAGGGGCTTTAGCTTTGATTTTTCGTACCAGCTGTATCTCAAAATCAACCCAGTCAGCTTCTTCAACGACGTGGCGTTTGACGATCCGGATACCCGCCTCATCATACGCATTGATATACTTGTCTTCGTCGCTTTCTGGTACCCAATCTCCAGCTAGTATATGTGTGCCGGTGTGGCCCCAGCTTCTGAGTATATTGAGATGTTCAGCGAATGATTCCGATAACTCGACTCCAAAACAGGATATGACATCAAAAGACTTGGGTCCCTCGTAATATTTAGCCTCAGTGCACTGAATATCGAGGTTGTCGGTGACTCGGCGTAACGCATCGCAGACCGCCCCAGATGAATCGAGCGCGAGCGTGGACAGTCCATGTTCTCTGAAGCGACGGGCGAAAACCGCGCCACCGCACCCGATATCCACCGCACTTCCACGAGTCGGCACAGACGCAATAAGTAACGCAATGGCGCGGGAGTGTACCGGGGTGGTCATCCAAGCATGGGTTGCAGCAAGCGTCATCAATTTGTCGAATCGCGCCATCGGTTTCTGTCACAAGTCCTGAAGGGTTGCGCTTTGTATTGATAATATGCGGTCTACACGGAAGCGCTTGGCCCTGCAAATAGCGCCAGCAACGCATTGCGGTACAGTCGGTTGCGGTGCGAGCGTAGATTTTTTTCTGCACCATGATATGGAGCATGATGCCTTCCGGACAGCGCGCCACCAGCGTTCTCAATCCGGGGTAATTATTCGTCACGTTATTCGCCTATGCACGTGCTAGCAGGGGAGAAGACAGGATGCTTCAGTGTCAGGTGTGCCACTCGGGCGACATCATCCGTCAGCCAATACACCGTTGCAATATGTTGCCGACGCACGAGTTGCCCGCACGGATGACAGCAACCTGGTGTCGATGTAGGGGTTGCGGTTTTTGCTGGATTGACCCGCCCCCACCCTTAGAGGCGCTCGTGGATGCGTATCGGGAGACGCCCGCTGACCACTGGGGTTCGCCTGGTGATCGTTCGGAGAATGCGCTGCCACGACAATATGGTGAAAAAGTTGCGCGTCTCACGCCGCTTATAGATACGGCCAGGGTAGAAGGCACTCCTCGGATTTTGGATATTGGTTGTTTTCATGGAGATTTTCTCGCTGAATTTCCGGACCATTGGGACAAGCACGGCATTGAATTATCCCGTGGGGCGGCTGAAGTAGCACGTAGGCAAGGGACAACGGTACATGAAGGTGACGTCTTTTCGGTCAAGCTGCCGGAGTCACATTTCGATATGATCGTCGCATGTGATGTGATTGAGCACATCGAAGATCAACGTGGGTTTATTGCATTGATTCGTCGCTGGTTAAAGCCTCGAGGTCTCGTGGTAATTGAGACAGGAGGCGCGGATTCATTGATGTCGCGCATCATGGGACCACGTTGGTACTATCTGTCGATTGTCGAGCATGTATGTGCTCACTCGGCAAACTCGCTGGATAGGTTGATGCAAGCCCAGCGGTTGAAGCCAGTTCTGCGAGAGCGTCGATGGCATAGTCGCCCTACGTCGTGGCTCAAGCCCGGGAAGCGGGTGGCTCAGGCCTTGGTATTTCGCCTCGGGACGGCGGCGTTGGAACGGTTATCTTCGGTTATCCCACTTCCTACATTTACCGAGCAGATTGTGACCCGTTATTCGCCGTGGCATGCCACACGTGACCATCTCTTCCATGCGTACCGGTTGGAGCTCTAATGGGTTTTCGTCGCGGGTCACTCTACGCTTTCTCCGGCTTGGATGGTTGCGGAAAGTCAACCCAGCTCGATGCGCTGACTGATGCGCTGCGGTCGCGAGGCCTGTCTCCCGTTCGGCTCTGGTCGCGTGGCGGTTACACCGAAGGAATGCTTTGGCTAAAACGTCTTGCCCGTAAGGCAGCTGGTGGTCGGTTACCCGCACCGGGGCCGAGCGCGGCGCGTGATCAGGCCCTTGGGAAGCCTTGGGTGAAGCACGCATGGCTCACACTAGCAATGCTGGATTTGGTCCGAGTGTATGGCCTGCAGGTGAGATATTGGCAGCTTAGAGGTCGGCCAGTGATTTGCGATCGGTATCTCTGGGACACATTGGTCGATTTTGCGATGTCCTATCCACATGAGATGAGGGAGTCGAATTGGTTATGGCGCATACTGGTATTCGCTGCTCCAGAACCTGAGTGTGCATTCTTTCTCGATATCGACCCTGAAACCGCGGAGCAAAGGGCGCTTGCCAAAGGAGATCCTTTTCCTGAGCCACTCGAAGCGCGCATTCGACGCGAAGCCCTCTATCGTCGGCTTGTGGAACGCGGACTATTTGACGTGGTGGATGCTCGTCTGTCGGTCGAAGAGGTCTGCTCTGTCATCAAGCATGCAGCTAATGTGGACTCTAATGCGGCATCGTAGGTTAGGACTGGATGAAGCGTTGCGTTCGACTCAGAAACATTCCATTGTGAAGCCGTGAGGATCGCCGAACTGCGCGCGCGTGAGCGCTATGATGATATCCTGCTACGAACTCTTAGTCAGCAGCTCTCTGTCTGGCATGGTGAGCCTTTCTCAGTGGCCAACAGGGGGCACGGACAAGCATGGTTGGAACATCGTATCTTCTCTGCCTATGTCACAGCAGAGGCGACTAGGGAGGTCCGACGCTTTCTTGCTGATCAGGTGAGGCACACGTCAAACCGACTTCGTCGGCTACCGCAGTTTATCATTGGGACAGCTGCGGCCACTCGTCTTGGTATACGCGCCGCGTCGTCTTCCAAGCTATTCGTTTCACCTCATATTCCCAATGCGAACCACCTCGCCATTCTTCCAGGAAATCGTCGCATACGATTTTTTGACTTGGCGAAGCAATGTTCAAGAGTGGTGATGAAAGACGGCTTTAGTTCTGATGCGATAGATGCGGAGCTGCGCGTTCGAGGATCTGGCCATAACGGCCCATTTCCTCCGATTCTTGATATGGACCAGGCTGCAGGCTGGTTTACTGAGCCTTTGGTGTCGGGACGCGTGTTGGCTCGTATTCCAAGCCGAACAGCAGCGCGCAGCTATCGAGATTTAGCTTTACGGCAGCTTACAGCATGGGCGGCCCCCGGACGCTTGTTTTGGTCGTATGAGCAATGGTGGGCTGAAAATACAGTGGCTAAAGCTCTTCTGGGTGAAAGTATGGACGCGGTCAATGCACTGATCGGTCATGAGCCCAAGGTTGAAGTACAACCATCGCATGGTGATTTCCAGCCAGGAAACATCTTAGTGCAGCCCAGTGAGTCCCGAGTTTGGTTACTTGATTGGGAGTTCTATGGCATTCGTTCAACACATTATGACGGCTTAGTGCTCTTGACGGGACTACGCTGGCCTGGACAGGCAGCAGCGTCTATAGAAGATGCACTATTGGGTCGTCTCCTTGTTCCATCGCTCCAGAGCTTATCGCTTCAACAGCGTAAGAGAGCGGTGGTTATGGCGCTGATTGAAGATATTACCCTGCGTCTTCGTGGTTGGGATGGAACGCTTGAGGGGGCGTCGCCCCCCGAAATCCCCTACTTGATTGCCTTGATTCGTAGCGTGATCGAGCGAGGTCAGACGTGAAGACTGTCCTTGTCACGGGAGGAGCTGGCTTCGTGGGTAGCCAAACAGTGCTTCACCTCCAGGATCATGGATATCGCGTGGTGGTGATCGATGACTTATCGACTGGTCACCGGCAGTTTGGTCTACATGCAGACCGATTTTATGAGGGCTGCGTCGAGGATACGGCATTATTAGACCAAGTACTTGTCGACGAATCCGTTGATGGCGTGATCCATTGCGCGGCGCGCGCACTCGTCGAGGAATCCACGCGGGAGCCCGTGGCGTATTTTCAAGCGAATGTTGGTAATTTTGGCGTGCTGCTTGATGCACTTGTACGTCATGGGACACGACCCGTCGTCTTTAGCTCATCTGCGACGGTATATGGAGCGCCTGACGAGGTGCCTATTGAGGAAAATACGCGGACATTGCCGATCAATCCCTACGGCGAAAGTAAGCTTGCGGCCGAACGGCTATTGGCGGCATGCGGTACGTCGTATGGATTACCAGGACTTTCCTTACGCTATTTCAACGCAGCGGGAGCCGATGCCGCGTGCAGAGTAGGAGAATGGCGGCGACATGAGACGCATGCCATTCCTAACCTCATCGCAGCGGGATTAGACGGTAATACCTTCACGGTTTGCGGAGCGGATTGGCCGACTCCAGACGGCAGTTGCATTCGTGATTTTATTCACACTGAAGATCTGGCCCGCGCACATCGGCTGGGGCTGGAATATTTATGGGCCGGAGGGGAAAGCACGGCTCTTAATTTAGGTTCCGGTAACGGGATCAGTGTGTTGGAACTGGCGCAGTTGGTATCCAAGGTGCTTCAGGCGGAAATACATCTGGAGATAGCACCCCGACGACCGGGCGATGCGGCCGTTCTTACGGCACAGACCATACGAGCGCGTGAGGTACTGGGGTTCGTGGCGCAGCGGAGCTCCATCCAGCAAATCATAGAGGATGCTGTTGCCTGGGCCCTCGCACTTCGCAATCGTCATCAAGACTAGTGGTCATTAGTGGGTAAGTGATTATAATCCGGGGTCGTCGACGTCGGATATTTCCTCTGACTGCGGGGTGATTTCGGTGATTCGATATATGCTGGTTGGATGTCATGACGTATTTTAGCCTGGCAATCACCATTCAGTGCTCAAGGTTGAGCGGTAGATGATCGACTTTTAGAACTGCTCGTGATCGCTTTGCCTTCAAACAGCAACCAAGTTGGTGTTTGAGCGGTGTGTTACTCGAAACTTGTGTCATGTGTGAGAGAGACTCATTTTGACGGATTTGCTGCCAATTATTCAGCCTACGATGCCTCCTTGGGACGACGTTGAGGCAGACCTACGAAAGGTATGGGCAAGCCCACAGATTACTGTGGGAGCCTATGTTCGAGAGCTGGAGGCTGAGGTTGCGCAACGGCAGGAAGTCCCGCATGTCATTGCCGTCTCTTCATGTACCAGCGGATTGATGCTCGCTATTAGAGCTCTGGGCTTATCCGGTGAAGTCATTGTACCGCCCTTCACTTGGTGCGCATCGGGTCAGTCATTGCTATGGCACGGGATTGAACCCGTCATGGCAGATGTACTTCCCGGTACGTACACGCTCGATCCTGCATCTGTGGCATCCAGAATCACCGAACGGACTACTGCCATCATGCCTGTGACGGTGTTTGGGGTACCTCCTGAGATCAATGAGCTTGAGGCGTTGGCAGCAACGCATGGTCTGCGGGTGCTCTATGACTCTGCTCAGTCGATGGGGACGAAATATCGGGGCCAGCCCATGGGAGGCTTCGGCGATGTCGAAGTGTTCTCGATGAGCCCAACCAAGGTGGCTACTTCTGTGGAAGGAGGCCTCATTACGACTCGTAATGCGGAGCTCGCTGAGGCATTACGAAAACTTCGTGATTATGGGAAAGGTCCAGGTGGAGACATCATCGACTTGGGGCTCTCAGCCCGGCAGAGTGAGCTCCATGCTGTCGTCGGCCTTCACTCTGTTCGGCGTGCATCTCAGTACGTAGCCGCTCGAGCATCGATTGCCGCGCATTACCAGGCTCGGCTCGGTTCGATTACTGGTATCCATTTTCAGACCATACCGGAACATGCACAAACTGGCTGGAATTACGTCACGATATTCGTTGACGGTGCACGGGCGCGATTAGATAGAGACGCACTCCAAAAGGCACTTTTGGAGAAGGGCATTCAGACCAAACGCTATTTTTACCCGGCGTTGCATTTGCAGACGGTGTTTGAGGGAATTCGTGGCCGCACTGACGGACAAGTTCCGGTCGCGGAGAAAGCAGCTCGAGAGGGTTTGGCGCTACCTCTCTATTCTCACATGACTACCGAGCAAGCCGACCGAGTTTGTGATGCTGTTAGTGAGTTGCTTGCATGAGCGTTCAGCAACGACATGCGCTAAAACGCGCGTTGGTCATTTTGCATGACCTCGTGGCCACTGGCGTGTGCTGGGTACTTGCGTTCATGCTGCGGTACGACTTTGAGCTCGTGGATTCTGTCTGGGCTCTTTTGGCGTGGAGCACGCCGCTCGCGGTGGCCCTATACGGTGTCTCCTACCGCTGGGCACAAATGTATATGGGTATTTGGCGGTATGCCTCAATCCCTGACCTTATTCGTATTGTGAAGGGAGTGACGGGTGGGATGCTCGTCACTTTGGCCGTATTGTTTCTTACCGTGCGCGGGTCAGACATGCCGCGTTCTGTACTGGTTATTCACCCAATCCTCCTTGTATTCGCATTGGGTTGGCCCCGCCTTATCAACCGGTTCCGGAAGATGAACTCCGTCGGTACAGTCGTAGCCAACAAGCGCCCTATCTTGATCATTGGTGCCGGGGATGCCGCGGAAATGATGGTAAGAGAATCGCTACGCTCTGACTCGACCTTCCATGTCGTCGGGATGGTAGATGACGATCTACGAAAGCATGGACTAGTCATCCATAACGCACCGGTGTTCAAAGGTATTGAGTCACTCGCCGATGTGATTGCCGAGCTTGAAAGGAATGGTGCGCGTCCGGATGAAGTCGTCATCGCCATACCGTCCGCGACTAGAGAACAAATGCGACGCATCATCAGTCTGTGTGAGACATGCGGTCTTCCCTATCGGACGGCACCATCTTTAGACGATATTGTTACGGGTCGTGTC
Organism: Pseudomonadota bacterium; assembly: GCA_002863065.1. Lineage (GTDB taxonomy): Bacteria > Myxococcota_A > UBA9042. The sequence continues at coordinate 7,164 of PKDL01000573.1, forward strand.
AGTGTCGGAGCACTTCGAGAGGTCACGATTGAAGACCTACTAGGCAGGGCATCCATCCGGCTCGACACGCATGCTTTGAGGAATCTGATCACTGGTAAACGCGTGATGGTTACCGGCGCTGGTGGCTCCATTGGTAGCGAGTTATGCCGTCAAATTGCACGCTTTGAGCCAGATGAACTGATTCTCTTTGAGTCGGGTGAATACAACTTGTACGCCATTGATGGAGAGCTTCGTCGCACCTTCCCCGACGTGGATACGCAAGCAGTACTCGGAGACGTACGAAACGCAGAGCGTGTGGGTCACGTGATTCGCGCTGCTGAACCTGAGATCGTGCTGCACGCCGCCGCCTACAAGCATGTACCCCTAGTAGAAGGAAATCCGACGGAGGGGCTCCTAAATAATCTACTCGGAACTCGAACCGTGGCTCACGCATGTGTCGAATATCACGTGCCGCGATTTGTCATGGTGTCGACTGATAAGGCCGTCAATCCGGTCAACATTATGGGCGCAAGTAAGCGACTAGCGGAGATTTATTGCCAGTCACTTGAGTCGAAGGGGACAACCGCCTTTATCACAGTGCGATTCGGCAATGTGCTGGGCAGCGTAGGTAGTGTCGTCCCACTTTTTAAGGAGCAGATCCGTCGTGGCGGTCCCGTGACTGTGACTCATCCCGACATGCAGCGCTACTTCATGACGATCCCGGAAGCGACCCAGCTCATATTACAAGCCGCCTGTATTGGAAACGGCGGGGAGATATTCGTGCTCGATATGGGCCAGCCGGTGAAGATCGTCGATCTTGCCGAGCGCATGATCCGCCTCTCGGGCCTCGAGCCTGGCCTCGACATCGAGATCGTGTTCAGCGGCATGCGGCCGGGCGAGCGGCTGAACGAGGTGGCCGAGAAGTACTTTGCGAAGCACCCGCGCGACTTCGACGCGCCGTGGCCGTCGGAGCTCGCGTCGGACAAGGCGCTGCGCTACTTCATGACGACGATGATGGACGAGAAGCCCGAGGCCATCAAGGCCAAGGCCAAGCAGGAC
>PKDL01000578.1 GCA_002863065.1 Pseudomonadota bacterium
CAGCACTAGACAACGCCGATGCGAAGTTTGCTGAAGCCAAGGGCGCGGTCAGCACGGCAAAACAAGAAGGCGATCACGCCAAAGCAGGCTTAGACGAAGAAACCGCAAAAGCACAAGCATCGGTCGACAAAGCCAACGATGGTCTCAGTGAAGTGCAGTCTGAGATGGATGCCGCCCAAAAATCGGTGGAAGGAGCAGCGAACAGCGCTGCTGCAGCCGCAAAAGCAGGGATGGTCGACGCGGATAGTATGCTGAAAGGCGTACAAGAGCAGATAGATGCCGTTGCCAAAGACATCAATCAACTTGCGCAAGAGCTGGAAGATACCGTCAACCAACAAAACAAGGAACTACAAGCAGCGCAGGACATTATCGATAAAGATGTGGCTGCGCTCGAAAGCGACGTGAACAAGGCCATCGCCGAAGCGAATGAAGCAGCCGACGGCCTAAAACAAAAATGCGACCAGATGAATGCCGAGCTTGATGGCGTGAAGTCGGAGTGCGAACAGGCAATCGAAAAAGTAAAGCAGGCACTCCGTGAACAGGGGGATGAGGTCAATACAGTCCATCCATATCGACGCGACGTCCCCGCATTCGCAGGGGGAGACGCGGCTCTGTCGGATGCAGCCAAGGAGGAAGCGGCAAAACAAGCGGGCATGGGTGACGCAGCCGATGCGGGTGCTGGAACTGGGACAGGTGATGGAGCTGGTACCGCTGGGGAAGCAGGTGCTGGTGATGGAACTGAAGCTGGAGGCGGTACGGGAGCCGGAGCAGGCGCTGGTGACGCAGCAAGTGCTGGAGCAGAAGCTGGAGCAGGTGCTAGTGAGGCAGCAGGTGCTGGAGCTGGTGCCGGTACCGGTGGTGCAGCAGGCGCTGCTGGAGCAGGCGCGGGTGCTGAAGCAGAAGCTGGAGCAGGCGCGGGTGCTGGTGCCGGAGTAGGAGCTGGTGCCGAAGCAGGCGTCGGTGCCGGAGCTGGTGCCGAAGCAGGCGTCGGTGCCGGAGCAGGCGCAGGTGCTGGAGCGGGTGCTGGAGCGGGCGTAGGTGCCGGAGCAGGCGCGGGCGTAGGTACCGACCTCGGAGGCGTGGGAGCCGATTTGGACTCAGGATTACCTGGAGAGCCTGGAGCGCTTGACGACCCAGAAAAACTGGCCGCTGCTGCCGCTGGGACAGTAACCGGAATCGCCGGTGATGCTGCCGCCGGACTCGCGGGCGATGGAAAAGGTCTCTCGGCAGACGGTTTGGCCGCTGCTGCCGCTGAACGGGCTGGAGATGCATTGAGTTCAGCGATGTCACCAGCTGGTATACCGGGTACCCTCCCTGGTGACCCAAGCGCACTAGCCGCTGCAAAAGCGGGCGCAGCTACAGATGCGGCTGCAAAGGCATTGGGCGGAGCAATGGCCGCCGGCGGCTTGGCTGGTGCCGCCAAAGCTGCGACTGACGGACTCGCTGCTGCTCCAAAGGGGCTAGGTGTTACCGCCGAAGGTTTACGGGACTCCTTAGGCGGCGCAGCAGAACAGGGATTCACAGGGGTCGCTGGCAGCGGAACAGCGGCCGCCGCAGCCGATGCATCTGCGCTTGGAGATGAGATCGCGGGGCTTAAACCAGGCGTTGGTACCGAAAACGACCTCTCCTCGACCGCACCGAATACGGATGCCCAAGGAGCTGAAGCCGGCCTGGGAGGGGACATGGGTTCAGGCGCTGGCGCTGGAGCGAGTGTTGGTGCCGGGACGAATACAGGATCGCGTGCTGAAGAAGAAACCGTGGTTGGCGCCGGAGCAGACGGTACAGCAGCTGCGGGCATGGAAGAAGGCGCAGCGGGCGACGGAATCACCAAGGGAGCGGTTCCCGGCACGTCCTTAGACACTGCCGGTAAGGGCTCCGACTTAGGCCTGAATTTGACTGCTACCGCAGAAGCCGGAGCGCAGGCAGAGGCGGCGAGTTCCAAGGGCGATGGCTCTGATACCGCAGAACCATCTTCCCAGGGGAAAGATGGCCTTGCAGAGCTTATGGGTACCGCAAAAGCAGCAGCCTCCAATGTGGCTCGAGCTGCAAGCGCTTCTTTGACCGGAGACCAGCGGAACATGGAGAGCATCATCACTGCAGCAGGCAATCTGGCGAAGCAGGGACTTGGTTCCGCCAGCGCAGCCTCAGACATCCCAGGACAGCTCACGGCCGATCCTAATCAAACCGTGAAAGGCGCGAAAGCTGCTCTCGCAGGAGCGGCCGGAGGTGCGCTCAGTGGTATTCAAGGAGCCGACCGACTGGCTGCATTGATCAAGGCAGCAAAACAAGGGGCTGCTGCGGCCCAAGACGGCACTGTTCCAGCGAATAACGACGGACAAGACAGTGACGAGGACAGCGGAGTGGAACCAGGGGCAGACAGTGAAGCAGGGTCGATAGCGGACACGGGCGTTGACGCAAATGCCAAGGCCGCAGCTACCGAGAGAACAGATGCCGAAGGCGGTAAAATGAGTGCCGAAGAAGGCGCGGATACTGAAGCGGTTGCAGGCACCGGAGTAGGTACGAAAACAGAGACAACTGAGGGCAACGCCAGTACCATCTCTGGACTGAGCCCAGATTTGGCCTCTACGGCGAAAGACAGCGCACCTGCTGGGCATGTGTCTTCCACAGACGCCAGCGTTGATACAGCGGAACAATCATTACGAGATAAAGGCAGCGGGCAAGAGGCGGCGGCCCCCTCAATGGTATCGGCCGCGTCTTCCAGCGCACACATGCCCGAGGAGTCGCAAGCGGATAAGGCCGAATCAGAGCCCATCGGATACATGACGGAGGAAGCGGCTAAAGCAAATGCACCTGCTCCAGCCACGTCCTCAGCACGCGCTGCAAGCCATACTAATTATGATTCAGGTCGTGGTTCTGCACCTTCGGGTCCTTCTGCCAGTAGCAGCACAAGCCAGGAACCACCCGCATCGACACCATTACGCGATTCTGGCACCTCTCCTTCGAAAGCCGATGACTCCGCTCCGGTAGATGAAGCAGAGGGTTTACACCAGAATCTATCCACGACCCTCCCGATGGCCGCATCGACAGCCACGCCCCCACCTAGTTCACCTCATCTGGAATCGGATGCAACCCCCGCAGAACCAGTGCAAAAGCAAAATCGCTCTTGGCTCCAGCGGTTTCTGGATAGGCTGACTAAAGGCTCGTAGCCGACAGAACGTCTTTACCTTGCCGTTTGTAGAAGAACGAGTTCCACAACGAGTTACAATTAGTTGCGTAATACGCAAAGTTAGTCCAAACGTCCGCCTAATCATAAGCCGCTATCATTACGCGGCACCGAGTTCAGTGTGCGATGCATCCTTTGTATGGAGGCGATGAGCGATGAAATCAGTAGTAGGTGTGAGTGGTTGCGCTGTTTATGTCCCCAGCCCGAGGGTATCCCTTGAGCAATTCTGTAACTGGAATGGTCAAAACTGGGCGAAAATCCAAGCGGTCGTCGGTCGTAGTTTTCGAATCGCTGACCAAAACGAGAGCGTCTACACCATGGCCGCCAATGCGGTATTCCAGCTCATCGTGAACTACGATATCGACCCCGAAATGGTTGGAATGCTGGCCTTGGGGACGGAATCAAGCACCGATAACGCAGCCGGCGCCGTCATCGTACGTGGCATGGTAGACCTTGCCTTGAAGCGGATTGGACGTAAACCGCTATCTAGAAGCTGCGAAGTGCCCGAATTCAAGCATGCGTGCCTGGGTGGTGTGTATGCTCTGAAATCTGCTGTTCGCTACCTAAAAGCAGACGGCCGTAACCGTGTAGCGATCGTCGTCGCTGGTGATATGGCGGAATACGAACGCGGGAGCTCTGGGGAACCGACTCAAGGCGCCGGCGCTGTCGCCATGCTCGTCGATACCAAAGCTGACCTTTTTTCCTTAGACCTCGATCAAACTGGTACGTCGAGTTCATACCGGCTGGTAGACTTTCGAAAGCCATTTCGACGGCACCTCGTTGAGGGCGGACTAGATAAAGCGGGTAAGTTGCACGATTTCCCCGTATTCAATGGGAAGTATTCAACCACTTGCTACGTCGATGCAGTAGTGGCTGCGATGGATGACCTCGTGTCTCGCATTGATGCGGATCCACTGGAGTTTCTAGACTCCGTATCCGTGGCGTTATTCCACAGGCCCTACCACAAGATGCCCCTACAAGGTCTAGCAACGCTGTATGTACACGCGCTAGCTCGCACGAACTCGCGGCCCAATGAGCTACAGCAATTGTGCACTCTTGCTGGCGTCGAATTGGAGGCGGTCCGTAATGAAGCCGCCCATTCGCCGGACCTTGTTGCTCACGTGGAAGCCGGTGCGCACGACCGCGATGTGACACCGAACATCACCGCATGTGTACGGGCACTCCGAAAGACCGATGCATACCAAGCGAGGGTGCAAGAGCCCCTCCGCCTGGGTTCGAGCCTTATGATGGATCTGGGCAATCTCTACACTGCCTCACTTCCAGCATGGATTGCGGCAGCCTTCGAAGAAGCAGTCGACCCCAGCACCGATGCGCGCTTGCAACCAGGCGAAAAGATGTTGCTCATGGGTTACGGTAGTGGTGATGCGGCAGAGGCACTTATTGCGACCGTATCGGAGAACTACGTACACGCTGCGCAACGCATCGGTCTCGCACGGTCCCTAGAGCATGCGGTAGACCTCACGGAGCAAGAATATATCGCGCTTCATGATGAAGGCGAGGCATCTACCCTCACCTACCCCGCTACCGGATTCATTATTGACCGGATAGGAACCGATCAAAGTCCCCACTTTTCCGATATTGGCATCGAGTACTATCGATTTATCGAACAAGACCTAGATGCCGGCATCACGAACGGTGCGGCACGGCGTGCATGAAGCTGATAAGCTACCTGCATGGCTTGGGATATACTTCGATACAGTGCGTTTGCATTCTTTCTTCTCGTTTTGCTGCCCTACACCGTCATCGCGCTGTGGGGCATAGCCGCGTGGACGAAGGCATTAGTCACGGGAGAGGAACCTGCAGATATTTCTGACGGCCTCGAGCCTGCCCCTCAAAATGAGCAGGCGGCTGACGCACCTTAGCGAGAAGTAGCGCTTGCGGACTCGACGCGGTGGACACCGCTTGTTATTTCGTTGGCATGGCAGACACAAAAGAACAGCCACAGCAAACGCTGTACTTGCACCTCACCACCAGAGATGGCTTCAGCTCAACCAGCGGCACTCCCTTGAAAACGGTTGGCCCTGTGTTGTGTCAATTCCAACAGAAAAAAGACGGCATCCACCTCGATGTGGGTTTACCAGCACGGTCCAGAACGGAGCTGCGATGGATGCTCGATGCCATTCTACGGCGTATCCGCGGTATGTTTGGCATCCACAAAGTGGTTTTTGAAGATAGCCCCTTCCCAAGTGACCTCATCGCCACACTCGCACTCGATGCTCGCATGTGGACCGAAGGTCGAGTCGAAACGGACGACATCGATGCACAACGTACTGTCGACAAGACGGCCTCAGGTTTAGATGGTTTTATGCGCTGGGTAAACGAAGACCCAAGTATCCGAACCTCCGTTCAGAGCTGCCAGGATGCACTGCACTTTGCCTCGCAGAATCCTCACGTCACAACCACGGTTCTGGAAGAGGAAGAGCTCCGGGAAAAAGGGCTCAACCTTCTCGTTGCCGTTGGAGGCGCTAGTGTGGATTCGCCTCCCCGACTGGTCATATCGGAATATCGCCCACCTGGATCGAACACGATCAAACCGCTCATGCTCCTAGGAAAGGGGATTACATTCGATACGGGAGGTATCAACGTGAAGCCGTATGAATCATACGTCTCACATATGAAGAATGACATGGCAGGTTCCGCCCTGGCCTGGTGGCTTTTTCAGACCCTGGTTGAGCAACAGTACAACCTGCCACTGCTGTGCGTTTTACCGACCTGTGAAAACGCGGTCGGCGAAAAGGCGATGCGACCTGGTGCCCTTGTCAAGAGTTACCGAGGACACGTGGTGAGAATCGACCACACCGATGCGGAGGGGCGGCTAGCGATGGCCGATGGACTGGCGTATGCAACGGAGCTGTACAACCCCTCCCAGGTGATCACCTTCGCCACACTGACCACCGCAGCCCTTATCGCATACGGACCATACGCTACTCCCGTGCACTTCGCCGACCAATCATGGAAGGCTGCTCTAGAATCAGCCGGAGACCAACTGGGTGAAGACCTCCATTTTTTTCCATTTCGCCAATGGCACTTTGAGGCCAACCGGGACCGAGAAGCTCACCTACGAAATACCGCACGTCTACCAGGATTCGCCTCGCGGGGGGCTGGCTCGAGGAATGCGGGGCACTTTCTCAAACATTTTACCGACGCACCACTAATGCATCTGGATATCTTTGCCTCCACATGGAATTGGGCGGGGGATGCGCCAGGTGCCCCCTATGGCGCCACAGGAGCGCCATTTCGAACTATGTTACGCGCCATTCAACGCCACACACAAAGCACCTGAACGACGTCTTTTTTATCAGGACCCAGACCATAGGTTTGACGCCAGTTACCCCGTGGATATGCTTGGCCGGATTTGAGCCCACGAAAAAACCGTCTGGCAGTCATTTACACCATGCCATTGCGCCAGAATTCTGATGAGTAGAGAGGCGAACATGTTCAAGCCGGTTTCCCAGACTATCGACTTCCCAGCTATCGAGAAGAAGATCTTATCGTTCTGGAAACAACACGACATCTTTCAGAAATCTCTGGAGCAGCGACAGGGTGCCGACCGCTTCGTATTTTTCGAAGGCCCACCTACCGCGAACGGTACGCCACATAATGGACACGTGCTTACGCGGGTCATCAAGGATGTATTTCCCCGCTACAAAACCATGCGAGGATATGATGTGCCGCGGAAAGCAGGGTGGGACACACACGGTCTGCCGGTGGAAGTTGAAGTCGAAAAATCCCTCGGCATCCACGGAAAGGCGGATATCGAAGCCTACGGCATTGAGGCATTCACGAGGAAGTGTATCGAGTCGGTCTTCAAGTACACCGATGTCTGGGAAGACCTGACAGACCGGATTGGATTCTGGGTCGACCTAGATGAAGCGTATGTCACGTTTCACAAACCATACGTCGAGTCCGTTTGGTGGGCGCTGAAAACACTCTTCGACCAGGGCCGATTATATCAGGGCCATAAAGTCGTTTGGTGGTGGCCCCAAGGAGGCACTGCGCTTTCCAGTGGTGAAGTGGGTTTGGGGTACAAAACAGTGGACGACCCCTCCGTAACGGTTCGGTTTGACCTGAAAGGGTCAGCCGACACGTCGTTTCTTGCTTGGACAACCACTCCATGGACTCTTCCTTCCAATTGCGCACTGACCGTGGGTGAGAAGCTGGAGTACGTCTACGCGCGGCAAGGCGATCGCGTGTTTATCGTCGCGAAGGCATTGGCCGACGCAGTACTTGGCGAAGACCAATATGCAATCGAAAAGACCGTCAAAGGTTCTGACCTTCTGGGACTTCAATACGAACCACTCTTCAACTACGCCTTGCCAGAAGAAGGAAAAATCCATGAAGTCATCCCCGGTGATTTCGTAACTACCGGCGCAGGCACGGGTGTCGTGCACACCGCCCCTGCGTTTGGTGAGGATGACGACCGAGCCGCCAAGAAAAACGGCATCGGAATGATTTGCCTTGTAAAACCAGACGGCACCTTTGCTCCAGAGGCGACTGACTTTGCTGGTCGTTTCGTAAAGGAGGCCGACAAAGACATCATCCGACATCTTAAAGAGCGTGGGATGCTCTATAAGTCGGAGTCGTATCGTCACGACTATCCTTTTTGTTGGCGAGCCGACAACGACCCGCTGATCCAATATGCACGACCCGCATGGTTCATCCGAACCACTGAAGTAATCGATCGGGCGATACAAAATAACCAACAAATCAATTGGCTCCCCAATCACATCAAAGATGGACGTTTTGGAGATTTCCTCGACAACAATGTCGATTGGGCGCTCTCAAGAGAACGTTTTTGGGGAACACCCCTGCCTATTTGGGAATGTACTGAATGCGAAAGTCGCGAGGCATTCGATTCAGCCGCAGCCTTGGAAGAACGTAACCCTAATGCCTTTGATCACTTCCATGCTGCCAAAGCGAAAGAGCCCGAGTTATCTGACCATCTCATGGTGCACAAACCATGGATTGATGAGGTCACGGTGCCTTGCTCCCA
>PKDL01000298.1 GCA_002863065.1 Pseudomonadota bacterium
CGATAAAATCTTGGCGGCGTGAGCGATAGCAGCGCCTCAGTTGGATGAGTAACGCGGTAGATAGGGAGTATCAGCCGCCAACATTTGCGCATTGGCTTCGGTGATCATGAGACGCTGTACGCCTGTGACGGCTTATGCGGATTTGCGGTATGCTTGGGTGTCCAGACTGGAGAGTGTTATGAGCCCCGTACCTGATAGAGAACGTAAAGTGTCACCCTCCGATTCGCAGTCTAGCGCAGGAGGTGCGATCGGCGCTGCAGCCGGTGGCGCCGCAAGGAATGCGCTCCGAGGGATGGGTTACGGTGAGGCTGCGCTGGCGCTAAGTCCAACGGGTGTGTTGGGCCGTGCGGCAATCAAATTGGGTACGGCAATCGGGCGTGGGATTGCACGTACGTTGCAGGGGGCAGGCGATGGAGCGGACGTAGAGGCCCCTGAACCACTCGACCTAACGATATATCAGTGGCTTATCGACATTTGTGTAGCGTCCGGGGCAATGTCTGCTGGTGAAGTGGGCATTTGGCTACAAGCTGCGGATAGAAGCACGTTACTCACGGCGATTACACATCAGCCCGGTGGTGCTACCGGAGTCGATACCGTAGTTGCTCCCGATGAAGCGACGACGGAGGACGGCGGTACCGTTCCTCCCGGCGTGCACTTGGGGACACACCGATCAAGTCGAGCATATATGATTGATGCTGGCGCAGACCAAGAAAGGACCACACTGGAACCGGAGGCGGTCGAAGGGTTGGATGGAGACAGTTCCATCGCGGACTACTTCGAGGCGCATCGGGAGCGACTTATCGGCGACGAGTTCGGTGCGGGGGCAACGCTTACAAATGTGCAGCGAGCCCTCCATGTGGCGCGAACCCTGGGCAATGCTGAATTAGCGGAGGCGATTCGTCGGAAGCTATTCCGGGCCAACCAGTATGCGGTGATTGAGACTCTCAACTCACCGGATTCCGATCGTTATGAGCGTACTCCGAATTCGACCTACTGTAATATTTACGCGGCAGATTTTGCGGTCATGATGGGCGCATATGTTCCGCGAGTATGGTGGAATAATAGCGCGATCCGTCGACTGGAAGGCGGCGCGACAGCAGTTACTTCGGCGCAATACAACACGATGGTGGCGGCACAGGAAGACGTGAGCAATGTCATTCGCCCCCTATACCCGTCCCCAGGTAATGCAGGAACTATCCGCGAGATGAATGCTGATTCACTTGCCGCATGGTTTGAGGCGTACGGGGCTGGATTTGGCTGGACTAGCGTCGAAGATATGCATGCGGCACAAGAGTCGGCGAATGCCGGGCAGTTAGTTATTGCGGTTGCGGCGAATACGGCCGGTTCAGGCCATATCAGCGTTATTCCAAGCGAGTCCGAAGAGCACGTGGCACGCTACAACGATGATAGTGAGATGACTTCACCGCTGCAGTCGCAAGCGGGTGGGACCAACTACAAATTTACCGACACTCGTACATCGGATTACAACTGGTGGGAGGGCCGAACCTACCACACCGATGGCTTTTACGTGCACAGCGGATCAGTCTCTAGCTCGGTTGCGACGCCAGAAGAGCTCGGACGATAGCCGGTGCGGGCCAATTCACTCATAGGTGAACTCAGATAGTCCTGAGTCCAAGAGCGGACAGGATGTGTTAGGGCGGCAACGAGTTCAGTTGTACCTAGTTCGCTGGGCCGAACATGGTCTGCATCCATCGGCCTTTTGTCCCGTTTGGTGTTTTCTCCAGGCCGTGGAGATACATAAGCAAGCCGTTGGTTATGGATTGGGTATTGTTCATTCGAGGTGTCCGCTTGCTGGAGAAGGCTTTCTCATAATGAGGCCATCATCTGAGGGTGCGACGATACGAAGACAATTGTGATGTGGCTAGTTCGTGAGTGCAGCATGGGTTGCGGGGTCGCCGGATAGATTCATTTGCAGGAACAGGGGGAAGTCGCCAGTCCGTTCAACTTGTATTCAGACTTGGTGCGTGATGCATAAAGTTTTCCAGGTATGGTAGACACGATGCCAAGCTGACTGAACTGCGGTGGCGGTCCGGCGCAATCGGCATAGCGCAGAAAAGAACCAGGTGCGGTACTGAGATGACGTGGACAAAGCAAACGAGTACCGTTCTTCATTACCTCTCACTCGCGGCCAGCGTGGTCGTTACGCTCTTGTTTGTATACGACCATATCGAGGGTAACGACGGAGCGGACGACCTGTTCCTGACGCCACTCGTTGCGGGCCTGATGTACGGAATTGTGCGGGTGGTAGGGTCTACCTTCGTGTTTCCCGTTATTGGATTTGGAGTGGGTTTTTTTCGCACGGGTCGTCGTGTTTTGCGTTCAGCGAAAACCGCGACACGCACGTACGGAACGAATGCGCTTGATGTGGCAATTCACGTCTTGGGAGAGTGCGGATTACCTACTCAGTTACCGGGTACCGCGCTGCGCGAATACGATTGGAGCAGGCGTGCTTACATGCGCCGCGTTCTTCCATGGATAATTGCTGCAGCTTTTATATCGGGCATATTGGCAGTCGCGGGAATCGCTTATTGGCTTTTGGGCACCCAGGGTGCGTTCTGGATTGGGATTATCGGCGGCCCAGTAGTGGCCACTATCGCGGCGATGAATGTGCCGGAGGTCAACCTCGGAACTGAAGCTCGTGTCCAGGCGACGCATGCTCTGCAGGCATCCCTTACTCAGCGAGTGAAATCACAGCCACGTGACAGACGGCGGCCGGCCTTTTGGCTCGGGCTTCCTTCGGGCGGCGCGGTTCGTTGGCAGCATACGACTCGGCGTAATGAGCGTTTTGTGGTGTTGAGCCAATCTTGTCCACCCGTTGGGTTTGATGCGTCATTAGTGAGCCATGACCGGCTTGAGCTTGAAAAAATTGACCTTGATACCGGTGACCGTAGTTTCGACAGGGCTACGTTAATTCAGCCTCATGCAGCTGAAGAGAATACAGCTTTGCTCTCTGCGTGGTTGACGCCGAGTGTGCGTGCGGTGCTATTGCAGCTCCTCGCGATGGGCGGGGCCTTGGAGAAGGGAGACGTCTCGATGCGTGTGGACTTGGCGTTAGCGGACGCATTGAGTCGACTGGATGCAGTTCTAACGCTAATGAATGGCCTTCATGCGCTTTGGCATAAGCTGGCGGCGCTCTCTCCAGTGGAGCGCGGGGTGAACGCTTTGAATGTGGCGGAAACGGCTCATGAGCGGCATGCATTGCTGCACGAAGCGAGCGCGTTGGGGTCGGATATAGGCCTGGAAGTACTCCAGGAGTGGGCTGCGGTTGGAACCGACGAGACCCGCCTCACAGCGATTTCATATCTGGGGCCTTCGGATCAAATCACTGCGCTTTCATCGATGGTAGAGACGAAAGAAACCGAATCACGATTGCGAGGACTTGCTCTCATCGCGCTCTCGCAGCAATCGGTGAAGCATGCAGTGCAGTCGCTCAAGTTAGGAATTAGTACCGTAGACATTCCACTGATCCTCGGCGCTGCAGAAGGTCAGCCTGAAACGCTAGCTCAGTCACTCCCAATGACGGCAGTGACCGAGTGTCTTTCGTTGTTCGACAAGCTATCTGACGACGATGCAGCACATCTCGGACCTTCGCTTGCCTGGTTACTCAGTGCGACGGATATTGATGATCTGGCCTTACTACCGCTGCTGGCATCTTCTGCGGCATCCCAGGAAAATGTACGTGCATTACGAGGTCTACAGAACGGCGATAGCACGGCGCTTGCGGGAGAAGCGGGAGCGGCCCTGAAACGGCTGCTAGATGCAGGCAAAGGGCGTATTACGCTAGCCATAGCGGAGGAAGGTGCCGTTACGCTGACGGATGCTGATTGACCGCCATACTGTGCGTATTCAAAGCGTGCGCTCTGGTTGGCACGTTGGCATGTGTTTAGACGCTAGTGAGTGCATGCCCAACGGGGCTCATCGGCTATTACCCATTGCGTACGATGGGTTATTAGTGCTGACCTCGCCAGCGGTTGAGCACAATGTTCGGTGTCACGCGCGTACCGAGTCACCACCACCGACGTCCAGCACCCGTCGGACACCGAGTGTGGTGCGGATATTTGTCCCATTCATGTGCTCCAGCTGCGGCCGCCATTCAACCCGCTGAGTCTCGACGTCGGCGAATAACCGGCTGTCTGGCGCTGTGGTTGTGGTCACCGTCCGGGGGCGACAGCGGTACTAGCGTGCGGTGGTAGGAGGCGAAGGCGCATCAAAGGCTACCGTGTGGAAGTGGTTGAAGGTGGTTAGGTCCACCAAATCGTACTCCGCTGCATTGTGTTTACCGACAAGGAGATAATCGTTCTGGGGGCGAACGCCAAGGCGGTTGTGAGCCTCAAGTGTCAAATCGAGGGTGTCAACCTCGGTGCTGCCCGTAGAAAAGCTGGCAATCGCATCGTCCTGCAGGCTGATAATAGTCTGTCCATCAGGTGTAACGACAAAGTGTTTGAGTTGTATCGAATTATCCGACATGGGCACCCGTTGGCCCGTCTCTAATGAGATTCGGGAGGCGTTTGCGGGTACCTCAGTGCACTGGTTACTGAGAGTGCATGGGTCGCCATCGGTGTCTTCGCATATGAGCCCATCTTCGTAGGTGTAGAGGGTGACGGCGTCCGGGGCAATCCAGTAGGCCGGCTCGCGATTTCCGTACTCGATTATACTCCAATCGAGCGTGTCTAAATCCACTTTGATAAGGCCTACGGGTAGTGCTTGTGGGTAGGACCAGAAATCTTCCATGTCTTGCTTACGCGTGAAACCGACCGCCGTCTTCCCGTCTGGACTTATATCGACTGGTCCGTAACCCGGAAGATTCGTGATGAAGTCTCTAGTATCCAGGTTTAGCACTGAGATGGGGTCGTATGAATCGCCAGAGGTAGCGCATTCGATGATACCGCTTTCGCTGCCTCGACGACCGAAGGTGGTAGCGGGACCATCGGTATTACACGCTATGGGGGCTAGCAAAGCGAGTGCACCATCGGGTTGGAGGACCAGCTCGTCTGCACAGTTCGGGAAGGCTGGACTGGCCACGATAGAAACGGATGGTAGTTCAATGAAATGGACCGTTGCTTGTGGTGTGCCGTTGTCCAAATGGGTGGATGTAGTAACTAGCAATTCGTCACGAAAGGGCGAGAAGTCCAAGTCTCGAGGAGCGGTATTTAAAGTAAGACTTTTGGTGCTAGTTAGCTCCCGATCAATGACATTCAGAATGCACTGACTGCCGATGCAGGGGAGGATGTTCCAAAGGGCTTCGAATGCGTCTGTGGTGGGGACATTGCTTGCGACCACGTAGCGACCATCGGGAGAGATATCGATGGCGGTAAATCCCGACTGGGGGAGTTCATAAGTAGCCTGGATAGGACTCTGGCCACCAGCTTCCAGCAGTGTGGGTAAGTGGAGTTCATACACTGAGCCACCCGTCTCACTCAAAGCGAAGGCGTAGAGTCCATCCGGGCTGAAGCCTATGCGTCTTACATTTAGCGCCGTTGGCATGCAGTGCTGTTTACCGGTTGTGAGATGCTTAGCGCACAACGCGACTCCTGGAGTGGTAAACCCTTTATCCGGTCCTGGGAGTGGCAGGCTGGTGAATAGCCACTGCCCATCCGGGGATATAATGACCGACTCGTAATGCACCTGGTATTCCCAGGAATCACCTGGAGTACCTTCTAGGTCCGTGGAGCGATTCCAAGAACCCGGGTTCTGCCCCCGGTCCTGCCAGCCACCGGTTTCTTGGTTTTCTTCTGCAGACCGGTCGTTGGCTTCGAAATCAAGACAACCGGGTAAAAACACAAGTGCAAGTATTAGAGTCCAAAACGCATGGGGCCGCATAGTTCCTCCAACGGGCGAAATACAAGGTCTTTGGCCTGCCATTCCGTTCCAAAAAGGAAGGGTCCGAGGCCGACGATGACAGGAGATTGCTAGTACTGTGCCAAGACCTGATGTTCGATGGCTGAGGGGAGGATGTGACTTGCGGGGTGCGAGCCGAACCGAGGGGACTAGGTTTTGATACTCACGCCTTCGAACGGTCGCTAAGGTGAATCATTCTTACGTTGATAGAGAAAGCTTTCAGATGTGCGGGTGAAGCACAGTGTACCAAGGGTTGCACGATAGTGCTTGAGCGTTTCCGTTCGCTGGTGCTTGAAGGTTCCCATTTGTAATACGTCGTGTTGTATGCCTAGAAACACCGGCACGGCATATCCTGAGGGGTAAGCACGGCAGTGTTCATGTAGCGTCTTCGGACCGAAGATATCTTCGCCACCGCCGATGGGCGCCATGCATGCCTTGCATGCCGCCCATGGTGTTCCGAGTGGTCTTCTGGGCGGTGGAGCTCTCGGCTAATGCAACACCTGGTGCACTACCGCGGCGTCTTAGCGTTCCGCTCAACGCGTTGTCCCAAGGCGCTCCGCCTGCCACCGTCACCGAGGGCGAGCACCCGCCGGCCGTCTTTCGCTGATGCAGGAATTTACCTCTGCGTCGGTCGCTTCGAGCCTAGTGACCCATGGAAGCAGGGAGTTCAGTTAGATTCTACAGGCGAGATATACGCAGCAAACCAGGGTCTATGAACCTCACTTATCAGGGTGTGGATCTGTCGATTTGTCATACTATCAGTGGCTTAGAAGCATGAATCGACCGGCTAGTTGGTTTTGGCATCGGCTTTGCACACTGGTGGGGTCACCTGTGGAAGGAGCTAATATGACCACGTCGCGAAACAACAAGAATACAATCCCAGCCAACCTCGTGTTGGTGTTACTTGCAAGCGCGCAGCTCGTCTTGGGCTGCGAATCCCTGGTGGATGCAGAGCGCCCTGTAGCCTTTGCGTCGAACGAAATTGCCTCGCCAAGCGCTATTGGAGGTAAGGGCGACTTCGTGACTCAGGAGGCACCGCGTCCTGTATTCGATTCTGAACTTTGCGCCTACGACCCCACCGATGAATACGAGCCACGTGCCCGTTTCACCAAAGGACCTTGGGTAGGCGAATGTCTCGATACCGAGAAACGTCGTCCGGTGATGGTCCTTCAGTCACCTGAGGCAAAGGATCCGACCTTGGCATTGGCTAACGTATTCCATGACCAAGGATATTGGTTCGCCCACATCCCAACCGATGCTGTTGCCAATGTGTACTTCCAGCTGGAGTATTTCCCCGCGATTGTGCCTGCTGGACATACGCAGATCCGGATTGAGTTTTCAAAACCGGTCATGCTGCATGGTCATAGCCATTGGAATCGTGGGAAAGAAGTACAAATCTATAATTTGGTGATCTCGGCTGAGGCGGTTCCTCGAATCGGTCAGTCCTACGATCTGATCAAGGGGCTGCAGAATCACTTTGGATTAGCGCTGCGAGTTACCAGCCTGGCGGCGCGATACGAGTCGATGATTGTAGAGAAGGACCATCACGTAGAGCAGTGGGTACTCAACCTTACTCAGGATGAGAAAGCGGAGCTACTCACATTTTATGCCTATGAGAGTGAAGCCCTGGGCCTTGAGGAGACGTACCATACACTTTTCCGTAACTGTACGACTGAATTGATACGAAACATCGATGGTGTGGTGCAGTACACGATTGGTGAAAACATAAAGAAGTTCCTGATGAAAGGTACTGAGTTTTACCCGAATATTATTCGTGGAGCGCTGATTGCGCGGGGACTTCTGCCGTTGAACCAGTCTACCGACTGGTATCCCCTCGAAGAGGATCCAACGTTCCCATTGTAGCCCTCGCATGAATAGGTTCTCTGCGGCTAAAGTGATAGCTCGGTCGGGCGCAACCGGCTGAAAATATACGGTTAGGTCGCAGTGCTCCTATGACGAACCCTCCGGGGGCGGCTTGAGTGCCGCTCTTTCCCTCGCTTATCTGAGAAAGCCGTAACCCACTCGTTTTGAGTCACCATCGCCGACGTCGCGCACCCGCCGGGCGCCCGCCAATCGCTGATTTGCCCCATTCGTCGAGAGGCACAGCGCAAGCAGATCAAGGTAATGAGTTGATGCGCTCTGAAATGCTACGTCAGATGGCTTCATCAGCAGGACAAACATGGGGGC
>PKDL01000195.1 GCA_002863065.1 Pseudomonadota bacterium
TTTTTTGAACGTCTAACTGTGCTCTTTCTTTTGGCCATGATGGTCTCCTATTTTTTACGTTTCTTTTGGATACGACGCTTTATCTTCTTTACGATCTTGAACCAAGGTGTGCCCTCAGGAGCTACCGAGCCGATCCGCAGCGTATGTTGCGCGGACGCTGGCATCACCAGGGACATGGCGAGTAGAAGAGGGGCTATTGAGCTAAGTCTAACCGCGAAGTTCATGCGTGAAATTCCTCCGATATGTGCATGCTTACCGAAGCTATGGACGACCGACGATGTGCATGCTCAAGGCCTGTTTGACCCCGATGCGCTGCTTTGTAGCCGGCAGCCATCCATAATGTATCTGGGGACGAATCAGCTGAATGCGATATTCAGACCTGTGCGTGCGGTACTCCCGCAACACTAACCACGACGTTATCCCACGAAGCACTCTTTATCGGTCCCATCCTAGATGCGTCAAGTCCTCGGTGGATCTCCTTAGATACACTGACGACCAGCAGCGACCGACTGCAGGGGAGCCTGCGCATGGTGCACCAGGAGGTTATTTAGGTATGTGACTGCGCAGCACCGAGCTAGGAAGTGTAAAAGTCATCAATGTATTGCTAAGGTCGCGTCCAGTTACGTCAATGTAAATGACGAAATCGTAGTTGCACATCCAATTGGGAGGCTCAGGTGTACGGCGCCATCAGCAAAACGACCATCGCAAGCCTAATTTGCCTGACCACGTGTCTTGTGACGACTGGCGCCTCTGCGCAGAGCGACCTCGAGGCGTCGGTGGTGCTGGTCGAACTCAATCTCAGAGACGCTGCCAACGGTAAAACGACCGAATATGTCCGCGGTATCGAGAACAGATTACGAGAAATGAAAACCCTCTCCGTATTGGGTCGTGATGACGCTCTGCGGCAATTAAAAAAGGCACTGGGCAGATCCGCTGGAGACGTCAGCGTGGACCAGCTTGACGGAGCCAAGGCGAAGCTAGCTCAAGGCGAAGAGCTTGCATTCAGGAAACCATCGCGCGCTATACCGGTTCTCGCGGAAGCAAAAGCGGCCTACGATGCACTAGGCGATTCCGTTGTAGGAAATACCGAAGTCCGAGCGGATCACTTCAAGACGCTGATACTGCTGGCGCGCTGTCAACTGTTCTCTGGCGACGAAGCTCAGGCCCGAACTACGATGCAGAGCCTTCTGCGAACCTTTGGCGACGAATTTACGGTCACATCTGAAAAGTACCATCCGAAGCTCGTTGATCTCTATACGAGTGTTCTTGAGAAAGAAGCCTCGAAGCGCACTGGGGCACTCGTGGTTCGCACTCGGCCATCAGGATGCGAGGTGTTTATCAATGGTCGGCGGATGACTGATGAGTCACCCGCAGCTTACACAGGATTGTATGCCGGCGAAGTGAGCGTCTTGGCGAGAAAGGGACGATCCACGTCCATAGCTCGTAACCTGACAATTCCAAGCGGTGGTCAAGTAGAGATCGATATTGATCTCGCCTATGAGTCTTCACTTCTCACGCATGACGGCCAGTTCGGATTAGGGTTTGACACAGAAGCGGAAGCGCAAAAGCACCTAATCAACTACTCTGAAGCCATTGGTGAGGCGCTAAAAGTCGACTACGTGATTCTAGCGGGTGTTATTCAGCGGGAAGGTCAGCCGCTGCTGGCATCTTGGAAGATCGATGTGAAACGTCGTGCAATCGTGAAGCAGCGAGCACTTACGGTAAAGCCCAACGTCATCTCCCACCGGCGAATAGAAGAGATGTCAGTGTATTTAGGAGCCGTGCAGCTTACAGCGTCCGCATCAGACTCTGGGCTGAAGCCTTGGTATACGAATTGGGTAGGCTGGACGCTTGTGGGCACAGCAGTTGCGCTAGGTGCTGGGGCGGGTGCCGTTGGACAGCAGTATGGGACGTATCGCGATGAAGCACAATTAGCGTATCCAAATGGACTCACAGAAGCGGAAAAGGAAGCTGAATACCAATCGAGAATCCGTGCTAAGAACTCCGCGGAAAACCTCGAAGTTCCACTCTATGTGCTAAGCGGTCTTGCCGGCGCGTCACTTATCGCGGGGATCGTGGTCTTCGCCGTTATGGATGTGGAAGCTGACGACACCTCCAGCAGCATGTTTCGTTTCGGCCGAGATATCGTTGCAACACCAACACTATTACCAGGTGGAGCCGGCGTCAGTACTCAATTCAAGTTTTGAAGAGCCAGCACGTTCACCGAACTCGTCCGCTTGGCGCCATAGATGGCAGAGGTCCCTGAGAGACACCTATCTTTTGGGCCGAGATAGGTAGCGAATACTGTTTATTGGAGAACATACTGTGTCAGTTGAGATTTCCGAACGTCAAAAGAAAGCCTTGAGGGGCAGAGCTCATTCTCTGAAGCCCGTTGTGCTTATTGGGAAAGAGGGTCTCAGTGAGTCGGTGGTCGCAGCCGTCGACAGCGCGCTAACCACCCATGAACTTATCAAGGTGAAACTGCTACAGAACTGCCTGGATGACAAAACAGCGGTCGCGAATGCGCTATCCGAGCGTCTTGTTGCCGGTCTTGTGCAACGGATCGGAAAGACCATCGTGCTCTACCGTGAACGCCCTGCAGACGACTAATAACGTGTCAGCATACAGATATGGGATGACAATCCAGTCATGAGCCGCCTATAAACGGGGTGTTATGGCAGCTAAACGAAGTAGAAAGAATTCGCGGTCGGCATCCCGCAGCCGTCGTGGTGGTATGATGCGGATGCGCGGCGGTATGCAACGCGCTGCAGGCACAAAAAGCAAACAGCATGATGGTTCTGCGAAGCGTTGGGCTGCGGTGATACTTGGAATGTTACTGTTGCTCTCACTGGCGAGTTTTGGCGTCTAGCGATTCGCATGTGGCATGAAGAAGGTTCGCCAAAATAGTTAACTCGTCGGGGGCGTACGGGGATGCTCTGGAAGCTTTTATCTCGCGCATTGAACGTCGCATGGATAGCGTTCCGTTACGGAGTGCCGCTGTTGGCTTCACCGAAGCGCCGACCCGAGTTTTTGCGCAGAGCTTTCGAGCAGCTTGGGCCCACGTACCTCAAATTGGGTCAAATTATTGCATCCTCTCCTGGTCTCTTTCCGGATCGCTATGTCCAAGAATTTAATACCTGTCTTGACCAGGTACCGGCATTTTCCTTCATGGACGCTCGAGCTATTGTAGAGGCGGAAACGGGCAGGGCACTTAACGATACCTTCGAATACTTTGATGAGACGCCCCTTGCAGCGGCATCCATTGCGCAGGTCCACGTAGCGCGATTGAAGAGTGGTGAGGAAGTGGTGGTGAAGGTGCAGCGGCCGAATATTGCTGAAGCGGTTGGAGCCGATCTCTGGTTTATGCATCGACAAGCGAATATTGCTGAGTTTCTGTCAAAGGACGCCCGCTTGGGCAATGTCACAGGTGTTATTCGCGACTTTGAATCGACGATTCGGCAGGAATTAGATTTTACAGTCGAAGCGAAGAATATCGATGAGTTCAATCAGATCATGGCTCGTCACAACATGCTCGAAAAGGTCAAGGCGCCTACAGTTCACTGGGAGTACTCAAGCGCGCGCATGATAACTATGGAGCGCTTTCACGGTGTTAAAGCGGATGAGATAGCTACCATACGCGAAGCCAATATTGATCCTGAAAAGTGGCTTAGAACCGGAATGAAAGCCTGGATGCTTACCACCATGTTGCATGGTTTTTTCCACGGTGACGTGCATGCGGGAAATCTCATGTGCCTTCCGACTACTGGGCAAGTCGGTTTTATCGACTTCGGTATCGTTGGGCGGTTCAGTCGCGAACAGCGCATGATGGTATTACGTTACATGCTGTCTTTTTCAACGGAGGACTTCCGTGAACTAGCCAGTATTCTCGTAGAGATGGGTGCGGCAGATAACGAAGTAGACATGGATGCACTGGAAGCCGATCTTGCAGAGGTCTATCGCCCGCTTCTGTCTCACTCTCTGCAAGATATCGATTACCGGCACATGCTCCCAGATATCATTGCCAATGCGCGAAAGCATGGTCTCGGTATGCCGCAAGAGTTCATCCTGATTTTGAAACAGCTCCTATACTTTGACCGCTACGCGAAGCTTGCCGCACCGACTCTCAATATTTTCACCGACGTCTATTTAGTTGATTTCCTATTCACGCCCGCTGCAGCGGAGTGTGGGATTGACCTCGCCCAGGTAGCCCGCCTTCTCCAGAATGTGCAGAGGCGAGTGCTGGAAAAACAGTCACAGTAAGGCGTATTGCCATGATACTCAGACGACGTGTTAGGAACGCGATGCTGCGGTAATTCTACTCCTTATATCCTCTGGTAATGCTGGATTTCGTGCGAAGATAAGCGCCGTTTCGGATGGCGATTTTCCTCGTAAAAGACCGTAATGGCGCATGCAACTGGAGATATCAGCATCTCTACCCGCGATTGCATATAGCAAGGTCAGCCATTCAAAGAGCAAAGGCTCACGCGGCATTGTTTGCGCACCAATTTCAAGCCAGCCTATCGCTGTGTCCGCTACACCCCCATGCATGCCAATGATGGCGAGGAGTTCGTAAGCCTGCAAACAGCGAGGGTCGGCCTTGATCGCTTGGGGTGCATATAAGAGAACCTCGCGTCCATTCCCGGTTTTGAACGCGGCTTGTGCCAGCCCGAGAGCGCCTTCCGGGCGGTCCGGTCTCTGTTCAGCTACGCGTTGAAAATCCTCTAACGCAGAATCAATACGGTTTTCGCGCAGAGAGCGACTCGCTCGTGCGAGTAATCCGGCTAATTCAGGTTCTAATGGTGCTGCCATGTCTAAAGCCTAACCTGTCTTCATGCTAGCGGCACAAACTTCTGCCGACATTTCCTATATCAGTGTGTGCATTGCTTAAATCCACGTACATCAATCACTGATACATCGCATACCGTCTCAGCTAATCGCACGTTGCCTATGGAACGTAACAGCACTGGGCGTGGTAGGGTATGCGTGATGATCGCAGCAGGTTGCACAATATGAGTCGGTCGACCCACGGCGTGGTACTCCTCGACCCGTTGGCTGAAATCAATGGGCGTAAAGCGATATTTTTGCGCGATAACTTCGGCGGGGAAGTGCCTCTGTCCTGCCCTTATCCACCACTAGAGTTAGCCTTCTCAGCGGCTGTTCTTCGGGAAGCGGATATTCCAGTCCAGCTCATCCCGGCCAATGTGGAGGGCTGGTCACACGCGGAAGTCGCAGAGCGGCTGTCGCCAAACCCACCGGCATATGTACTGGTGCCATCGGCATGGGGCAGCCTTCTCGATGATTATCGCTTGATGGAGATTCTTCGCAGTGCGCTGCCCGACACCACACTCGTGATTTCTGGGCCGAACGTCACGGCCGAACCCGAGCGTACGTTACGGAACAGTGCCGTTGATATTGTCATTCTGGGTGAACCGGAAGAAGCCATACTTCGGCTGTCGCAGGGCGTCGCATGGCATGACGTACCAAACATAGCGTTCCTAGAAGACGAGCAACTGCAGACTACGGAACGCAGGCCGCCACCCGAATGGGAGCAATATCCACTGCCAGCGAGGGACTTACTGGATCTTAGCAAGTACACCATCCCATTTTCTCGTCGTCTACCGAGTACGACGCTCGCAACAACGAGAGGCTGCGTACATCGCTGTGTCTTCTGCCCTACGCACATTTGGAACAAGGGGAAAGTACGCGCCCGACCGCTGGATTTGGTTCTGCAAGAAATAGACGAATTAGTCGGTCGTTATGGCATGCGAGAAATCATTTTCCGCGATGATACCTTTACATGGGACCGAGAGCGGGTCATTTCAATTTGCGAAGGTTTGTTCGAGCGCGATTACGACCTGACCTGGCGATGTTTCGCGACTGTGTCTACAGTGGACCAAGAGTTATTACAGATGATGTCGGCGGCGGGGTGTACTCAGGTCTGTTTTGGATTTGAATCAGGCGATGAGCAGGTACTGAGACGTACCGGTAAAGGCACAACGGTTGCTCAGGGGTATCAGGCAGTAAATTGGAGCCGTAATGCGGGCTTGGAGGTATCCGGGACGTTCATGGTGGGCCTCGAAGGTGCAACCCCCGAGACGATCGAGCGTTCCATTCAGTTCGCAATCGATAATGACTTGGACTACGTACAGGTCAACGTCGCATTACCAATGCCTGCCACTGCGTTTGGAAAAAGGCGCAAGAGGAAGGGTCTGTCTAGCCGCCCTGAGATATTCCGTTGGTCTGGTGAGGCTACCAGCGAACACGAAGCCCTGGATGCCGCGGACCTACCTGGATACGCTCGGCGATTTTACCGAAGGTTCTACATTCGGCCCCAATATATCGCTAGCCGACTCACATCTCGCCGCGGCGTCCTGAGCCTCTTCAGCCATGCAGAGCTTGGTTTGAAAATGGCCGCATATCTCGTTGAGCCGTATCTGCAGCGCGCGTTTCCTCGTCCGTAAGCGCGATCAGGGATTAGGCGCTATATCGCCGCGAGCCTGCCTGGTTTAGGGCTGGAGCAGTCGGGCTACGATGTCGTAATCACCAGCCTGAACAATTTCCGCTCGTACGATTTGGCCGGCTTCGGCAAACCCTTCATTGATATAGGTGACGCCGTCCACGTCGGGCGCTTGGCCAGCCCAGCGACCTTGCAGCAAGAGCTCGGTTTCGTCGCTGACTCCCTCCACTAGGACGTCGATCTCGGAGCCTACACGTAGCTGTAGTTTGTCAGCACTGATCTCTCGTTGCATCGCCATGAGTTGATCCCGACGTCTCTCCTTTACTTGTTCAGGAATGTCGTCTGGATAACGCGCTGCTCGGGTTCCGTCCTCTGAGCTGTAGGTGAATACACCGACATGGTCGAACTGCTGCTCGGCTACGAATTCGCTTAGCCTGTCAAACTGGTCGTCGGTTTCACCGGGAAAACCCACGATAAATGTGGTTCTCAAAACGAGATCTGGAATGCGCCGACGTAAGCGAGCAAGTAGGTCTTCTGTTATTTGTCGGGTGGTTCGTCGCTGCATTGCCATGAGCATCGTATCGTCAATGTGCTGCAGGGGTATATCGACATATGGGACCACTTTATCGATGCTACCGATAGCGTCGACAAGCTCATCTGTAACGTTATGTGGGTAACAGTATAGTAACCGTATCCAGTCGATACCGTCGACGCTTGCAAGGGCTGGAAGAAGGTCGTGCAGCTCCGTACCGTTTTTTAAATCACTGCCGTAATGTGTCAAATCCTGCGCGATGAGGTTGAGCTCCCGAACACCATTCTGGGCGAGGCGTGAGGCCTCGGAGACGAGGTCGTCTATTCTCCGGCTTCGCTGCTTACCTCGCAGCTTCGGAATGATGCAGAAAGTACAACGCTGACTGCATCCTTCCGAGACTTTCAGGTATGCAGTGTACGGAGCGGTTGTGACCACCCGGGGGGTTTCAGTGTCATGCACATAATATGGTCGGCCAACGGCAACAGTTGTTTGCGTATCGGTTGACTCTTCAAGTAGGTCACCGATTCGGTGGTATTCACCCGTGCCGACGATGAGGTCTACTTCCGGAATCTCCTCTTGAATCGCATCGGAATAGCGCTGAGCGAAACAGCCAGCAACAACCACTTTCTTGGGGGCTGCTCCGTTAGCTTTAGCGTGGACAAGGTCCATAATCGCGTCGATAGATTCGACCTTTGATTCTTCGATAAAAGAGCACGTGTTGACCACCAGTACGTCCGCATCGTCTGCTTCGCGCACCAGCCCATAACCGTCATTCAGCAATGTTCCGAGCATTACTTCAGAGTCGACGCGGTTCTTGGGGCAACCTAGTGTTTGGAAGAAGAGTTTCTTCATTGCGCTCGCTTTCCTGACAAGTCTTTGACGATTGCACCTGTTGGAGGCGTAAATACGAAATGCTTTGTGTCTAGCGGCTTGTACACTACTTTTTTGAAAATAATACGGGAAACATTGTCGTAGGGATCGATAAGAGTCGTCCCCTGAATCTCACCACTGT
>PKDL01000027.1 GCA_002863065.1 Pseudomonadota bacterium
GGTCGCCCTGCGTTTCGAAGTGGTGTGAGGCTTTCCAGGATAAAGCGCGTGTACCGTTGATTCCTTCGCGCACCGTCCCGCCCTCGACGTCGGTAGTAGAATAAGTCTTCTAATGCGACAGCATCTACCGCAGCGACATATTTGGGGTGGTCACAGAGCAAGGGAGCATTCTGGCCCACGACTAAAAACTCGGGGAGGGAGCGGTCGACTCGCGCATGATGTGCAATTCGCTCTACTAGCCTCACCATTGCGGTTGCTGAGTGTTTACGATGACGAGCGCCTCGACCAGAAGGCCCCCAAGTCATGTAGATGTCCAAGCGATCGAGATAGACGCCATCAAATCCAGCCCCGATCACTTTGTCCAGCATGCCGCCGAAGCGGAAAAGCATTTGGTGCCATTCGGGCATCCAGTACTTCACCGCAAAATTACCCCGCCACGATGGGTTTTCCCGCCCTAGCCACGCGGGGCGGCGGCGTGACCATTCGGGTTGCCAGTAGGCACGATAGTTTTCTGCCTCTCCCACGCTCAGGTACGCGAGTACAACGCGTGGTTTATCGTCTCGAACACGCAGCGATTCGATGACCCTGGGTTGCCACGGTTTTCGTGTGTCATCTTCCACGTCAAGGACAATCACATCATAAGTACTTGAGCGCAGTGCTTCGATATCCACATTTTGCAGCTGATATGCCCAAGATGTGGCGTCTTTTAGAAGCGCACGAGGTGTTTCCGCTGTTGCCGGAATCGACCAACACCATGCTCCCCACAGTACGAGCATTACGACGAGGGACCGAAACGGGTTCATTTTGCGATGACCAGAATATGGCGCGTGGGACGGTCCTTTTCACGACGTTTGGGAGCCTCCATTACGACGATAGCCGAAAAGTGAATTGGTTGATCATAGAGGCGGCCTACCGAGAGAGTGAAGACCGCATTACCTTGGTTGTCGGCTCCCATGCTGGTCTGTATGTGTTTACCAGCGGGCACAAAGTAGTCACGATAGAAACGCGCCACCTCATCCAGTGGATCGGTGGTGCGGTATCGCATCATCGTCTCCATACTTAGGTCAGGTGTCGCTTTGGGGTAAAGCGGTTCTCCGAATGGTCCGAATTGGGTGATTGGCACGTTGTTACCTTCGGCCTGACGAGTTTAGGATGCAGGCGATAAACTTACGACGGTCCGCGGACCTTGGCCTTCAATATACCAGTAGCCTCGGTTGGGGTCGCCATGGCCGATGCGGCCATTTTGGATGTCTGTAATTCGCCTACCAGGGTCTAATCGAAGCACGAACCACGTTGGTCGGTTCGTCCCCGCGGCGATGTGAGCTGTCACTGTATTGAGGCCGTGTTCAAGTGTGAATCCGTTGCTGCGCCAAGCCACAATTTCATGATAGGCGTCGCGCGCGGTCATCGGTCGCAACCATGGATATGCTGTCGTCATATGGCGCAGCATTAGCTGGGATGACGCGTTTAGTCCTTTCCAGCCGGTATTATTATTTCGTTCCGGATCATAGACGTCGTCGGGGTGAACGAAATGGGTCCATATCCCGGCAAGCATCACGCCATCGTGCATCGGAATATTGTTAGAAGGACCCATGAAAAACTCACTCGACACCCGAGGCATGTCGAGAAAATGGGGGACATCTGGATCCGCATTCCATTCATGTCCCTCGATGTCTCCTTCACTCAAATACTGCGCACTCATTACCCGGATTTCGGGAAATGCGATCTTCACTGCTTCTTTGCCAGCGCGGTGGATGTGGTTGTTTGGAGCGACATACGTAAATGGAAGATTGTTCTTTCCGAATAGACGAATCCATTCTTTCCGTGCCTCTATGAGGCTCGCAACCATACGGTCCCGAGTTTCCCAGCCCTTCGATGTGTAGCCACCACCTTCTACCAACGACTGATGGTTGTATCCATGCAGGGCAATTTCATGGCCCATCCGGATAGCCTCCATGGCCATCCAGCGGGGTACGCCCTTTCCGTTCTTCGAATAGAAGGGATCCGCTGAAAACCCTGATTCTACGTTGTCGTCGTAGCTAAAAATAAGGTTGAAGGTCAGCTTGAGCTTGTACTGACGGACCATGGCCATCAAATCAGGCCACCAGACGTCCCGGTAGAAATCGGTATCTGATTTACCGTACTCGCTCTTTATCGGTTCTCGAACGACGTCCCACATAGGCTGCGGGCAGTCATCTACGTAGTACACGAATGCGTTGACTATGGGCGCGCCTGCCACTGGCTGCACCTGGAGTATTGATTGCAATATGCTCCCCCTCCAGGGTTTCAGTACCGCCAAGCTGTCTGTCCGAGCGAATACCCGCCCTTTTCCGTATCGCAGCTTCCACATGACAGGAATGCCACCCGTTCGTGTCTGGCCGATGGCGTGTGCATGGGCAACGATGGTTGTTTCTTTGGACAGTTTGACGGAAGGAACGATGGCAACATCAAGCGGACCAGGGTTCTTTTCGTCCCCCATATCGGTGACAGTAAGCCCTTCGGTGCCTGGAAAGAAGTTATCGGTGAAGGTCACCGCGTTATACTTCAGGCGTGTTGGCGGCCAGCTCTTCACACCAAGCATTGCACGCCACTCCGGTCGGTAGCTCCCAAACAGGTTGACGAAGCCTCCTCCGTTCTCTCTGACCCATCGCTCGATTGCCTTTGCTGCGGGCGAGCCAAGTCGATCCGCGCTTGCCGCGGCGAATACCACTGCACCGTAGCCACGCAGATCTCGAGCTGTGAGTGTACTTGCATCTGATATGCGCATGAAGGTGGCTTCTAGTTTTGCGTATGAGCTGATCCAGTACAGCTGTGGCATGACTGAATGTCCGATAGATGAATCTGGATCCAGGAGAAAGAGCACCCGGTTATTGGTGACTGCGGGCGGGAATAATGCGGCTTCTAAGAAGGTTCGGGTATTGATCTTTTCGGCTCCAGCCGAATCCTCATAGTAGCGTTCTAATGCCATACCGCCATGGTCGGAAGTGAAGACTACGGTCGACTCACTCGGAGTAATGTCTCGCCGCTTGACCACGACGTGCGGCCTAACTGCACGACTCGTCACAGCGAAATGGTAGTAGTGTTCCAATGTGCTGAACGCCTGCGTCGCGGGAACGCGTAACATGTCTTCGTCGGCTGAGACGAGTGAAAGAAGTTCCGTCTTACTCGTCCATTGAGCGCCATATCGGACACCTAGCTGTCGAAATACCCGGTTGAGCTTGTCTGGGGTGACATACTTTTTGGTCTCGCGGTCTCGGTACGCTCCAAAGTTGTTTAGGATTACTAGCCGTCGGCCAGCATCCAATTGCTCTTTCAGCCAAATGAGATAGGCCTCGGGTTTTAACAGATCGCCATCATTGAATGCGCTGACAATCGCCCTAAAACCTTTCAGATCGGCGCTAGGTGGCAGCCCCGAATTGGCATCGTGAATAACGAGCTGTAGCCCGAATGCCCTCAGCACTGGTTGCACACGGTTCTGTAAAATACGTCTCCGCCCATTCGATCCACTATCGGACGAATCGTACAGACCAAGGACCTTCGAACCAGTAGTACTGAATCGAAACTCCTGTGGGTTGCGGGCCATCGCAGCCGAACACATGAGTGACACCGCGAGAATCATCAAATTCGTTTTGTGCACAATCCTCAGTCTAACCGGTTCCAGTCGGTTTCGTCATCTCGAAGGGCGTGAATGTGAGTGGCGCAATCCCAGTTTAGATTGGAGCACGACAATGGGTAGTAAACATGAGTTCATCAACCTTCTCACGTTTTGGATGATGTTAGCCGTCAACTCGAGATATCAAGCGCCCGTCACGGTAGCTTTCGCTCGCGTCTTGCGCCGGAGTGAAAGACGGTCAATGTAGTTTCTGAGTCACCAGAACATGCGCGGTGTATTTCCGTTCGCTCGATAGATATCGTCAGGAAATTCACTGCATAGGGACACACCGTTATCGGGTGGGAAGCGGTTTCCTGCGGGTGACAGTCAAGAAGAGAGATCTTCTGTAGAGAATCCGGTCCAGAGTTTGACAGAAACGCTATACGGAGCTAGCGTCGCGCCTTCATATCCGGATCTGATATGACCTCGTGTTATCGCTCACGCGTGCGCGCGCGAGTCGGCAGGTTTGGGCAGCTTGGATGAAGCCGTTGGTGCATGACATCGGCGGCCGTCGCCAAGAAACACATCATGGTGCGCCGGGGATGGCACCAAAACTGGAGGCCACACAGTGGTGGAAGAGACAACGACGCCTGACGAGCGGGTGCCCATCAACATTCAAGATGAGATGCGGCGGTCATACATGGAATACGCGATGAGCGTGATCATTGGGCGAGCCTTGCCCGATGTACGCGACGGACTGAAGCCGGTTCATCGCCGCTCACTCTACGCTATGTACGATCTCAAGAACTTCTATAACCAGGCGTACAAGAAGTCTGCTCGCGTCGTTGGCGATGTGATCGGTAAATATCACCCTCATGGGGATCAGGCCGTCTACGATACGATCGTTCGTATGGCTCAGAGCTTCTCCATGCGATATCTCCTGGTAGATGGGCAGGGGAACTTCGGTTCTGTTGATGGGGATAGAGCCGCAGCAATGCGATATACCGAGGTTCGTTTGACACAGCTCGCTGGTTCGCTGTTGAGCGACCTCGATAAGCAGACCGTCGACTTCGTACCGAACTATGACGGGAGCATGTCGGAGCCGTCAGTATTACCGGCACCATATCCCAATCTTCTGGTGAACGGCTCCTCTGGTATCGCCGTTGGTATGGCGACCAATATGCCACCGCATAATATGCGGGAAGTGGTCGATGCGACTGTAGCTCTCATCAACGATCCTGAGTTGACCTCCATCGAATTGATGGAACAATTTATTCCCGGCCCTGACTTTCCGACGGGTGGAATTATACTGGGGTCGAAGGGCATTGTGGACGCATACACCACCGGCCGAGGGCGGGTTCGTGTTCGTGCAAAAACGCACTTCGAAGCGAGCAAGAAGAACGGCGATGACGATGTCATTGTAGTGACTGAGCTCCCGTATCAGGTGAACAAGTCCCGCCTCGCCGAGAAAATCGGGAATTTGGTGAAAGATAAGAAGGTGGAAGGTATCCGCACGATTCGCGATGAATCCGATCGGAGCGGCATGCGTTTTGTCATCGAATGCAAGCGCGATGCTCAACCTCAGGTAGTCCTAAACCAGCTCTATAAAAGCACGGAGCTCCAAACCACCTTCGGCGTGATGAACTTGGCGGTTGTGAAGGGGCAACCGAAAATACTGACGCTGAAAGAGCTCATTAGTCATTTCATCGACCATCGCCGTGATGTGATGACGCGGCGGTGCCTCTATGAGCTCGATCAGAAAGAAAAGAGAGAACACATTCTCGAGGGCTATGTCATCGCTCTCGACAATATTGACGAGATAATCACCATCATCAAAGCGAGTGCGAGCCCAGAAGCCGCACGTACATCTCTGATGAACCGCTTCGGACTGTCGAAGATTCAGGCGGAAAGTATCCTCCAAATGCGTCTACAACGGTTGACGGGTCTGGAGCGAGATAAGGTGCACGCAGAGCTCAGTGAGGTCCGCACGGAAATTGCACGTCTCAAAGCTATTCTGGCGGATGAGCGGTTGCTTTTGGATGAGATCATCAAGGAACTGAATCTTATCGGGGATAAGCACTCCGATGTCCGGCGTACGGAGATCCTACCGTTTGAGGGTGATCTGTCGATGGCTGATCTCATCGCGGACGAAGAGATCGTGCTGACCATTAGTAAAGCGGGCTACATAAAGCGTACTCCACTGACAGAATATCAAACGCAGAAACGTGCTGGGAAAGGGCGAATCGGCGCAACGACCAAAGACGAGGACTTGGTCATTGACATGTTCTCGGCGTCTAATCACGACACCCTACTGGTCTTCAGTTCGTTGGGTAAGGTGTACTCGATTATGGTGTATGAGGTGCCAGAAGGGGGGCGTTACTCCCGCGGGAAACCCATCGTCAACCTGGTACCCTTCGAAAAAGACGAGAAAATAACGTCGGTGCTCGCGGTGAAAGAATTCAGCGAGGGTCACTATTTGCTCTTTGCAACACAAAAAGGGCTTATCAAGAAAACGGACCTGATGTCTTATAGCAAGGTTCGGTCGTCGGGTATTTACGCGATCGCGGTGCAGGAGGGCGATCGCGTTATCGGTATCCGGGCGCTAGATGATCAAGAGGTGATGCTGACATCTCGCAACGGGAACTCCGTGAGATTCCGCCATGCGGATGTACGTCCTACGGGGCGTAATACGAGAGGGGTCCGCGGTATGGCGCTTCGCGATGGGGACGAAGTGGTCAGTATGCAACTTCTCGAGCCAGAGAAGAGTGTGCTGATGGTCACCGAACATGGCTTTGGTAAGCGGGTTCCGATCGACCAATTCCGCATTACCAAGCGCGGCGGATTGGGTGTGAAGTCGATGCCTGTTACCGACCGTAATGGACATGTGATTGGCGCCCGTCTAGTTGACGATACTGACCAGGCAATGCTCGTTACAGACGGCGGAATGATGATTCGTTTCCGGGTGCAGGATGTACGGGAAATGAGTCGTTATGCAGGCGGCGTTCGATTGGTGCGACTCCGAAAGGGTGAAGCGGTGATGGGTCTTGAGCGCCTTGCCGATGTCGATGAAGACGATGAAGTCGATTCATTGGCCACGGACGAAGACGTTTCGGCCGATGAGCCAACGCCCGAAGACATTGCAGCAGAAGAGGCCGCTGCCGACGCTGAGCAGCCCGATGACGAAGAGGAGTAAGCTTCCCCAAGTCACGCTGAAGTTCGGGAAAGCTAAGCCTCTCTGGGCAGGGCATCCATGGGTTTTCAGTGGCGCGATCAAGTCGGTCGAAGGACACGTTGAGACGGGCGGTCTCGTTGAGGTACGTGACCAGAAGGGCGGCATCGTTGGCACTGGTACTTGGAACCCTGATGCTCGGATAGCCGTCCGAATGCTCGGTCCAGGTGTCCATGACGGGAATCTTAGCGAGGTGATAGGGGACCGTATTGAACAGGCACGTCGCTTACGTAAGCGCTGTGGCTTACCCAATGCGGACACCAACGCTTACCGATTGGTAAATGGAGAGGGGGATGGCTTACCAGGACTGATCATCGATATTTTTGGTGATTATGCGTCGGTGCAGTGCACAACCGCCGCCGCGGAGTCTTGGCGCGCCACCATTCTCGAGACACTTCCTCAGTCGGTGGTTCATATCAGCGTCCCTGAAGATTCGGCACGCATGGAAGGTATCGCACCTGGCGATCGCCTCGGCCGTGGCGACCGAGAGCTGCATCTTGCACTTTCGGAGCATGGGATCGAATGGCGATTAAAACCAGGGAAGGGGCAAAAGACTGGGTTTTACACGGACCAACGCGACAATAGACTTCGGGTCCGGGCCCTTGCTGCAGGCCAGAGTGTACTTGACTGTTATACCTATACTGGCGGCTTTGCGCTGAACGCGGCCAAAGGTGGAGCATCGCGTGTGGTGGCGGTGGACAGTTCTGGACCTAATGTTTCGGTGGCGAAAGGTACCGCTGAGCTCAATGGTTTGTCGGTGGACTTTCATCATGAGGACGCTGTTCGTTTTCTTAAGTCGACCGAAGAACAATTCAATATCGTGATTCTCGACCCGCCCAAACTCGCGCGCCGCCGTGCTGGGCTTGAACAAGCATATGCAAAGTATCGGGCAATCAATGTCGCAGGAATTTCCCGTGTTACTCAAGAAGGAATCCTGGTGAGTTGCAGTTGTTCGGGACTAGTTGACGACTCCATGTTTCTGCGGATGTTGAGTGACGCTGCCCACTCGGCGGGGCGCCAGCTTCGTGTCCTCAGTGTGCGGAGTAGTGGTGAGGATCATCCAACGCCAACTGCGTTTATCGAGGGCCGGTATCTGACAGTGGTATTTGCTCAGGTGCTATGAGTCGGCAGCTCCTAACATGAATTTACAACCACCCTGCACGCCTTATCAGGGCCAT
>PKDL01000456.1 GCA_002863065.1 Pseudomonadota bacterium
AATTACACATACTACAGCGTGACCCGAGCTCTGGGGAGTTGGAATGGCGGGATGGTGACGCGCTGCCACAGTGTGCGGGTCAGCCAGCATTCCCCGCCGACGTCTTTACCATTCCGAATGGGAGCATGGTGCTAGTAGCGGATTTTCAGGTGGAGGGGAGTGCATGCGTACATGCATGGCCCATACTTCCCGACGGCCAACTGGGACCAGTGAATACATTAGAAGCACCGATACTCGACGGGATTGAGACTTTCGTTGCGACTGCGGATGGGCAAGACATATACGCCGCATGCTTTGCCTCGGCCTCCGTCGTTCATTTACAGCCGGAGGAAAGTAACACTGGTCTACGGATCCAGAGCGCGGTAGCCGATGGAGCGAAGTATCAGGGTATTGAGATTATGGCGTTATCGCCGGATGAGAGGCATCTGTACGTTACAAGCCCCACCAGTAACTCAGTATTTGGATTCACGCGGTCGCAAGATGGCACGCTCAACGAGTTTCAGACGATATCCGAGTCCGATGCACCACAAGTCGGCGCTGCAGGCATTATCGTTACGAGAGACGGCACCCAGGTGTTCGTCGCCAGCCGACAGCAGAACGCGATCACGGTATTCGATCGTGATGTATCGACGGGTACATTAGCTTATGACACGCTGGTGGAGCACCCCAGCCTTATTTGGCCGAATGGCTTGGCGCTGAGTCCAAAGGGTGACGTCCTCTATGCCGCTTCCACAGGAAGTAATGCATTGAGTGCATTTCGCGTGGTCTCCGCTGCAGGCGCCTGTCCCGAACTGTGATGTG
Source organism: Pseudomonadota bacterium (assembly GCA_002863065.1). Classification (GTDB taxonomy): domain Bacteria; phylum Myxococcota_A; class UBA9042. Next base: position 802 of record PKDL01000456.1, read on the forward strand.
TCGATAATGGTGGTCTAACGGATTACTTGCCGCTGGTGACGACTTCCACACCTAATTGTTGCGCGAGTGATTCTACTCCGCCTCCGTTGGTTACATCTGTAAATCCGGCGTCCTCAAGTAAGGCTTTCGCTTTACCGGAGCGATTTCCACTTCGGCAGTAGGTGGTGATGCCCGTACCGAGTGCGCGTAATTCGTCGAGTCGGTTGTTCATATCTTGTAGCGGAATATTCAGCGCACCGGGTAGGTGTCCGCTTGCATACTCTGCTGGGGTGCGCACATCGATATAGGTACGAGCGGGTGCCTTCGTGGGTTGCTTGGTTGCTGTCGCATTCGTGGATGCTTCCGGTGAGGTGTGGTCGGTTGCTCTATCTGACGTTGGCGATGGGCAACCGGTCAGGAGGAGTATCAGAGCGGTGGCAGCAAGCTGCGGTACATAGTGGGTCACTAGTATCTCCTAGATGGCGATTTACGCGAATTCGGTGAAAGCATACGACACGTCATTTGTCCGGTCATCTGTCCGGGATGATTGTGGCTCGTAGATATCGCGAAGGTGCGGTCAAAGGGTCTGTAGGATGTTGCCGTATGCTGATGCAAGGGGGCTCAGGCTGGCAGCGAGTCATCTGCAAGGTCTAAATCCCGAACTGACTTTGACTTTTCTACGTTTTTTGGGGAGGGGCCTGTACCTAACCAGCCATCGATATAAGGGACTGTGAACGAGAACCAGTAGTGTTCGCTTTTATAGTGATGCCAGCGATGGAGTTTCCAAATCTTTCGGTAGTAGGTAGAGCGCGGTTTATACGAAGTGTGGGTTAGGTAATGCGTCCATTCATATACCAGGGTCATCAGTGCGGCGATACATAGCAGGGTGGAGGCATAGGCTATGCTTTGAAAGAGGAGATAGCCCAACGCAAAGTAGAACACGCCCGCCCGAATGATTTGTGCCATCGGTAGCAATGTGAACTCCATTTTATCGGGATAGCGGTGATGTAATTTGTGGTCTTTGGCAAAGGCTGGTTCAAACGAGTAGTTGCCAAGCTTGATGGCTCGCATGTGCAAAAGCCAACGATGCATCCACCACTCCTGTACCGGCCAATACATCAGGATGCCGAAGGCGATCGCTGCGTCTAGGCTATCGAGTGGGGAGGGGGCTACAAGGCGGACCGCTAGTGCGCTCAAAGAAATGAATAAGAGGAGCTTGGGCGACCTGAAGCCAACAAATTGAGTGACTGCGCCCCGAAACGTGAGAGTACGCATAAGTGGTATCCAATGTGTCTGTGACCGTAGAATACACGACTTCAATCGATTCCCTGGGATTTCTGTCGATGAACGCGAAATATACCCAATCCATGTGACGGGAAACGCCATGATCTGCGGCGCCATGAAGGACTGTCTAAAATGTACTCAGATAGGTGGTGGCGATATGTTTCACTTCCTCGGTCAGCATCGCTCTGGTGAGTTGTCCCCGGTATTCGTCCGGAGATTCACCGAGGGACCGGCCGTGAACGTCTAACGCGACGCTGACATATCGTTTGGTATCGTTCATATACAACATACACCGGTGCATCCCACCGGTGGAATTACGGCCATCGGTGGTGGTGCGGTGCCAATAAAACACGTATGCGACGATGACCTTGCGTGTCCCCAGTTCTGTCAATTCTAGGTCATGAGTCAGTGAGCTTACGTCGAGGCCCGACGGAAATAGGTGGGTATGCGGTAATGAACTTTTTTCTGTTTCCCATGCCGAAAGCTCCATCGGCCGACAGATAGCGCCCATGCATTGGCCAAACATCACGCGGGCAGAAATGTTGCCGCCTTGTATCTGCTCATTGCGTTTCAAAAACAGCATCCCTGAATTCATGATGGGTTTGGGAGACGGTCTATTCAGCGTATATCCCTCGGGCAGAAGCTGCTGCAGCCGTATCAGTCGTTGATCGGTGAGCACGGATGCTGATGTACCGGCTCCCGCCGTTCCAGCTGTTGTTGGAGATTGAGCAGCTTCCGTGACAGGGCGCGACTCAGATGGTTTGCATGATACGAGGCCGCCAAGAAGGCCGGCGCTGAGAGCGATTCGGATCCAGAACACGAGATCATTACCCCTTTGGCCAGTATCCGCGTCGAATACCGCGTCAAAAGCTGGATTCCAAGTCGCAGATGGTATTGATGCATTGCGCGAATGCGGTTGCAAGCGCAGTGTCCTGCGCCTGAAGGCAATTCGCAAGACAGGCCGGGTCTACATCATCCCAGCTATCATCGTCCTCCCTCTCATCATCCTCGTGGGAGTCATCGCCTCTTTCCCTATTGAGCCGGTCTACAAGGCACTCGGTTTCAGCGCACTCGAGCGCAAGCACACACTGACTGTCGCCGTAGCAGGCGGATAGCTCCGCGCTGCAGCTCTTACGTCCGCGCTCGCACAGTCCGGGCTGGCGACATGTTTCGTGAATGACCGGGAACCCAGCATCCGTAGGATATTCTTGATAGCTGCACACATAACCGGTCGGGCAGGGGGTCTCATTGCAGTATGATAAGCATCGCGGCGGCTCGGTAGGATCAAACGGCACGCAACCCGAAGTGAGGGCACAATCTCTGCCCGAATCGCACTGTTGACCCGGGAGGTGGGTCCCCGGTGTGACACAATCACCTTCCACACATTTTAGCCCTGGGGGACAAAGTACTCCCTGGCATTTCATCGGTGCACCGGTGCGAGGCCAGCCGTCGATTTGCGTACACACAGGAACGGCCACGCTGCCATCGCACGGACAGGTTCCTCCACAGCCGTCGGGTTCGCCGCAGTCGTCGGCTCGACAGACACGGACACAACAGTCGGTATCTAAAATGACTCCCCCTAGGGTGCAATCCGCATCGGAAGTGCAAGTGCGGGTCGGGCAGTGGGGGTCAATAATCCCATCGCTATCGTTATCGATACCGTCGCAAGGCTCCTCCGTGCGGACGCAGGGAAGGCGCAACGGCGTACCTTCAACCCACGGTGTGTCAATGGTGCGACAGAGCGGTGCGGCCGATGCCGTGTCGGGAATGACAGACATACCCGATTCCGCATTCGTCGAATCGCAGCCTAGCACTGCGAGTGCAATCAATAGCAACAGTGCGACCTGCCTCATACTGTGAAGCCTACCAACCCAGGGTCGGTATTTGCTACTCTTGTCGGGTGAGCTGTTACGACGACACATCTGTACGGGGCCCGCTCGTCTTTTGCCGCGCTTTCGGATGCATGGTTCTATTAGCGGTTTTTGGCGCATGTCAGTCGCCTGTTGAGAGCGACCTACCAGCCGTTGCGGAGGCGCCTGTCGGCATGGTGGCGTTCGAGCCAGGGTGTTTCGTTATGGGAAGCCCCGATGGTAATGGTGAAGAAGATTTGGAAGGTGATCCGAGAGAACACCCAACGATCCCGGTAAACCATGGTCGGTTTGCGATCGATATAGACCTCGTCTCTTTAGCGGAATACAACGATTTCCTGCGGTCTTATGGGAACACATGCGGTCATGATGGAGTGCGCTCCGAATGTTATGATTGCGACGATGCTGACGCGCGGATCGACTGTTCAAACCTCACCGTCCGAAGTGTCTGTCAGAATCAGCCTGATGCGCCAAGCACGGCGCCCTGCGATGAACATCCCGCGACCGAAGTGACGTGGTATGGCGCCCGGGCGTATTGTCACGCCCAAGGTAAGCGTCTGCCTACGGAGGCGGAATGGGAGCGTGCGGCAAAAGGGCCGGGAGGCGAAGGCTGTTCGCGTTGGAACCGATTCCCGTGGGGTGATGATTGCTCTAAGGAGTTTCAATTCACGTTTTTTTACGGGAAGTATATTCAAGACTGTTTTGATAAGCCGGTGTGGACACGGGAAACGACGCGAGCCAACTGTACTGAGCGGGAGTGCCACGATGGTTTCGTTACGACGTCACCTCGCCGCTTTTACTCCAGAGGAGCGACTCCAGAAGGGGTGTTTGACTTAGGAGGAAACGTCGGGGAGTGGGTAGAAGACGATTATCATTTTGGCCACGATGAGCGTCCCGACGATGCACGGGCGCGGTACGGGGGGAACGGCAAAGTCCGCAAGGGGTCAAGCTACTATAAACCCGGTCGTGTACTTCGAGGCGCCTATCGGAATCAGGACCGACCATGGAACGCCTGGGAATTTGTCGGATTCCGCTGTGCGGTGAGTCTATGATGCGCTGTGCCGTGATTATAGTACTTGGGATAATCACCCTTATGGGTCTCATGGGCTGCGATTCAAGCGATGGCTATGTCGAGAATACACCAATGGCAGCCGATACGGATTCATCGGAAGATGTACGTCCGAATACCCTGACATATGACGGTCTAATCCAGCCGATCTTGTATGAATGGTGTGGTGATTGCCATGTTGGCGAACGGCCTGAAGATTGCTCGGGTGATACGTGCTTCGTAAACATCTATGAACACTTATTCGTTCCTTCTGCATCGAAGGCGTGTGACACCGGTTTCAATGTTGGTGAGTGCGGCTTGTATCGCATTGAAGCGACCAAGAATCCGAATGATCCGCAGAATCTCATTGGTCTAAATGGACCAATTATTGTTCCTGACGATGAGGTAGAAATGCTGCGGGTGTGGATACGCGACCTCGGGATGCCGAAAAATTGAAGTCCGGATGTTCTGCAGTACGCGTCATGTTGCTGGCAATCAGTGTGGCGTTAGCGGGATGTGAGGCGGAACCGGGAGCTGCAACGCCGGGTTCGGAATCGCTGGACTATGAAGAAGCGCCACCAGTAGCGAGTCAGGACGAGATCGCTAGTTGGGCGGAGGTACCATCGCGGCCGCGGACTTGGGAAAAAGATGTGGTACCCATCGTGGTGGAATACTGTGGCCCTTGCCACGTCGGACCATCACCTGAAGCGTGTATCGGTGGTACATGTCTCTCCAATTACTACGAGGCATTTGTTAGTTGGTATACTTGCTGTACAGAGCCATACCAAGTCTTTCAGGATCCCCCCGCGAGCTGTCCGGAATCCCCCGAGGCTATGCCGGTCTGGCAATGCGGCATGATCCGTATTTATAACTTCGTCGAGCAGGGCAAAGATCCGCTTCCAGTAGAGCAAGTGCGTATCTTGGAAGAGTGGATCGAGGACGGCACGCCAGAACGATAGCGGCCAACAGGACCAGCGCTAAAATCGTGTGGAATGAGCAGTAAGCTAAGATGCATCAATTGACACGCAATGCTTTGAATTCATACGCTCTTAGCCAGTATGCGTCGACGCCAATTCTTGCAAGTCAGTGGTGGAGCGCTCGCCAGTAGCCTGGTGGGTTGTCAAACCGCTGCGCCCACTGCTGCCGTTTCGCCCTATGAAGCGGCCTACCTTCCGGCGGACAAGCGTCCTGAAGGCGTCGTGGAAATGTTTCTGCTGGGCGGGCTGTCACCGTGGGAGTCTTTCTACACGGTTCCCGAGTATGGGCAGGACGATAAGACCATGTGGTGGACGTTTCAGGACAGGGGCCCGCTCACGGTGCCGGCATGGTATGCCGGATGTGGAGGACCCGCCGAGCAACCGCTGTACACGCCGTATGCGCAGGACGCGAACGGGGTGGTGGTAAACCTTGGACCGTTTATTTATCCCCTGCGCAATCGGCCAGACCTGCTCTCTCGGATGCGAGTCTGGGTCATGTCCCACGACCAGGCCCCGCATGAGGCGGCAATTCCCCTTGCGGTATCAGGTCACTTGCTCGGCAATCCGCGAATGGCATCACTCGGAGCGCATTACCAGCGGCACTTTCAGCAGCAAGCGCCAGCCGGGCGCACCGCGCCCTGGGCCTACACAGTCTACATGAGCAGCTTTTCGATTATTGCTAATGCGGGGGCCGCATCCGCAGTTGGCCTTCACCGGCCATCAGCGCGTCCCCTCGCGATTCAGCTCGGGCCGGGCAGTCGATTGATAGACCAATTACCGCGCCCACGAGTTCAGGGGTGGAAGTCAGAGTTAGATGCCGCTGTAGCGTACTATCAGGCGCAAGCACAGCGGAGACTTACATCCGGAACACACCGGGTGCGGGCACGAGCATTTGATGACTATGCGGCGGCACGGCTAGCCATGCAAAATCACGCCCCCGTTCGCGATCTCTTACAGGCCGAGCTGCTTGAGTCGACACAGCTGCGCACATGCATTCCAGACCCGCTCAGTCCGACCGCGAGCGATATGATGTATGACGAGCAGTCGACTTCAATGGCTCTAGCGCGCCATTTGCTCCTCAACGAATCTGCACCGGCGAAATACGTTCAAATAATGGAAGGGGGCATTTTCACCGATGAAGGCGGTCAAGGCTATGACAGCCACGGTGAGCACGTCCGGCAGCAGGGACCCAATGCATCACATGCTATGCGTTCGCTAGCCGACTCAATTAACCGGCCGGGAGAGAATGACCCCAGCAAGCTGGACTTAGACCGACACTTCGTTCTTGTAAACACTGAGTTTGGACGGGCGCCCTCTCCTGAGTTTAGCGTGCGAAACCCGAATGGCGTCGGGACCGATCACTGGCCATATGGTTATGTCGTGGTCGGCTTTGGTGGTTTCGTGGATCAGAGGCGAGCGGGTATTGTAGGAGCTATCGGGCCGGACGGTTTTGCGACCCAGAGCATCACACCCGCGGATCACCGCGCAGCGATGATGCTCTCTATGGGGATTTGGCCCTTTACGGAAGAGGCCTTTGCCGTGGGTGACATGTCGGTCGGTGATACCGAGATGGCGGCTGCGCTTCATCTCAAAAAGCACGTGCTCGGCTACGATGTATAGAGTGCTTGTCATCGCGCTGTTCCTTGGGTGCAGTGCCAGCAGTGAGTTGGACACCACGGGCGTATTGGTGCCGGTGGGTGACGCACCAGGGGTGGAGACCGCTGGGCTATCGTGCGATGCCTCCGACGAGGTGTTTGCTCGACGGCTAGTGGTTGCGCTCTGGGGCCGTCGCGCACTTTCGGTACACGAACTTGGTGCGTTGGTGACAATTGCTGAAGCAGAAGGGCGAGAGGCTCTGGTCGACGCCATGCTGGGTTCTTCGGAACTCAGTGACGCTTGGTCTTGGTGGCTGAATGATTGGCTGTACTTCAACCGTGCGGGTGAACGGGGTAATGCAGCCTGCTTTGCCGACTCAGCATTGGCGCCAGACCAAGGGGAGATTGCTGCGTGGGTTCGTGAC
>PKDL01000293.1 GCA_002863065.1 Pseudomonadota bacterium
GAATGGGCCACCGTTATATTCATCAAAAGACGTCCATCCCGCGCTCGGACCTACCACCGCGAAGCGGCCCGGAAACAGGAGCCCCAGCTGCCAGCTACCATGACCGCCCATCGAATGTCCGGTGAGATAGACCTGATTTTCACTGGTGGGCAGCGTCGCTTGAGCCTGAGCTAATACCTCAAGTCCATCGAGTCGTCCGAACGCCTCCCAGTCAAACCCAAATGGCCGGCGGTTCGTCGGGGCGACATGCCAGATATCCGGTTTGGCTGAATATGCGTCTGCCTGACCCTTCGCTTGAACGGACGCACCATGGAGGGTAAGCACTAGGCTATCCGGGGCCTCGGTGTCTTCGCTAGGCTCACGCACCGCGTAGTACTGGACGCTACCATCAATACTTGAAATGAAGGTACGTCGCTTTGTCGTACCCGGCTCGGCCGATGCGCTTTTTACGTTGCCCGTCCACTCGTACGAGTATTCGAGTCCGGGTGCAGCCACACGTAAGGTCACTGCGATATCCTCACCAGGAGGGATATCGACCGGTTGAAGTTCAAATCCGAGCTGAACCGATGCGTAGGCGGGCCACACATCCAGCACGCGCTCCGTGGCTTGAAGATACTCTGATGCCACTACCGTCAGTCGCACATCTTGCAGCGGTTCCTCTGTAAGATTGAGTACTGGGAGGCCAAGATAGTGCCCATGCGCCCAGCTCGATTCTAGGTGAGGCCACGTGCGATCTGAGGACACAAAGACCACCTCATGTGCGTGCTCGAAGATTCGGATTTTCGGGGGACTTCCACGGTTGAAGCCCACGGCATACACGAGGTTCTTCCCTGCCTTAAGTCGTACTGGTACCCGATGGATCCCGGAACCGTATGGATCACCAGGCTGACGAATGCCATTCACCCAAATCGCAGACACTCGGTCCAGCTGCATACTCGCCCGCGAATCAGCCTCCATCTCGACCTCGAATGCGGCATACCAAACCGCCGAATTACCGGGGATTGGGAATGCACCATCACTGACCGGCTTCTCTCCCCAGTACAGCTCGTATTGAAGACCCGCCATCGGCAATTCCACACTCCAGGTATCGAGCAATCCTGCCAAGGGATCGGAGTCCGCAGGCCGGGGCGCTACCATAATGGTGTTGACCAGTACCTCTACCGGTTTCGATTCCGGTGCCAGTGGCGGCGGTTCCCAGGAGGCCGAGCTATCGGCAGCATCCATCGCATCAACCGCGTCAGTCATATCCATACCATCGACGGTATCTGCTGCGTCGGTCGCATCCACGCTATCGGTCAGAGTCTCTGAGGTCGCTCCATCAGTGCTATCCACCGCAGTGAGGTCTCCCGCCACATCTGCCCCATTGACATCCAAAACCGCTTCGCTACATCCAAAGACTCCGACGGAAATCGCCAGACTCGTGACTAGAAGCCGAAAACCGCGCGTTTGCATACTGTGCTCCGTTCGAGATTACGCAGGAAACATACCGTGGGAGGACGGCTGAGTGCTAGTGCGGCGGACGTGAGCCCTCCTTCTTGGGCTTCGTCAATTCTCAATTCACACTTTGGGTAACGTACAGCCGATAGGTATTGGATAGTCTATCCATGTACCTGCGCGATATGCGCATTCATGCAAGTACACTCTCCCATATTTACGACACCTGAACATGTACTCGGAAGTCTAAACTAGCTGTGCCAGTCCCGCCGACCACCATCACGGCCACTCCACCATCGCCATCGTATTTTATCGGTATACGCCCCGAACCTTCATCCGTGGATAACGACAGGTTAGCGCACTATCTACGCGATGAACCATCGAGTCGATGACCGTTAGCATTAGCGGGGCGGCCGAGTTCCGTGTAAGTTGCGGCGTTCAACGAGGAGGCAGTCTGTGATTCTGCAAGCCGAGCAGTTGGTAAAACACTATGGCGAACATGTCGCTTTAGGTGGTCTAGACCTGAGCGTCAACGCGGGCGAGGTCTTTTGCCTCCTGGGCGCCAATGGGGCTGGTAAAACTACGACAATTCAGCTCTTTCTGGGATTTATTGAGCCCACCTCGGGCTCCGCCAAGATTAAGGGTTTGGAGGTCAAAGACCATCCGCTAGAAACCAAGAAGGCGTTGGCCTACATCCCCGAAAACGTCATGCTCTACCCCAACCTGACGGGGCTGGAAAACCTCGAATACTTCTCTACGCTCGCGGGCGCAACGCAGTACGACGCCAACGCATTACGCGCCATACTCAGCCAGGCGGGACTACCCAACGATGCGGTAGATAACCCAGTGGGCACCTACTCCAAAGGCATGCGCCAAAAAGTGGGGATCGCCATGGCCATTGCGCGACGTGCCGAGCTTCTGTTGCTAGACGAACCAACGTCTGGACTCGATCCAAAGGCGAGCAATGAATTTTCTCAACTCGTGGCATCTCTTCGAGAGAGGGGAGTAGCAGTACTAATGGCGACCCACGACCTCTTCCGGTCACGTGAAGTGGGTACACATATCGGCATTATGAAACGTGGTCGACTGGTCACGCACCTCAACGCGAATGATGTCACTCATAATGATCTGGAGCGCATCTACCTGGAGCACATGCATGATTGAGCCCCGAGATACTCATCGGAGACGCGTATGATCCGGGTAGTGATCCGTAAAGAGTGGCGAGAAGCGGTTCGCGACGGGCGACTCCGGCTCTTTGGTGCTCTGGTAGTCATCTTAGCCCTAACCGCCTTGGCCTTCGGAGTGCAGAGCACGAATCGCGCGCAGGCATTGCGCGACGAAGCGCGTTCGCGAGCAGCAGCACAGTGGAATAATCAAGGAGAGAAAAATCCACACGTCGCGGCTCACTATGGGACCTTCGTATTCGCACCAACCACTGCCGCCACTGCCATCGATCCAGGAGTCTCCGCCTATGTCGGGCGAGTAGTAAAACTGGAGGCCCACCAGCGCGCCCTCGCCAATCACAGTTCAGCGGAAGATGGCAGCGGTGCCTCCCAGTTCTCAGTCGCTACCGTACTGTATCTCCTCGTGCCTTTGCTCATCATCGCGTTAGGATACGGTGCCTGGAGTCTGGAACGTGAACGAGGCACGCTACGGCAGGTTCTCAGCACGCAAATAAGCCGTAATGCGTTGTTCTGGGGGAAAGCTCTCGCTCTCACCCTGATCATTACCGCCTTACTCCTACCGGCCGCACTCATTGTCATTCTCACGCTGATCTATACGGGCGGAGCCGATAGCCAAACGCTGTTAAGGCTCGCTATTCTCGCGCTCGCCGTTGCCATTTATTGGGCCGCATTTGGCGGATTGACTCTGGTTTCATCAGCTACAGCGGCGTCTTCGCGCACCTCGCTGATTGCCATGGTGGGCGTTTGGGGCATCTTCTGCCTGGTCATTCCGCGGCTCAGCACCGAAGCATCGGTACTCATCTCTCCGCTCCCGAGTCGAGCAGAACTCGCACGACAGGTGGGGACCAGCCTAAAACATGGGATCGATGGAAATACCGAACGCGAGGTTGCTGTCGAATCTATCGTACGCGACATGATGGCCGAACAGGGATTTGAGGCTGGTGGGCTGCTTGTCGACGAGGGCTATATGGCCGGACTAGAACTGCAGGCAGAAGCACAGTGGGAGGATTCGATTTTCGACCACCATCTATCCGACTTAGAATCACAAATCCATGCGCAAGAACGCGTGGTGTCCTACGCCGGATTCCTCTCCCCATTTATCGCCATGCAGACCCTATCCACCGCCCTCTGCGGAACGGATTACTTTCACCACCAACACTTCACCCGCCAGGCGGAATCCTATCGAAAACTCATGGTTTCAGAGCTCAATGTGGCATTTTCGGAGCTCGCCGGAGTCGAAGGATGGGAATACAAAGCTGGCCCTGAACTCTGGTCCAAACTACCTACCTTCAGCTACGAGCCACCCGCGCTTATGCACGTACTTTCTCATCACATGGTGAGCCTTCTTGCACTGCTCTGGTGGTTTATTCTGGCAGTACTCGCTGCACGATACTCGGCAACCCGAGTCAAGGTGGTCTAAATGCGCGCGCACACCACACTATGGCAAATTGCCCGGTTAGAATGGCGTATCTTACGACGGGAGCGTTCCGTCGTGGCCGTCCTGGCGCTCTTTGCAATCCTTCTGGTGATTGCCGCCTGGACTGGAGGACGCGAAGCCGCACACCTAAGAGCGGCCCAGGAACGCTCTCGTGCCGAATTTAACGCTCGAATGGCAGCACATCATCACGTGGTAGAGACCCTGGACACCACGGCCCCATTACAGGCCGAAGACCCCCGAGATCCGGTCTGGATGGGGCAAGTCGGCGCCGAGACAATCGCCATCCTGCCTCCGGCTCCGTTAGCTCCCATTGCCTTGGGCCAACGGGCCCTTCTACCGCAATCTGTTCGGGTATCTACGAGCGTACATCTCACTGCCGCCCGAGAGACAGACAGCCCCATGTCTGGGCCGACTCGTCTGGCCACCGGTACATTCGACCCATCGTTTCTCTTTGTAGTGCTACTTCCATTAGTGGTGATTGCCTTGTCCTACGAGCTGCTCGCCGGTGAGCGTGAACGAGGCACGCTAGCCATGCTCCTTTCCCAACCGATAACGCAGCGTTCGCTGGTACTTGGTAAAGCCTTGGCAAGGGCTGTACTAGTCAGTCTCGTGACCCTTCTGAGTGGCCTCATCGGCCTGTGGCTAGCAGGTGCAGACCTGAGCGCACCGAGCGCGTGGCTCCATGTACTGTGGTACGCCTTATTGCTAGTCGCCTGGGCCTTCATATGGTTTACAGCAGCGGTAGCCGTTAACTCACGCGGCGGTAACAGCGCCTCGAACGCACTCGCATTGATCGGTATTTGGCTCGTAGTGGTCGTGGTGATCCCCGGTCTCTCTGCGGTAGCGGTGGACTCGGTCTACCCCGCCCCTTCAGCGATAGAACTGATTTCCGAAGCAAGAGAAGCGGCTCAAGAAATCGAAAGCGAGCTCAATGATGTCACTGGACGTCACGATGATACCAATAAGCGTGCCGATTATGGAGAGCGTGTAGTAGCAATCCAGAACCGACTCGCGGCGCGTTCTGCCCCCGTACTCGATGAGCTCCGCGAGCGTCGCAGCGAACGAAGACACTTCATGGAACGGTTGCAATACATTTCACCAGCTATCGTCGTCGCACGGGCCCTCGAAGATATCGCGGGTGCCGATGCTGCGCGGCACGCGGAGTTTGAGGCGCAGGTAGAGGCCTACCACAAGACACTCCGTGCATTCTTTTCGGAACGAATCGTACGACGTGCGAAGCTGACGGCCGACGACCTGGATCAATTGCCCACCATGACATTCAAAAATGCTCCGGAGAGCGCCCTTGCTGGAAGGATGGCTATTCGGCTGCTTCTGCTGACGAGTCTCGCACTCCTATTATTAGGATTAGCGCGTCCTGGACTTTCATCCATTGGCCGCCTGACCAGATAGTCGCAGACGGCTATCAGGTCATTCTGGACTGCGATACCGTCCGAGTTTGGCGGGACTCACTGGGGTAGCGTAGAGTTCTATCCATGAAACAACTCCTCTGGCTTTTCTGTCTCCTGATCAGCATTCATGCCTGCGGTTCAAATAGCCTGCAAACCAGCGATATGGCCGATATTTCCACTAGTGATGTGGCGCCTAGCGAGGTGCAAATTGCACCAGATATGAGCATCAGCGACATCCTGGTCGACTCCGCTGACGAAATCGATACCGCCACCAACCAGCCCATTATCCCTCCCCAGATAGTCTATGAGACACCCGACCTGGCGGGAGACCGGACTGACAGCACCATATCGGCGCTCGGTTCCGTCGCGGTACAACCCGCGATAGCGGTCGGAAACTCCGGCCAACCAATAGTCATATTTGCAGGGACGTCCAACGAGAATAGCGACCTCGGCATCTATGCCTCCACACCGGGACAACCAACCACCCCAGTTCGCACCGAGCCCAGTGGACAGCGTAATGAGCCGTCCATCTGTCGACTGTCGGACGAAGGGTTTGTCGCTGTCTGGTCGTATGACGGGCAAGCCGTCGGAAACCCACTTGGCGTAGAGGGCGCCATATTCGCGGCCGACGGTTCAATACTCTCTAGCTTCGATGTCAAAACCGAAGTCGAGGGCAACCATTGGCTGGGACACGTCGGATGTAACCCAAGCGGAGGGTTCACGGTGGCCGGGAGTCGGACCGATACGGACGGTACTACCTTCGGGGTCTTCGCCCAACACTTTCGCAACGACGGCACCGTGTTAGACGACGCATTCATCGTCAATCCCGCCCCCGAAGGTACGCAAGTTCAACCGGTAGTAGGTGTCACGTGGGGAGGCACCGGAGTCGTTATGTATGAAGACGCACCAACCGATGGGGATTATCGCCTCAATGCACGCACCTTCGACCCTTCCGGAGTCGTTAGTAGCACGTTCACAATTCTCGCATCAGAAGGCGCTGATGCGTTGAAACCAGCCATTGCTCTGTCACACAATGGACGCGTGGCGTATGCCGGAAATATTGGCGGCCAGATTCAGGTGCTATCCGCGCCTTCGCTGCAATCCCCGGAGCCAACCGAGCCGTGGGTAAAAACCTTTGGTAGCTTCATTTTCCCCGCTATCACCTACCTCAGTACAGATACTGAGCTCGCCATGGTGTCGCTCGTGAACGTAACTCGGAGCGGGGCCCCCGCAGTCCGAGTGGAAATTCTGACCGAAGGCTCGAATGCCTCGCTCAGTAGTGTGTCGCTGGGCGATGACCCGAATCTACCACCCTATCCGCCCTCTATTGGTTACGGCGGTGGGGTTCTGGCCGTTGCCTGGACACAGCGTACCGACGATGGATTCGAGGTCCACCAAAGCACCTTTGTGGGGAGTGCCATCAAACCATAAAACAACGTGCGTGTTTGGACTGCGCACCGTCAAGATACTCATATGACGAATGAGAGCATCTGAAGAAAGACGAAAGGCCAAAGTCCCGCCCAGCCCACCAGCACGCTAGCCGGGCGATACTTGCCCGTCGAATCAATCTTTACGATGCGATGCAAAACATCGAACGGTATCGCCGCTCCTGGCCTATTTGGGTCATAAATAATCGGCTCCTGCATTTCATCGCGAATAGATTCCGCATTGAGCGTACGGCCTGATGCATAAAATGTTTGACCATCCACCGTGAAAGCAAACTGATGTTCCACCTCTGGCGTGCGGTTGACCAGGAGCCCAGTGGTCTTTTCTGCATGGAAGGTCCCCGCGGCGACATTTCCATTCATCAATAAGTGGAGGTGCCGGAAACCACGTCGTCCATTGAAGACCACCAGAAGCCCACCGATTACAGGGAAGATCAGTACCAAGAAGATAATGGAGCTAGGCGACTTGCTACGACGCATCTCTTCAAGACCAGCGGTTCTCGGGTCGTCTCCGACCACTTTGAGGTCTACTGCCTCGCCAGGGTCATATTGTGGGTCCGCCGCATACGAACTACCGTGGTACTCCTTCCCATCCCACGCAAAACGGAATCGAACTTCCCACACTGACTCACCATCGACGCTTGTATGTGTTTCCTCAACCCGAGTTATCGTGCCCACGACAATCGATGTCGAGCCGAAAGCGAACAGATTGCGGAGCGCGTCAGCCGCCCCAAAAAACAGAACAAAAATGAGAGAAAAGCACAGGTAGAACCAAGCGAAGTGTCCAATCTTACCGCCAAACAACAACTCGGCAGCCACACGCGGGCTAACCCAGCGAGGAGGTGGCGCCAGATTCCGGATATCTTCACGCATCTGCATGCGATGCCCCTGCTTCAGAACAAACACTCGGGCTCGGGTGATACCGTGTCGACCCAAGCCTTCTAACTGTCGGGCGATACTCTCGCCCCAAGGATGCGATCTGCGGCCAGCTGGGATTAATGCATCATCATCAGTGGGCCGATGCGGGATTGCCTACTTAATTGCCAGGAGCTCCACATCAAATA
>PKDL01000395.1 GCA_002863065.1 Pseudomonadota bacterium
GACCAGGCGATCGCCTTCAGGATGCTCGGCCTGCACCTTGAGCGCCTGTCTGATATTGCCTTGTCTGACGAGGACAAGTGCTTCGGCCCCAGCCTTGATATCCAGACTGCGCTCAAGGGCCGGATCGAGCTGAAGAGCGTCTATTACCGCTACGCCGCCAGCGATCCGCTGGTACTCGATGATATCAACCTGACCATCGAACCGGGTGAGCATGTGGCCATCACCGGTCCCTCAGGCGGCGGCAAGTCAACCCTGGTGAAGCTGATCCTTGGCCTCGTCGAACCCGAAGCTGGCGAGGTATTGGTCGATGGACTTCCGCTCGCAAGATTCGGCCACAAGAGCTTTCATAGCCAGATCGCGGCCGTGCTCCAGGAGGACTGCCTTTTCGCAGGCAGCCTTGCCGACAATATCGCGTTGTTCGATGACACCGTCGATATGGAACGCGTCATGGCCGCCGCAACCGCGGCATCGATCCACGACGACATCGTCCGAATGCCGATGCAATACGAAGCCCTGGTCGGTGATATGGGATCAACGCTGTCAGGGGGACAGAAGCAGCGCGTGCTACTTGCCCGCGCGCTCTACCGCCGCCCCCGGATTCTCGTCATGGATGAAGGCACTGCCCATCTCGACTTCCAGCACGAGCAAGTGGTCAATGCCGCAATCGCCAAGATGGGCATCACCCGCATCATCGTCGCGCACCGGCGGGAGACAATCGCCCAGGCGGAACGCGTATTGGTCATGGACGGCGGAAAGCTTACTCCTCACCCATCCGCAACGCCGCGATAAACGCCTCCTGCGGGATGCTCACATTGCCATACTCCCGCATCCGCGCCTTCCCCTTCTTCTGTTTTTCCAACAGTTTTTTCTTGCGGGTGATGTCGCCGCCGTAGCATTTGGCGGTGACGTCCTTGCGCATCGCGGCGATTGTCTCTCGCGCAATGATCTTGCCGCCGATCGCGGCCTGGACGGGGATCTTGAAGAGGTGGCGGGGAATGAGGTCTTTGAGGCGCTCGAACGTCGTGGAATTGATTTGGTTCGGGTAGCACCGAACGCATTGAGATTAGCTCCACCAGTGACGATCTCGACGAACGACCTGGACCGAGTCCTTCAAGCGTTGGGTGAAGTCGCATGAACGAATTTGAGACGCTATCAGAGCGGCAACGCAAGCATGTGCTGTATACCTGGACTGCTCAGGGTTCGGCTCGTCCGGTGGGCATTCAAACCGGTCAAGGCGCGGAGTTTACCGATCATGAAGGGAAAGTATGGCTTGATTTTGAGAGTCAGGTCTTCAATTGCAATGCCGGCCATGGGCAAACACGCATCACGGATGCGATGGTGGCACAGGCAGAGCAATTAGCGTGTGCGCATCCCGCGGCCGTATTTGAACGTAAGGCGGCGTTGGGCGAAGCGCTGGCTCGAGTAACACCCGAAGGCATCGATAAGTTTTTTCTCTGTTTGTCTGGAGCGGAAGCGGTTGAGAATGCCTACAAAATCGCCCGTATGGTGACAGGCCGGCATAAGGTGATCGCACGGCGCAGGAGCTATCATGGTGCGTCTATGGGTGCGCTTGCCCTTACTGGTGATTGGCGCAGGATGGCGATTGAGCCCGGAGTTGGCGGGGTTATCCGGATGGAGGACCCATACTGCTACCGATGTCCGTATGGCCTATCCAAGGGGAAGTGCGGAACCCGCTGTGCGACAGACCTAGAACGTATTTTAGAGCTTGAGGGGCCGGACACTATCGCTGCGGTCTTTCTCGAGGGAGTGACTGGTGCTAACGGCGGTTTCGTACCCCCTGATGACTATTGGCCCATCATTCGCGACATCTGCGACCGTCATGGCATCCTGCTAGTGAGCGATGAAGTCTTCACGGGCTTTGGCCGGACCGGGGAGTGGTTCGCTGTCGACCATTGGTCGGTGCGGCCGGACATCATCACGATGGCGAAAGGCCTGACTTCGGGCTATGCACCTCTCGGGGCCGTGGGCATTACGCAGGACATTGCCGACCACTTCGAATCGAATACACTGTGGTGCGGGTTGACGAGCTACGCGCACCCTGTGAGCTGTGCAGCCGCACTGGCGACTATTGAGGTCTACGAAGACGATAGGCTGATCGAGCACGCGGCGGCGCTGGATTCTGTCTTGAAAGAGGAGCTTCAGGCATTGCTAGCACATCACTCTGTGGTGGGCGATGTGCGGTCCATCGGGCTCTTGGGGGCGATGGAATTGGTCACTGATAAGACCTCGAACACGCCACTTGTGCCCTACGGCAAGTCGGCACCGGAAGGTAGTGCATTATCCACCTTTCCCGCTGAGCTCAAAAAGCGTGGACTCCACATCTTAGTACGGGGGCATATGCTCATCGTGGCGCCACCGCTCTGTATTACTGAAGCGCAATTGCGGGATGGAATGCGACGTATCGGTGACGCTCTTGCCGCAGCGTTCAACTAATACGTGGTGTAAAGCGGTTGACTGTTTCGAAGACGTTGCGCACGGTCGTCTGTATGAGACTGTTTGACGTCTATATGCACGGTATTCTCTGCCTTGTGCTGCTCTTAGGTTGTGGAGACAGCGGCGGTAATCATCGGACGCCAGATGCACCTTCAGTATCAGACCAAGATACGTTGGCTGGAGACACTGCAACGGGCTCCGATACGCCACGGCAGTCGCCGAGGGCTATATCCACTACCGTGCTCGTCGATTCGCTGGCAGTGAACTTGAATGGAGGTGTCGGCGACGTGCTGTTCGATGCTCCCGACGATACGTTATCCCTTACGATCATTGTGCACGGAACAGCGAATGGTTGGTACGGCATAGACAGCTGGATAGATCCGACGGGTATAGCGTTGATTACGCCGGACTGGGTCACAGAGGCAGGTAACGAGCGGGGGTGTTTTTCGTGCCCGGTATTTACCACTCAAGGGGCTGGCGCTTCGACGACTATCAATCCAAACCGTCCCGAGTCGGTCGTGAATCCCGGTACACATACGCTACAGGTGGTTGGTTTCGAAGGTGGGTTTGCAACTGATATGGCCTGGGTGACTGTCCTCGCCAAGCGAGGTGATGCATGGCCAGTACAAGGAACCGTAGACCTTCATTTCTACTTCACTGGAGCGCAAGACTGGACTGCTTCCACGGCCCCCGATGATTCGTATTTTGATGCCGTGATTGCACGCTTCAATGCACTCTATAGCGCCATCGGTATTCAGGTCGGGGAGATGACGTTCCGGGACATTGACCCAGAGCTACGGACCGTGAGTATTGACCCAGCAAACGACACATTAGGCGCGTTGGTCGCGAACTCACAGGCGAGTCTCGGTGATGGGGCGCATATCTTTTTCGTTGAGGAAATTCTGACCGGTGACCCAGAGTATCCTTCTATTCCTGGAGTAGCGGCAGCCGTACCCAACCCACCATTTCTTACGGGGACCATTGCGAGTGGCGTGGTGATTTCGACGAAAGGCCCGTTATCTGTGCCTCCCGAGCGTCGGTTTCTCGATCCTCCGGCCATCGGACAGACCTTGTGCCATGAAATGGGGCACCTTCTCGGGCTCTTTCATACCAGCGAATATGATGAAGTAAGTCATGACCAGTTCGCAGACACCCCGGAGAACGACAACACGTACTTGATGCATGCGGATGGCACTGGGCCAAAGATATCTGACCAGCAGGCCAGGGCGCTGTTGGCGAATCCGCTCGTGATGCATGATGAGTAGTGCGGGCTCGTTCCAACCGTTCCGTACTTGGAAAATCCCTGGTAGCGGTTCATTCACATCACGACTCACGATATGGTCAGGCGAATAACCGGGGTCCTCTACACATGCGATGGCTACTGATTCCTCTTGTCCTTTGCTTCGCCTCATCGTCGCACGCTGCGAGTCATCCTCCTCTCTTTGCCAAGGGAGGTATGGTGGCCGCGGATAATGCGGCGGCATCCCAGGTTGGAGCACATATTCTTGAACAGGGTGGTGATGCGGCGGATGCGGCAGTCGCGGTCGCTCTCTACCTCGGGGTAGTGCAACCGTTCGCGTCAGGTATCGGGGGAGGTGGATTCGCGGTAGTCCATCGTGTGGGTGGTCCCGCATATGCGCTCGACTTTCGAGAGATGGCGCCGCAGGCAGCACACCGCGATATGTACTTGGACGCTGAGGGGCAGGTCATTACGGGCCTGAGTACGAGCGGTCCAAAAGCATCCGGCGTACCGGGTGAGGTAGCTGGCCTCTATGAGCTCCACCGAAGACACGGTAAGTTGGCTTGGTCCAATGTCGTGATGCCTGCCTTGAAAGCCGCCCGAGATGGCTTTCCTGTGGGGCAGTTACTGCATCAGCGGATTCGGGCGTATCGTCAGCGGATTGTTGACCGTCCTGCATTCCGGGCGCAGTTCTTTGATGCATCCGGTCAAGCGCTCGCCATCGGTGCAACCTTGATTCGTCCAAATCTTGCGCGGACGCTTTCGGCCATCGCGGAACATGGTGCCGATGGTTTTTATGCGGGGCCAGTAGCGGCAGAAATTGCCCGGGTGATGGCGGCAGACGGTGGTTTGATTACACAGGCGGATCTTGCGGCGTATACGGTCAAGGAGCGGCCGCTCGTGCGGGATACCGTGATGGGATTTGATGTGCTGTCCATGCCTCCACCGAGCAGTGGAGGGGCAGTTATTGTTGCGACACTCAAGGCGCTCGTCGGGGCGCCACTGAAGGAGGATGGGCATAACAGCAGTGCGTATTTGCACCGCCTCGCGGAGGCACTGAAGCATACTTTTGCTGATCGCGCGCGTGTGATGGGGGACCCAGATTTCACCGATGTGCCTCTGGAGAGTCTACTGGGTGAGGCATCAACTCAGCGGATCAAACAGGCATATCACCCGGAGCGCACGCTGGCACGAGACGCATATGGTGGTCGATATACTATTCCGGACGATGGCGGTACATCACACTTCAGTGTGGTCGATTCGTCTGGCAATGCCGTCGCGCTGACTACGACCGTGAATACGGGGTTTGGAAGCCAATACATTGCCGGCAATACTGGCATTGTCATGAATAACGAGATGGATGATTTTGTGTCCAAGCCGGGAATACCCAATGCATTTGGCCTGATTGGAAATGCAGCCAATGCGGTGGCTCCGAAGAAGCGTCCTCTTTCCAGTATGAGTCCGACCATTGTGCTGGAAAACGGGAGAATCCGGCTCGTGGTTGGAGCGTCCGGTGGCCCAACGATCATCACCGGTACGTTGCAGGTCATGCTGAATGTGCTGGTGTTTGAGATGGACATTCGTGAGGCGATAGAAGCGCCGCGAATACATCATCAGTGGGTCCCAGAAATACTCTGGATGGAGCAAGGGATCCCCGCGGATGTACGCACCGCATTACAACGTCGCGGTCACTCCACCAAAGTACGACCGCGCTATAATTCAGTACAGGGTATTGAACGCGCTCCGGAAGGTTGGTTTGGTGCGAGCGATCCGGCAAAGCTTGGAGCGCCGGCGGGAGCGGCTGCGAGATAGGCTACCAAAACCATATTTAGGGTGTTCGCTTTACTCGCAGATCGTCCATTTATAGCGACAGGTTGGCACTGACCGCCATACGGACTCGGCGGCCATCCGGTTCCCTTTATTCCGATAGATGTTGTACACCTCGATCACACTTCGTCGCGCGTCGCACGCCAAGCGAGCGGATTTATTAAGCTTGTCATTCGCTCGTTCCACCGCTCTTGGGTTTCCTCGGGCCGCCGCACGTCGCAGAGTTTTCTGTGCGGATCGGTTGATAGTGAGTTGTTTTTTACAGATGGACTCGAACTTCGGAACACTTCGCATGAGCTTTTTGATCCGTTTGCGTTCTTTGGCTTCTGCGTCACGCATTTCACGGCGTTCGAGATGTTCATTAATAACTTCATACAGGCTGTCATGGTCGCCATGTTCGGTGGTTGCTGGACAATCCACGTCAACACCAGTCCGCCAATAGCGCATTTCACGTCCGTCCCATGCAATGGCATTTGCACGGTCATAGGCCTTTTCTACCGCTTTGTAGCGTTTTCGGCTCACTGCCTTCCATCCAGCGGTTACATGCTTGCAGTATTGCTTGTGCAACTTTTCCTCTTTCTTCATCAAGCCGCAGTAGGCTTTTACGGTTTTTTGGACGCCTCCTTTTGGAAGCTGTTTAGCCAGCGATTTACAGTCCGCAGTCGCCTTGAGCGACGCGAGGATGGATTCACCATCGTTTTCGATGGCAGTCGTGAGTTCTTTTTGTAATGCAGCGGGGAGTGCCGATTCGGTGCTTGCGCAGCCCCCGAAGATGTCGCCGGTTTCTTCAAGTGTAAGCTCAAGCCGTGCCCCAGTCGCGAGGCCGTAGGTGCAGTGAACGAATTGCCCTGCTTGTGGAGAGATGTGCTCACGAATGCGTGCGCTGCACCAAGCGACATCCAGGGTTAGCTGCATCCTTTGTCCTGCTGTGTCTCGTTTTTTGAGTCCAGTGTCAGCAAATGACGACGGCACCTCGCCTTCTTGTTGGGCGATGGAGGCCGCTAATCGGGTGCCAAAGGATGACAGAGCCTTCGTCGCTTGTACGACGACGGGCAGGGGATCACTCGGTCGATAAAATCGTGCAAAGTGCTCGAATGCACTGGCCAATGATGCGGGCGAGCTCAGGTCGGCTGTCTTCAGGTGTGCTGTAAATAGTTTTTCACGTGCACTGAGAGGTAAGTTCTTTTCCAGATACCTCAACGATGCGTCCAGTGCCTTGAGGCGTGGAGGTAACATCTCGTTGGCATATGTCTGAACCGCATCTCGCGGGTCTTGTTGCTTCGTCTCGTACTGGGTAGCGAGCGCCTTTCTCTCGTTTAGAACCGTCTCATACACCTCCGCAGATGGACCTTTTTTACTTGTGCTTTGAATGATCCCATTCGCTTTGCTGACGAGCGCATCGATTTCACTTTTTGCTTTCGCTAATTCCGCCGCTTTTTCTGCTTCAGAGATTTTCGTGTTCACCTGTTTTGTTAGGTCTGAGAGCTGCCTTGCGACTGAGCGGAGTGTGTCGTCCTGGTGTGCTTCAGGCACAGTCGACACCGCCTCTTTTACGTCGGAGATTACGGTTTGCTTGCGTTGTTTGAGTTCATCGACGGGACCGTCCGAGGTTAGAATTCGCGACAGGCGTTCCTTCCAGCTGGGTATTTTCTCGAGCACGTATGCCTTGGCCTCTCGGGCGGCGGCTTCTGGGTCGGCTAGTACGACGAACTCGGATATGCGTTGGGAGGTATGCTTGTTTTGTCCGGTCTGCTTATGGACGACACATGCCCCGTTTCGGATCCAGCCAACGCGGCCATCGTTGATTCGGCAGATACCCAAAAATTGGTTGTCAGAAGTCCCTGCGTTGACTAACCCACTCGGCGTATTTGGTGGCGACCACTGGGTGGTGCGCGGTGCCATGAGCACCTCATAGGAGCTTACATAGCTGGAGACTGCTTGGCCGCCTCGGCCATCTGCTACGTGGCAGAGACCCACGGGTCCGATGGCGTATCCTGGGCGTATCTGCCCACGTACTTTCGCGCGGCAGACGACATAGGCATTGGAGGCTTTGAAGGCAGAAGGCGGGATACGGTTTCGCTGTACTTTGGACCAACGAGTGCTTTGTGCAAACCCGGTCGAAACACCTGAGAATAAGAACGCAAACGTCAATAATACAACCATTCGTGTACTTCTCATACGGACTCCTGCAGTCGATTATGTCATTTGAAACCAAGAGGTATCATAAAGTAGACACTCATACACCATATGGCGTAATGGTTGAGTCTCATGGGCTTATGACCGCATTGTAGGGCCCGTTTGGCTACCCGTAACGGTCCACTGTTCTTCGATTCGGGAACAACGCGATGGTCGCAGGCAGTACTTGCTTGTCATCGTTCGCAGCGCACTGGGCGACGCAATAGCTCACTAGCGGC
>PKDL01000290.1 GCA_002863065.1 Pseudomonadota bacterium
ATCGCGGTACAGCCTGGTGAAACACAGGTAACAGTTAGGGTCACAGCTCCGACATTGGAAGGAGAAGGACTACCGGCACTGAAGCCAGGAGATACCTTCGTACGGACCCTGCAACAGTATGATGTGTTGAACATTGAAACCAACCGCCCGGGCAGCGACCTCACCGGATCCGTGGTGCAAGCCACACGCCCCGTGGCGGTATTCGGTGGAAGCGAAGCGAGCAATGCTCCCAATACGGCGCAATGTGTAGTTGCCCCCGGAGAAACCGAGGGTACCTGTGCTTGGGACGGGGAGAGTTCTTGTGAAACTCCATTAGACTGTTTGGACTTCAATACCTGTTGTGCCGATCACCTCGAGCATCAGCTGTATCCTGTCGTGACGTGGGGTGAACGGTATATCGCCGCCCGGAGTATGAAACGAGGGGCAGAGCGCGACGTCTGGCGAATCCTAGCGGCCGAAGATAATACGGTTATTACTACGGTCCCTCCCCAAGCAACCTTGCCCGTGTTGAATTCTGGTGAATGGTTCGAGTTCGAGTCGGACGGAGACTTCGAAATCATCGCCACGAAGCCCATTTTCGTCGGACAATTTTTGGCTGCCCAGGATGCTCCCGACCCAAACGTCAACGGGATACCTCAACCAGATGATGCGGCCATCGGAGACCCCGCATTCATAGCGGCTGTACCTTTTGAGCAATATCGAACTGACTATGTGTTCCTCGCTCCAAACAAATACGAGTTGGATTTTATTACCGTCACCGCGCCAACCGGTTCTGAAGTACGGCTTGATAGCGAAATAATCGACCCGACGCAGTTCAGTCCAATCGGTACGGGAGAATTTAGCGCTGCACGCCTGGCGATTGAAGACGGAACGCACCGACTGACATCAACGGATCCAGTGGGTGTTATCGTCTATGGCTATGATTCCTACGTTTCGTATGGCTACGCTGGTGGACTAGACCTTCAGGACTTAAAACTTGTAACTCAGCCGAAGTAGCTACCAGCATTTGCGCTTCACGTGCTAGTTTTCGCGGGGGAACGTACACTAGTGAACGGTGTTGATGGGGTTCTTGGATGAGAAAGTGCTCCGAGGAGATTCGATGAGGCGTCTATTTGTTTACACTCGAAATAGGCATACCCGCGCGCTCTTTGGGTCCGCCTTGCTCAGCTTATTATTGGTTGCATGCGGCGGCACCGATGATGGTGCGACAGGGTCGGGGAACGCCACGAGTGTCGATGGGGCAACCGTCACTGACGTAAACGGAATAGACGGAGCCGACGGCAACGACAGTGCGTCCTCCACGGATGGCTCGTCGCTTTCGGATGGGATCGAAGGAACCGATGCTGCCGCTTCTACCGATGATGGTGTACTTCGCATCAAGAGCGTGGAACCCGCCTTGGGAGGAACAAAAGGCGGAGATATCGTCACGATAATCGGAACCGGATTTGTTGAGGGGCAAGTAGCGGTAGCATTTGGTGAGTCCCTTGCTTTAGATGTCTTTTACGTCAGCGACACGCGACTTACTGCAACTACCCCACCGGGAAGCCCTGGCATCACGGATGTGACGGTCAACGACTCTGTGGCCGAACAGGTCGCGACGCTCGAAGCCGGTTTTCGGTACGTTTCTCCGGTCGCCATTACTCAAGTTGAGCCGAGCGTGGGCATCCTTACCGGGGGAGAGCCTATCGCGGTACGGGGAACCGGTTTTTCACAGGGAAATGCGGTGCTTCTCATCGGGGACAAACTCGCCCTCAGCACGACCGTAATCGACGATACGAGAATCACTGCCATCACACCGGCAGGTCAGTTTGCCGGAGCAGTGGACGTACATCTCACCAACGATGAAGGGCAAGCGGCTCTAGAAGATGGCTTTACGTACTACGAAATGCCGGTTCTCGATCGGGTCACGCCTGGAGCCGGACCTACCGTCGGTGGCACTGAGGTCACGCTCAGTGGACGAGGCTTCATTGAAGGCACCACCGTGCGTTTTGGCGAGACGATCGCGGATAAAGTCACCATAACTAGTGGCTCAACGCTAACGGCAGTCACCCCGCCGGGTACAGCGGGCGCTGTCACCGTCACCATTGAAACTGAACACGGATTCGGGGGACTACCCGACGGCTTCACTTATCTCGATACGGAGCCAACCACCGGCGTCACGGTCATCGGTGTGCAACCAACAACTGGTGATACGTCCGGCGGCGACGAGGTTGCCATTACAGTCTACGGACTGGGACTCACGGAAGATACCACCGTAACGTTCGATGGCGTCGAAGCTGATATCGTCTCGGTCTCACCAAGCGCCCTTATGGTACTGGTTACCACCCCACCACATGCCCTAGGAAGCGTCGACGTGTCGGTTTCCACGGCCGCGGGATCAGATATCGCAAACGATGCCTTCACCTATGCCGACCTTCTAGGTATCAAATCCGTAAGTCCCTCTGCAGGACCCACGGACGGTGGGACGAGTATCACACTATCGGGTAGTGGTTTCGGACCAGGGTTGGACGTTCAGGTCGGAGCATTACCCTGCGCCAACCTTGACGTGGTGTCGGACACAGAAGCTACGTGCACAACGCCTGCAGGCAGTCCTGGACCAGCGAATATCGTGGTGAAACTGGGGCCAGACAGCGACACTCTGGCTGGAGGCTTCTTTTACGAGGCTGGGTTCTTGGATTTGTATGTCGTCGAACCAGACTCAGGCAGTCAAGCTGGCGGGACCTATATCCGCCTCCTCGGGGTCGGTTTTGAGCCGGGGATGGACATCCTCTTCGACGGGAATCCCGCAACGCATATCGATGTGGAAGACGGAACGCTCGCTTTCTGTAAGACCCCACCAGGTACGATCGGTACCGTAGATGTCTCGCTTGCAACCGACAGCAGTACCACCGTATTACCGCAAGCGTACACCTACTTTGACCCATTAGCCCTGTTCGGAGGAACGTGGGGACAAGAAGTCGAAGGGGCTGTCAACGTTACGGTTCTGGATGCAGGAAACGGAGCTCCTGTGCCAGATGCCTTCGTCTTGCTAGCTGTCGACCCAGATACGCCGTACCAAGGGTTTTCCAACTCTAATGGACAAGTGACTTTCAGCGGTCCTGATGTACTGGGCGAGCAAATGGTGTCTGCTTCGAAGGAGGGATATGCCTCCACCTCTGTCATCGAGTTCAATGCCGAAAACATTACAATCTACCTGACTCCGCTCCCAACACCCTCATCCGGAGGGTTTCCGCCCGGAGCCACCATCAGCGGTAAAGTATTCGGACTCGGGAAATACGTCATCGTGCCTCCCGGAAATTGCGCCACTGTCCCTTCCCAGGCGAACGGTCAATGTGATGTATGCGAAACGGATGCGGATTGCACGGGCGGCGCAAACACATGCAGCACCATCGGAACCACAGGAACATTCTGCACCGTAAGCTGCACCAATGATGCGCAGTGTGGCGCTGAATTCAAATGCATGAATATCGGTGGTGCTCTTCCACAGTGCGTTCCAAACCCCGGAGAGAAACAGGCGCGATGCTATGTATCTGTCAGCAGCATCTTCAGCCCATTACCGGACAATGAATCAGGCAATATTGTGGGTGCTGACGGCATCTACACCATCGGGTCTGGCTTGGGTGAGCGAGCAGTCATTTGTTTAGGCGGAGTAGTCGATCCCAACGACGCAGACCCGAATACCAACTTTACTCCTCTCGCCATGGGGGTGAAGCGGCATATCAATGTCGCTCAGGGTGCGAATACCGACCATGATGTATCGATCGAGCATCTTCTAAACCGGGAGATCACGGTTCGGCTCGACGACCCGCCAGTCGACTCCGACCTAGGCATGAACTACAACGCGGCTCTGTTGTTCTGGGACTTCGGTTCGGATGGTGGATTCATGCATCGAACCTTCCAGGATGTGCAGTACGGCTTGTTTGGCAGTGACGGTGATCTATTACGCATTCCAGGACAGCCGCAGAGTTGGACTGGCAACCTGTACGACGCCCGGTACACCATCTTGGGTATTACTGCGAACCTGGCCGCGGAAGACCAATTGCCTGCGAGCTACACGCTCATCGATAACCTGAAGAATGTGGTTACAGACCAGGTATTTGAACTCACTGCAGGCGAATGGGAATCTAAATCCTCAGGGGTGACGAGAACAGTCAATGGACTGTGGGGCTTCGGCGACAAGGACGTATGGGGTGTTGGCGTGGATGGCACCATCCTGCATTACAATGGCCTGGGCTGGAACCTGCAGGCCTCACCAGTAACAGACGATCTTTATGCGGTCTGGGGTCCCGCAGCAGACGATATTTGGGCCGTCGGGGGAGACTCAATTCTACACTTTGATGGCGTTGCGTGGACGAAAGTGGACGGTCCGCCCACCAGTGTGGCAGCGGATTGGCGAGCTGTTTGGGGGCATAATGGTCAGCTCTGGATTACCGGCGGTAATTGGAGCGATGGTGTATGGAGATACGATGGTGCAGTGTGGACGCAAGTTCTAGCTTCAGGCTCCTACGCACGGGACATGCACGGAGTCGATGAGAATAATATTGTCGTCGTAGGGCGCTACGGGAACGTGCGCTACTGGGATGGCACGCTCTGGAAATACCAGTCGACTGGTGCCAGTTCTGACCTCTTTAGCGTGCATATGGTAAGTCCGACGGAAGCGTACGCCGTCGGAGCCGGCGGACGAATCGTTCGCTTTGACGGCACAGCATGGACAGAAATGGTCACGCCCACAGACCGCACCCTACGAGCTGTATGGGCCGCAGGTTCCGATATGGTTTATGCCGTTGGAGATGCAAGTACGTTGTTATACTACGACGGAACAGATTGGACGGAGCAATCGTTCTCCGCAAAAACCACTTACAATTCACTACTCGCTTTGTGGGGAGATGGAAGCACGCTCGGAGGGTACGCGATGGGTACTTCGGAAGTGTTGATGGGACCCATGCTGCGCGCACCAGAACAACAATCTCCAGCTGATGAGGGAGCCATGGCCGGACTTGATGTCAGCTTTGCGGTCAAAGAGGGCACTCCCGCTCACTTCAACCAAGTCGTTATCGCGATACCTGGTATGTCAGGGCCTCAGCCCATCTGGAGCATCACCACAGATGGCGATGTCTTCAGCTTTGAGCTACCCGACTTCGAAAATATCGAGGGAACTCCCGGCATTTACACTGGCCTGCAGTACTTAACCATCACTCGGATTTATAAAGACAATTTCTCGATCGATAACTACGACCTTGGTGACTTGAATACCGCCTCTTGGCGGTCCTGGTCAGTCGATACAACGACATTCACGAAATGAGATAATCCATGCCAATACGCGTGTGTTTTGTGCTGCTCTTCGCGCTCTCCGGATGCGGCGAGTCAGCCGATTCGGAGCCTACAACCTACCCAACGGATGTCATCGAAGACGCTGTGAATCAAACAGACCTCGGCGTGAGCGTGTCAGATATCGCTGAAACCGATAGCGGCGAGAGCGATATTCAGTCATCCAATGACGTAGACGCCCCCCCACCAGAAAGCCCATGGGAGCTCATCTCCCTCTCCACACAGGCCACTCTGAATCATATTTGGGATGCGGGGGACAAAACATTCTGGGCGGTCGGAGCACAAGGGACAATTCTTCACTTCAATGGCACAACCTGGCTGCCTGTAAGCCAACTGACCGATGCCAAGCTTCTAGGTATCCACGGGGTGCCCGGAGGTGATATCTGGGTGGTCGGAGCCGGCGGAACAGTTCTCCGCCGCGATAATGCTGGGTGGAACATCCTAGACACCGGTACAGCTGTCGACCTGCATGGTGTCTTCGCCATTGGACCGAACGAAGTGTACCTGGTCGGTGACCAGGGAACGATAATTCGTTTCGACGGGCAATCCTTCGACCCGGACCTGTCCAATACAACAGCAGATCTTAGATGTGTCTATGCCACCCCTGGTGGTGTTGCTTTTGCAGCAGGAGACGGTGGGCAGATCCTGAAACGGAGCGGAGGCCAATGGGTTTCGACTCCTGTTGGCGCCGGTACGGAGACGATCCACGCCCTATGGGGTACGAGCACAGACTTCATGATCGCCGTCGGAACCCAGGGGCAAATACTAACGCTCGCCAACAATGCGTGGACGGCCCAAACCAGCAATGACATCAAGCAACGCGACCTGTACGGCGTATGGGGTGTGAGCGACCAAGAGGCATACATTGTCGGAGACGAGGGAGTGCTCATCAAATACGACGGCGCAAAATGGACACTGGTCGAAACAGAAGGCCCTCTCTATCGGAGCGCGAATTTTCGTACCGTGGGCGGTACCACCGTGGGAGATAGCCGTATTGCGTTCGCTCTTGGGGAGAGCGGCGCCATATTGGCCTATCAAGGTGGACTTTGGGTGGATAATCAGGCCGGACCAAGTGTAGCCGCACTCTCCTTGACCGCGTCCTCGTCCGACGACTTTACCGCCGTGGGCGAGGTCGGCCTAGCACTACGATGGCGTGCTGGGGAAAATTGGTCGGCAATAGAGACCCAGGTAAGCGGTGATCTCCATGGTGTTCATGCAGTCGGAGATGTTGTCGTGGCGGTGGGAGCCGATGGAGTTGCGCTTTCGATCAATGACAGAAATCGCGTTTCAACGCTGGCCACCGGAACAACCAAACCATTATCAAGCGTGCACGGGGACACAAATCTACTGTTGGCTGTAGGTGCCGCAGGTACCATTATCCGTCTGGATGGTGTTCTCAGTGATAGCGAAACCACCGGCGGCTCCGAATCGTCGGGAACTATCTCCACCCTGAATGATATCTTTGTTCAGGACGATGCCACCGCGATTGCGGTCGGCGATTCGGGGACCATTCTACGACGAGCTGAAAACGGAACCTGGACTCCCGACACGGCCCCAACGTCAAATAACCTGAATGCTGTTGTTGTCGACAACGACAACACATGGGTTGTTGGTGACCACGGTTTGGTCCTCCGCTCAGACGGCAACACATTTATCAAAGACAACGAGGCCCCAGGAACATTCCTGTATGACGTGGCAGCGACAGATTCGGGTCCCATTGCCGTGGGCTGGACGGGATTAGTGTTGCGCAGAACCGAGCAGGGATGGACTGAAGAGCTAAGCGGTACGCCAAACATACTTGAGAGCCTTGCCTCTCGCCCTGGGGGCCCCGTCTGGGTAGTGGGGCACAACGGGACAGTACTACGCCGACAATAGGAGCCTGATGTGCGCAAGCTACTAATCGCAAGCAGCCTACTTGGTGTCATAATCATCGGGTGCGGCGAAAATGGTGATGATGAATCGCCCGTAAGTCCGAATGGCGATATTCAACAGAATGACGTCGATCCCATGGACAACGCGGACGCAGAAGGTCTAGCCGATGGGAGCCGTACCTCAGAAGATTCAGATGGAGAGACGACACCGACTGATGCAGGAGGACAGTCCGTTACGTACACGCAAGATAAGCTAGGATTAGGAGAAGAGTTTGTCTTGCGAGGGATCTGGGGCGCCAACAATAACAAGCTTGCCGCGGTCGGAAACAAAGCCACTATTCTCGAATACGATGGTTCCTCCTGGGCGGTCGTTCACCAAAACACGCAGCTTGATACTCTCAACGGCGTGTGGGGCAGTTCCTTCGATGATATCTGGGCCGTTGGCGCCAAGGGTGCCATCGTCCACAAAGGACCGGATGGCTGGAATGTAGGGACAGGATGCACCTCTGATGCGGCCTGCAATGATAACGACCCATGCACGACCTTTGACCAATGCAATGATGGAGTCTGTGAAGGGAACAACCCACTGTTCTGTGAAGATGGAAATCCGTGCACAGACGACCTTTGCGAAACTGGAGTCGGTTGCCAGAGTACCAACAATTCTGCCCCCTGTTTCACAGGCGATATCTGCTCCCAAGAT
>PKDL01000481.1 GCA_002863065.1 Pseudomonadota bacterium
CCGGTGGGCGCCGCTCCTCAGGTAGAAAGAACGTCCCAAACACGAGATCCCACACGATGCAGTTACTTCCGTAGTTGTGATTCGCCTCGCGGATATCTGGGCTATGATGCCAGCGGTGTAATTCAGCCATCGAGAAGATATAATTCAATGGACCGAGGCGCACGTCGATATTGGCGTGCTGAAAGAACCCGTGCACGAGGCTCCACACAGTAAAACCCACTAACACCGACTCGGATACCCCAAGCAGTAATAAGGGCGTGACCTGCAAGCCGTACATCAACACATTGTCGAGAGGGTGAAACCGCGTACTATTCAACCAATAGAGCCGAGGTGCGCTGTGATGCGTGGCATGAAGCCGAAATAACCACGGGTTTTCGTGCATCCACCGGTGCCACCAGTACGACCCGAACTCTCCAAGTACTACCGCCAACACTACCTGAACAATCCACGGCAGATTCGTCGGCCAGAGTGCAGTCCCGAGACTCAACTGCGAAGCCAGCGGCACCAGCGCAGAGAGGGCTAACGTATCGAAAAGCCGTGGCGCGGCAAAAAGCGATGAAACGGCATACACCATATCCGTCGGGACATCTGAATGACCACGATTCCACGTCGGCTCATAAGTCAAGGCTCGCTCAAGACACGTGACTATCACCGCGGCAGCAACGCTAATACTGAACACCGTAGTGGCCGCGCTAATGCCTGCCGAGATCAACCACCATGTGCATCCTAGTGCCCCCCCGAATACCGCCGGAAATACGAGCGCGCTGCAGAGACTGCGGGCGGAGAGGCGAGCGGGGGGTGCTACTGGCACTAGTCTCCGTGCGCCACTAAGTGCTTGAGCAGCGCCTCATTGAGCGCATCAGCAGCGTTTTCAGGGACCCAGTGGTCAATATCTTCGAGCACCAAGAACTCATAAGGACCCGTGCAGTAATCCGCCGTCTTGTAAGGCGCATCATCGCAAATCGCGGTGTCATCGGTGCTCCATACAAATAACGTGGGGGCGGCGGTCGGGCCAAACTGCTCTTCTGGTGTATTTGCACCGAGATTCGCTCGATACCAATTGATGGCGTACTTCAACGTGTCACCCTCGCTCAGTACCGCGACGTAATCGTCGATATGGTGCTGAGGCAGGCCTGCATAGAAGCCTTTCAGCTGCGCGGCATCATTGGCCAAGATGATGAACTCTGACCCTGGAGTAATAAGTAAATCAAAGTAAGACGACGCGGCTTTTTGACAGGACTCAGGGTTCTGACTGGCCTCCAAAAACGGCTGGGGATGCGGCACTGAGATAGTAGCCAAGCTCTTCAGGCGCTCCGGAAACTCGATCGCCACCGCCCACGCAACCATCGCTCCCCAATCATGACCCACAAGATGGAAGGTATCGGCACCCAGCGCATCCGCCATACCGAGCACATCTTCTACAAGAAACTCGATGCGGTAGCTCGACTCCTCCGGAGGCTGCGCGCCGGGCGAATAGCCGCGCTGGTTTGGTGCCACTGCACGATAGCCTGCGTCAGCCAACGCGATGAGTTGCGCCTCGTACTCAAGGGAGGTTTGTGGAAACCCGTGGAGCATTAATACCAGTTCGCCATCGGCTGGACCTGCCACTCGCGCATCGAACACAAAATCCCCGACGCTAATCTGTTCGATGCTAATACCATCGCCTGGCACCGCAGTATCCGACTCGGGTGCAGCTATATCGGCTTGCGCCACGGCATCAGCGTCCTCCTCGCCGTTTGCACTCGTATCATCATCCGAGGGAGACGTTGAAGTGTCGACCGCAGCTTCACTCGTGGATAACGACCCGCCCACGCTACATCCGTAAATCATTACCGTGACTAGAGCACAAACCATGCATACCCAACGCAATCTCATGCTTCCCCCGTGTGTTTGCCGACGCAGTATAAAAGGCTCCCGTGGAGCGGCAGCTATGAGATTCTGAAAGCGGGCTTTCTTCTTGGCTTTGGCTGGTCTGTTGGGGGCGCGTAATTGGTGAGTTTGATGCCCTCGACGGCATCGATGTACTCGTCGAGATTCGGAGTTCGCCCAAGAATAGCTGACAAGACAACAACTGGCGTGGATGCCAGGAGCGACTCGCCTTTCTTTTCTTTGCTATCCGCAACCACCCGGCCTTGGAAGAGTCGGGTTGACGTGGCCATCACCGTGTCACCCTTTTCGGCCTTCTCTTGGTTCCCCATGCAGAGATTGCAGCCGGGCCGTTCGAGGTACATCATATTCTCGTAGGTCGTGCGCGCCGTGTTCTTGGGAGCACTGTCGTCGAACTCGAATCCCGAATACTTTTGTAAGACAGCCCAGTCCCCTTCAGCTTCGAGTTCGTTGATAATGTTATACGTCGGCGCAGCGACGATCAGCGGTGCCTTGAACTCCACGGACCCATGCTGTTGTTCGATATTTCG
This sequence comes from Pseudomonadota bacterium, assembly GCA_002863065.1. Classification (GTDB taxonomy): domain Bacteria; phylum Myxococcota_A; class UBA9042. The sequence continues at coordinate 2,418 of PKDL01000481.1, forward strand.
CAGCATTTGGGAAATGATCTTCATATCGCCCTTATGGACCATGCAGGAGCCAACAAAACCGAGGTCGACTTTTTTGTCGCCGTTGTAGAACGAAATGGGGCGAATCGTGTCGTGCGTATATCGCTTTGAAACATCCTCATTATTCACGTCAGGATCGGCTATCATCGGCTCGACAATTTCGTCCAAATCAACGACGAACTCTGCCGAATACTTCGCGTTGCTATCGGGATACAACACTGGCTTTTCACCAGAGCGGATTTCACCGATGCGCTGCTGTGCCTTATCAATCAAGCCTTGAAGCACCTGCTTTTCGTTATCCATGCCCTTGTCGATCATGATTTGAATGCGGCTAATCGCGATTTCAAGTGATTCAATGAGCGTGTCACTTTCCGAAATACAGATAGAGGCCTTGGCCTTCATCTCGGCGGTCCAATCCGTAAACGTAAATGCTTGGTCGGCAAGCAGTGTGCCGATATGCACCTCAATAATTTTGCCTTGAAAGACATTCTCACCGAACTGCTTGAGCATTTGCGCTTGCGTACCGTGCACCACATCGCGGAAATCCATGTGGTCCTTGAGCGTTCCTTTGAAGGTAACTTTCACGGAGTCCGGAATGGGCATCGTTGCCTCACCGGTCGCCAAGGCGAGCGCCACCGTTCCAGAGTCCGCGCCGAACGCCACCCCTTTCGACATCCGCGTATGCGAGTCGCCACCAATGATGACAGACCAGTCGTCCACGGTTAGGTCGTTCAACACCTTGTGAATCACGTCGGTCATGGGGTGATACTCACCCTTGGGGTCTCTACCCGTAATCAGCCCAAACGCATTCATGAAGCTCATCAGCTTGGGTATATTCCGCTGCGCCTTCACGTCCCATACAGATGCAGTGTGGCACCCCGACTGGTATGCCCCATCCACACTCGGCGCGATGACGGTAGCCGCCATCATTTCGAGCTCCTGGGAGGTCATAAGACCAGTGGTGTCCTGCGAGCCGACAATATTGACCTTGACCCGCACATCCGAGCCAACATGAAGCACCTTGCCTGGGGTCACGCCGACCGCGTTTTTATTGAAGATCTTCTCCACTGCTGTGAGGCCCTGTCCCTCGTGGGACACCTCTTTGGCGGGCGCATAGACCACCGGCATGTCGATGCCCAAGATAGCCGCGGCGGTTGTTTGCAGCTTTTTACCGAATACGACCGCATATGACCCTTTCGCGCGAATGAACTCGAGCTTGGGCGGCGTCAGCGCGGTCGCGATGTCGCAGAGTTCCTGCGTGCCATCTTCGTTGTAGAGCTTCTTGGTCCGAGTATTGATCGTAAGGACCGTACCCGTATCGACCGAGAACACCTGCTCAAGCACGGGTTCCCCGTCCTCGTCCATCACGGTGTTGCCGTCATCATCGAGCTTTTTGACCCAGTTTTTGAGGTCGATCCCTATCCCGCCGGTCACCCCAACCGTAGTGAGAAAAATGGGGGAGATGCCGTTGGTGCCGCCCACGATCGGAGCGATGTTGATAAATGGGACATATGGGCTCGCCTGGATCCCCGTCCAGAGCGCGACGTTGTTCACCCCGGACATACGGGAGGAACCTACGCCCATCGTGCCTTTCTCTGCTACCAACATGACGCGCTTGTCTGGGTGTTGCTCCTTCAGGCCCAACAACACGGCCTGCGCGTCTTTGTTGTGCTCAAATAGGCACTGACCATGCAGCTCGCGGTCAGACCGTGAGTGCGCATCACTACCCGGCGAAAGAAGGTCCGTCGAAACGTCACCCACGGCAGTTACGTAGGTAACCACCTGAATCGTCTCCTCTACGGGCGGTAGCTTCGTGAAAAACTCAGCCTTTGCATAACTCTGAAGCAGGTCCGTCGCCAGTGCATGGCCCGCCTTGTGCGCGGCTTCCAGACGATCCGTATCGGCTTCGTAAAGAAATACTTGGGTCTTCAGCACCTCGACAGCGCTCTTAGCAATGTCTTCATCAGTGCCGAGCGCCAAATCGAGAAGTACCTCGACCGAAGGGCCACCTTTCATGTGTGACAACAGCTCAAAGGCAAAGCTCGGAGGGATTTCAGCAACCTCCTCACGGCCTTCAATGATCTCTTTCAGGAACCGAGCTTTGACACCGGCAGCACTCGTGGTGCCAGGCAACGTGTTGTAGATGAAAAAATGCAGCGACTCCGAACGATATTCGTTCGCAAGGTCTTTGATCTGAGCAATTAGCTCTTCAACAAGATCCGCCTCTTCGATGGGCTTCGGATGTAAGCCCGCTTCTTTGCGCATCTCAATCTGCTTGAGGTAGTCAGTATATAAGCTCATATGTCTCCACCATGCCTAGGTAGAATATGGACTTCGAAGCGTATTTTGGCAAGTGCTGACATCGTTGAGATACCCCAAGCCATATTGACGAATCTCCACACTGCTTGTGGATTAGGACTCGATGACCTACGAGGAGATACCTTCAGGTTTATGAGTTGCAGCGGAAGGCATGGAACGAACGAACAACACCACTCAGTGGTATTGCTTGGCTAGGCCACCAAAATGAAGTCAATGTGAACGACTCCGGTGGCTGAGGAACTACATTGGCTAGCTGAGGACACCACGGAGTAGTCATGTGTCGTCGCGTAATAGCACCGCCTCATGCTGCGAGGTTATCGCGCTCTGCCCACACCGTGTAGAGTGCCCTGCACGATGGATAAAGCACTCTCCAAATACCTTGAGCAGCATGCAGAGCAGTGGATCTTTCCGGCACTCGATTCGCTGACGTTCAAAACAGGCTACAGCCATGCCATCATTATCCCCTGCCATGCGGAAGGTGAACGCATTATTGCGACCCTGGAGAGCCTACCCGAGAGCAAAGAGCCTATTGTTGTCATCGTGATCATCAACGGCCGGGCGTCAGACGCTAAATCTGTACTGGAGCTGAACCGGAAGACGCTCCAAGCGATTGAAGACCAGTACCCGCGTCAACCAACTGCAAGCGATATGGTCCGACAGTATGCGTTTACACGCGGCACACTACTCACGTACCTATGCTTCAACGATGAGCACGCCCTCCCTGACCGAGAAGGCGTCGGACTTGCACGAAAAATAGCTACCGATGCCGCACTCTATTTATGGACGAAGGGGCTCGTGAAATCACCGTATTTTCTTTGCAGCGATGCAGACGTGTATTTCCCGGCAGACCTGTACGAGCAACTCGGTTCCGATGCTGGTCGCAAATCCCCTAGCGCACGGCTGCTGCCCTATTGGCATCAACCCGAACCGGATACACCGTCGGTTCGGCATGCAAGCGCGCTCTACGAGGTGAGTCTGCGTTACTACGTACTTGGACTGCGCTATGCAGGCAGTCCCTATGCGTTCCATACCATCGGCAGCACGATCGCCGTGCATGCACTCGATTATGCGCGTGCGCGCGGCTTTCCAAAGCGCCTCGCGGCGGAAGATTTTTATCTACTGAATAAACTGCATAAAATCCGCCCGATACAGTGTACGACCGGCGAGCCATTGCGTATCGCGGGGCGTGTTTCTCACCGAGTGCCATTCGGCACTGGTAAAGCCGTCGATACCATCCTGACAACTGGCGATTGGCCCATGTATGCACCGGATACCTTCAGCTACCTGCGGGAGCTGTTGTTAGATATTGAACAAGCCGCCATCACTCCCAATACGTGGCTGTCAGCTCCCGGTGATACGCCACAAAACCCCGCATATCGCTGTCTTCAGGAGCTAGGTTACTTCGATGCGCTATCGAAACGAATTATTGATGCGCCCAATCCAGCGCAGGCGAGAACGCGCGCACATACATACTTTGATGCATTCAAAACGCTGAAATTAGTCCATCAGCTGCGAGATACCTACTGCCCTGGAGTCCCGGTATTTCAAGCACTACACAACGCACCGTTCATCACAAACCTTCCGGAATCAGTAACCGACCTAGATACAATCCGAGCGGCTCTGATGGCAGCGGAAATGCAGGGTATTAAAGAACTAGTCTAACCCCTCGCTATCTGGAGCATCACTCGTACGACGCTTGGAACCGGTGTCGTGCTGAGCTGTTTGCTTCACCGGTGCCGTATCCTCAACCTCGGTCGCAAGATTTTTGTATGCGGTGTCCCGTGTCTTCCCGTCGTTCACGAGAGCGAGAAGCTCATCGTATCTATATCCCGATGCAGCATGTGCTTCTGCGAGGGCATCAGAGTATTCCGGCTGCCCTAAATCCACCACGCGAAGCAGTATGTCCATAGATTCACCACGGTACCACTGCACGCCCTCATACTCATTGACACCCAATAGCCCTCGACACGCCTCAATCAATGCTGTCAGAGACTCCTGATGCACTAAAGCGGCGGCAAATGGCGCCTCTGATGGAGGCACATAGACTTCAAGAAGTCGTGCGAGGTGGCGGGGAAGCAGCTCTGGAGCGTCATGCTCACGTAGCGTAGCGAGCGCGTCAGCCAACGCTTCGCACTCCGCTAACCCCTCCTGAAGTGTCTCTACCATCGGCTGGAGAGCGAGATCTTCTCTTGCCTCATAGAGGTTCGAACAGCTCGAACCGCCAAGCTGGTTATGAAGCTGCCACCAGGTATCGTCTGCATTGGCGATGATTTTGAAATTCAGAAAGACCTGGCACTCATACCCTCGAAGCTGTAGCTGAACGCCGGTATCCGCCAACGATTGTGCAGAGCGCAGGAACCATTTCCCGCTTCGCTGTTCCTGGAAGCCAACCAAGTCCTTCCAACCGGTCGGCAGTGCCAACGCGTCTGACAGGCTTCGGTATTGAAGCCGAGTTTCACCTCCACGCGCAATGTTGACTGGTGCCGCCATTCGGATGGTGCCACTAGAACCCTGGTATCGATTATTGAATAGCACTAGGGCCCGCTCATCGCCGGAGCGATTTGAGAAGGCGTACACATCCGATTGCACTGAACCGTCTTGAGCTTGCACGTCGTAGAGCGCAAAGTGCTCGGCCTGACTAAACAAGTGGCGCCGACGCATCAGCGGAAAAATCTCATGCTCGTGACGCGCAATCAGGTGTGGGTCATCCGATTCATCGAAGTAAGCGCGTCGGTACTCCATCCCGTATTTTTCGCGCAGGCCAGCGACTTGGCCATGCCCCCACATGGGAAGACCAGGCATGGTGACCATCATGGTAGCTACACCGAAGTATTTATCACCCGTGCCAAATTGTTCTGCTGCCGTTTCTTCGTCTGGGTTATTTTGAAAGTTCACAAACCGCTTCAAGACCTCTGGTGAGAACTCCAGCGTATTCTTGATGGTTTGCCGGTACTTTTCATTATCCTCGTCTTTCATCATGTGCATGAAGGCGCTGTTGTACACGCGGTGCATACCCAGCGTTCGAACGAAGTAGCCTTCCATGAGCCAAAAGGCTTCGGCAAGCAGTAGCGTGTCGGGCACTTCCGCAGCCACTCTGTCCACCACTTCACGCCAAAATTCATTC
>PKDL01000138.1 GCA_002863065.1 Pseudomonadota bacterium
CTGCATTACGCTCTACCGCACAGAACATGCGACAGTCGCTGCTGCAGCGCATCGAAGATAGGAAAAAGAAGCGGCTGTAAGCTACTCAGAACTGATCAAACCAACTTACGATCGCCTCAGGAGCTTGGTCGAGCCATTCATGACCGACTCCATCAATAGCAATGCGGGTGGTTTCTATCCCTAGCTGGGTCAATGCGTCGTGGTACAATAGACTCGTCCAGGCGGGTACGATGAGGTCTGTGGTGCCATGCAGAAACAGAGTCGGGGCGTGGTCCTCTGGCAACGGAGGAACAAGACACAAGTTGCCCGCACACGTTGCGTATGATGCAGAGTGCACTGCAATCGCTTTTACATTCTCGTACGTTAGTGCGACTCGGCTGGCCATATAGCCCCCGCTACTAAATCCAGCCGCATAAATCATTGTGGGGTCGACGGGACCGAATGTCCCATCTGGTAAGGCATCGAGAGTCAGCTGCATAAGCTGATGGTCGGGGGCGATACTCCACATGACGTTATACGGCACGACATTCGTGTCCCAAAACGAGTTTCCATCAAAGTGAGCCTCTGGGGTGATCACGGCGTACCCAGCCTCGAGCAAAGCCTGGATGGTAGCCGTGCGGTTCCAAGTCCCAACCACATCATCTAACTGGGCATTCCAGGCGTTTTCTGCATTCAAAAAAGATCCTTGAAACATCAACACTACTGGCCATCCTTCAGATGGTGGCATGCCTACTGGAACTTCCCAATGCACCTCTCTTTTTTCGAGCAGGCCATCGGAAAATCCGAAGGAGTGGGTATTGTACGTACACGTCAGCACATCAGCGGCCTGTACACAACGCCCATTGACTGGGGAATCGGGTGGTGGATCGGCGCGCCCCAGGTCGTTTATGCCTTCGTCAGCGAGAGGGGCGTCTGTCCTGACGGCAATGTCTGCAGCATTGGATTGACCAGGTATCGAGTCTGATGGCGCCGTGCTGTCGGCTGGTGCCAGCGCAGAACCCCCGCGGTCGGGGGAGCTGGTGGATTGCCCTTCGTAGGACGCATCGAGAAAAATGGGGTCATCGGTGCATGCTATAAAGGTCGCGCTACACCAGCATCCAATGCATGCCACTGCGATGGTGATACTTCGGTGACTGTCGTTGTCTGTGGAGCCAATGCGCTGCATTTCAGGTATTTCTCGGCGTTCTAAACTGACGCCAATTCAGTGCATACTTTTGCATTCTGAGCCCCATACGGCGTTCAGTAATCCCTAATCGTCTGGCGGCGGCCGCCATATTGCCTCGTTCGTTTTTCAGTGCATCGACTAATAATTCCCGTTCCAACGAGTCGAGAGCTTCCTCGAGCGTACCGCGATGCGTCGTACCACTTGATTCTGCGGTTTGTAGCGTTGGGGGCAGGTGATGTGCTCGGATGACTTCATCCGTCGAGAGAAGCACTGCGCGTTCGATGCAGTTCGCGAGCTCTCGTACGTTCCCGGGCCAGTGATACTTCATCAGCATATCGATCGCCGGAGTCGATATACGTCGCACGTCGCTACCAGTGTCGCGGCTATACTTTTCTATGAAGTGGTCAACAAGAAGCGGGATGTCCGTCTTTCGCTCTCGTAAATTGGGTACAGGTATCGGGAATACGTTGAGCCGGTAGTATAAGTCTTCTCTAAAGAGTCCCGATCGCATGCGGTCTTCCAGGTTTCTGGATGTTGCTGCAATGACGCGAACATTGACTTTGATCGTTTGAGAACTCCCGACGCGCTCAAATTCCTTCTCTTGTAGCACTCGGAGCAATGCGACTTGTGTTGCCGGTGAGAAGTCTCCAATCTCATCCAGAAAAATCGTTCCACCGTCGGCTAGTTCGAATCGCCCAGCGCGCCGTGCGATAGCTCCGGTGAATGCGCCTCGCTCGTGGCCGAAGAGTTCGCTTTCGACGAGGGAGTCAGAGAGCGCTGCACAGTTTACTCGTACAAATGGACCCTTCCGTCGCGGCGAGTTGAAATGGAGCGCTTGTGCGACCAGTTCCTTCCCGACACCACTCTCACCATGTAGCAGCACGGTGGCATGCGATGGGGCGACCTGTGCGACGAGGTCGTATACCCCTCGCATTGCTTTAGATGTACCAATGATATTTTTAGGCCGCCAGCGTGTACCCAATTCAGCATGAAGGCGGTGATTCTCTCGCGCCAAGGCTCGCCGTTCATCTAGTAAGGTGCTTCTCAGCTGCACTGCCTGCGCCAACATTGAAGAGACGATCGTTAGAAGCCGTAGGTTGTCGGCTACTTCTATGGCACCAGATCGGCTTGCACTTAGCGCACCGATCACCTCGGCACCGACGCGAATCGGTACGCAGATGAAAGCGACATCGGTACCGCTTAGTCCGCTGTGAGCTCCGGTTTTATCGAGAAATAGCGGTTCATCGGTAATGCGGGGTACAACGGCAGGGCGTCCGGTCTGCACTACCCTTCCAGTTACACCTTCGCCGAGTTTGTATCTTCCTTTACGGCGTGCAGATTCGCTCAAGCCATAGGCGGCATCGATGTAGGCTTCCCCTGAACGACGATCGAGAAGCGTAATGGTGCCGTGCATCATTTGTCCCATCTTCGCGAGTGTCTCCAGGACGGGTTCGACTACGGATTCAAGATCCGGGGCTCGATCCAGAATACGGGATACTTCGGATAGTAGCCTGAGCTCTTCAAGCTTGTATTCGCCGCCAGCTCCGGAAGCCGCGTCTGTATGCAGGGTCTGAATCCCATCGTCGGTCACGAGATGTGCTCCTTTTGACTGACTCACATCCTATCTAAACCGGCGACTTAGTACAGCGATGATACCAAGACACTGTGTTGTCGGGAGTGAAACCCGAATGGGTAAAGGCATTGTGAGCACTACGACAAGCCAGATGGATTGGGCTAAATAGGTCAGCGTCCCAGCGCTATAGGGCTATGGGCTGATAGGGTAGAACCCGATATCTGTGTTGTACGCTCACTCGGCGCAGGTGCTCGGGATGACCGCATATCAGCTGGGACACACCGAACTATCCGCCTCCGCTGAGTTGCCCTCGGATCAGCATGTCATCATCTCGCCGGACTCACTTGCATCCACTAGGACCAGGGGTACTTCCGTCCTCGCAGATGCACGCGTCCGGGCAGTTATCAGCATCAGTATCTACAGGGAAGGTACCGTCGCTACAGACGATGACCGTGGCGCATGCGGTGCACTCATTATTGCACCCGTCCATGTTGGTATCGATGCCGTAGGTACCTAGTACGCATCCATCCACGAGGTCGTAGCAGCCATCGTTGTCGGTGTCATTCAGGAACGCATAGGGTGGTAGCGGTGTGTCGCAGGACGCATTGCATCCAGGCTTGCATATGCCGTTGACGGGTGGCGTCCCGTCACTACAGAGACAGGCATCGGCGCATCCGTCTTCATCTGTGTCTGTTGCTAATGTCCCATCCGGACACTCCAACGTCTCACATTGCTTTTGGCATGCATCGGGGCACTTATCTCCGTCCGTATCCACAGGCAGGTATCCGGGGAGGCAATCAATAACTATGGGGCACGGTGCCTTGCAGATGTCGGGGCAGTTGTCTCCATCCGTGTCCATGGGGATCAGACCTACCTCACATATGACGGGTTCACACTCGATGCACTGCGCCGAACTATCCGGTATGAAACCGCAATTCGGGATGCATGCCGACTCCGATGAGCATGTCCAGAAGTTGCCACACCCGAGGCACTTCAATGGGCACACTGATGGGAAAGCCACTCCAGCTTCATAGCAGTCGCAGGTATCACTACAGGTGGACGTACATAAGTCACCGCAGCCGTCATCATCAGAATCGATAAGCACCTGTCCATCGTTGCAGACAATCGTGGAACAGCTTTTCACGCATTGATCATTGCAATCATCACCATTTGTATCGGCTGGGACGCTATTGGGCGGACATAAGATTGGGAGACAGATACATTGATCCGGACAGGTATCACCATTGGTGTCTGTACCTGCCTGACCTTCCGGGCATTCTAGCGGTGGACAGTCGAGGCAGGCTTGCGCGTCGGCTGGTACTGGACCGCAAGCTTCTTCGCATATCCCAGCAATACATTGCCAGTGGTTATCACACGATTCACATGTTTCCAGACACACTGCATCGAACCCAATGTCGGTATTTGCATAACAGTCACAGGTATTTTCGCAGACCGCTTTGCAGGTATCGGCGCATGCATCGCCATCTGTATCGACGGGCAGAGATCCCAGTTGGCATTTGATAGCGAAAGCACACAGAGCATCGCAGGAGTCTGGGCATCCATCTCCATCGACGTCGATGGCAGTAGTTCCCGGTGGACAGAGCTTTGTCGGGCATGAGCAGCTGCCTTGCGACTCGATAGATACGCCTGCCAGCGCTGCATTGCACGCGTTGGAATAATCTGCGCCATCACAGCCGCAAACTGGGGCTAACTCCTTAGTACACACCGTGGGTTTAGTCGTGCATTTCCCGTTGGAGGTACAGTCTGGTTTAGCGCAGTAGTCTCCACTGGGGCAATCATCATTCGTGGTGCAGGTGCATGGGCCGTCGTTTTGTATAGACACGCCAGCCGCGAGCCGGAAGCAATTGTTGGTATAGGTCACTCCATCACAGCCGCATACAGGGTCGACTTCTAACGTCAGACACGCGGCCGGGCTATCAGTACAGATTCCAGGAGCGTCAGATGTGGGTGCGCATGCTCCCGATGGATACTCACAGAATTGGCCGGACCCGCATGCCTGCTCTCCAGTAGGGGAATCATTACACTCGTAGGCGCATGCACCAGTGGCAGCCACGTTTGTACCAGCCATGGCTGCCATGCATGCATTCCCGTACGTCGTGCCATCGCATCCGCACACTGGCGCATATTCTTTCGTGCAGAGCCCTGGTACTGGAGCACATTCACCAGGTTGGCCGCACTCTGAGGCCTCGCAATAGGTGAGGGTAGGTGATCCACAGTCGCTATTGGAGGTACACACTATTGGGTCGCAGGTATCGACGCAGCCATCGCCATCGGTATCCACTCCGGTTGTGCCTGGATAACAATCTACGATGATGGTGCAAGAGCACTTTCCATCTTTCTGTTTCGTTACGCCAGCTTTGAGCAGGGCGCATTCATTCGGGTATGTCTGGTCATTGCACCCGCAAACAGGACTGCCACTTTCGGCGCAGATCTCGGGTACTTCGACACACGCACCGGCGCCGTCCGATATGTTGCAGGAACCCTCCGGGTATTTGCATGCCGTCCCGTCGGGACATTGGATTCCGACAATCGTGCCACATATGACAGAGCAAGCGCCTTCTGTACCCACGTTTACGCCCACCGTCGCGGCCTCGCAGGCATTTCCATAGGTCGTTCCATCACATCCGCACACGGGCGCATATACGTCGGGACACACTTGAGGGGTAATAGCCAGCTCACCCGTCGCGGCTGCGCAGTCCGGAAGGTCACAGTATGTGCCTTCTGGGGTGGAGGTATTTGCGTCGCAAGCGATTGGAGTGCACGTATCGAGACATCCATCTCCATTGCTATCGCTCGGAGTCGATACGGTGTTGCATAAAATGGCGGGGCAGGGGATGCAGGTGTCTGAACACCCGTCGCCGCTGGCATCACTCGCTTGGGAACCGTCTGGGCATATAATTGGCTCGCATCCGCATGGGCCATCGTTGAGCTTCCCTATGCCGGCCTTCAGCCGCGCACAGTCATTCGGGTATGTGACGTTGTCGCATCCACACTCGGGCTTCCAAATCTTATCGCAGAATTCAGGGACATCGACACATGTGCCGGCTGACGCATCATCAGCAGAGTCGAGACAGCCCGATGGTGGGTCACAGACTTGACCACCCGTGCACCCCATACCAAAAGGAGTGCAAGCGATGTCACAGACGCCATTGGACGCTACATTGATTCCACTGGCGGCCGCTTCGCAATCGTTTCCATACGTTTGTCCATCGCATCCACATACAGGGGATAGGAATTCAGGGCAGAAGTCCGGAGTGGCGAGGCATTTACCAGGTGCATTGCAAGCTCCATCCATGGTCGCGCAGTAGCTGCCAGGGCTGCAGTCTGCGTTGCTCTCACAGCCCGTATCGGCGGGGTTACAGTCTGCGATCGCGTCCGGTATGGCATCACAGCGCTCCGCACAGTAGCCTGTTTCGCACTCCCAGTGCATGCCACAGGTTGCGCAGTCGAGCGGACAATCTTGGCTGAATACGCTTCCCAGCGAATCGTAGCAATCACAGGCGGTAGTGCATGGAGTTTTGCAGACATCGGCACAGCCGTCCCCATTGATATCTACCTCCTGCGATGCTCCTCGACAGTTGAGTTCTGCGCAATCACAGCTACCTTGGGCTGCGACACTGACTCCATTACTGGCTGCCTCGCAATCGTTCCCATACGTGTTTCCATCACAGCCACACACGGGGTCGTATATTGCGGGGCATATTGTCGGAAGCGTTTCACATGTGCCAGCGCCATCACAGGTACTCAGTGCACAATAGAACCCGTCATCACATGCGTCATTTGATGTGCATGATGTGCAGTCGACGACGAGTTGCCCTGTGCAAGCCCCTTCGTTGCATAGATCGTTGTCTGTACACTGATCGCCATCGTCACAGAGAGTGCTATTGGGCTCATTTGCAATGGCGCATATGCCTTCGGTACATACCGCCACACGACAGGTGTCCTCTATTGCAGGGCAATCTGCTGCAGTGTCGCACACGATGACATCGGTATCGGATTGCTCCGCTGTATCTTCAGCCATTACGTCTGAGCTGGCATCCGTGCCGCTATCAGGGATGCCGCTGGAGGTATCGCTGGTTTGCGATGTGCTGTTTTCACAGCTCAGTATCGCAAAACACATTATGGTCAAAATAAGGCCCTGCGTACATGGCCCTCGTCTACCTTCGTCGCTACAGTGCACTTCCATTTGATCCTCCGCCTGCTTAGGTTCGCACGGACTTCATCTGCCGGCCAGCCATGTTCAGCCTACTCTTACGTATGTCGCCGGTTTTTGTTGAACAATCTGGACGTTCACGAGCGTTATTTACGACAGTCGTCGTCATCTGTGGGGCAGATAAACCGCACATGGAGATGGTTTTTATGACCTCGAACGTGTCGAATAATCGCTCGTTTTGAACGACCCGGAAACTCAAAAACCTGGTCTAGTTCGTTCTTATCGAATCCGCGAGTCAGGCCGTGTTCATACAGTGATTCTTGCAAGGATCGGTCGAGGAAGATGTACTGAACGGCGCCCGTGCGAAGCAGGGCTTCGATGAACGCCCATGTCTTTTCGAAATCGGTTTCCTCTTTGGGAAGTGTTTTGAACCACCTCAGCTTGCGGTTCTTTGTGCGATACAGTCCGACATCTGCATCTCGACCGGACTGATGCGAGCGATGGGGGCGCAGATGACCGCCACCTTCATCACTCAAGTCGCCAATGACGACGGGTACGGTATTGGGGTACTGCTCGGTTACGGCCCAAGCCGCGAAACGAAGATATGCAACCGTTTCATCGGTACCGAATCCGCTATCGCCAATATGTCTGTATCCAGTACCTTGTTTCGGAAGCCGCAGCCCATCGATCAGACGCCCTGAATTGCAGCTACCGCGTGACTCGGTCGTTTTTTGCCAACGGATCCAGTACGCCTTTCCGCTCGGTGATGTCACAAGTTGACGCCGTAATGAGCCATTAGACTCGAGAACGCTCTCATTACCTGCTTTCTGGCTAATTGACGACGGTGCAGCCGCAGAGGGGAGGTACTTGTCCGACAA
>PKDL01000142.1 GCA_002863065.1 Pseudomonadota bacterium
CCCTGTGTTCACTGGTGGGCTGTCCGACCGATACGGCTACAAAGAGACGATCTTCGTATCGACCATCATCAAGATTATCGGCTACCTGATCATGGCGTTCTTTCCTACGTATGGCGGGTTCTTTGCCGGTGCCGCTTTCCTCGCACTAGGAACCGCGGTCTTCAAGCCAGGTATCCAAGGTACGCTCGTCTTGGCCACAACAAGAGAAAATAGTTCTATGGCTTGGGGTGTATTTTACCAGACAGTAAACATTGGGGGGTTCCTCGGCCCCCTAGTCGCCGGCCTTATGCGGAAAATGGCGTGGCAGAACGTCTTCTTCGCGTGCGCGGCTATCATCTGCATAAACTTCCTTCTCCTTCTCATCTACAAGGAGCCTGGCAAAGAAGAGCGACTGGAACGCAATCGTAAAATTGCCAAAGGCGAGATCAAGCAGGAAAACCTCTGGCGGGAATCACTGCAAGAGCTCTCCAAAACACACGTGTGGACCTACCTCCTCATCTTCAGTGGATTTTGGTTCATGTTCAACGCCCTATTCGACGTATTGCCCGCACACATAGATGACTGGATTGATACCCGCGGCATTGTGACCACACTCTTTGGAAGCGAAGGCACGACCAGCGAATTTGTTAAATTCTTTGTTGTGATGAACGAGCAGGGAACCGAAATCATGCCCGAGGGTATGCTGAACTTGAACGCCGGCCTCATTATGCTTACCTGCTTTGCTTTCGCAGCTATCAGCGCAAAAATGCGGGCGACAACGTCAATGGTTATTGGCACCCTCTTGGCGTGTGTCGCCATGGTCATCGCCGGTTCTGCAAGTGCTGGATGGTTCATGGTAATAGCGATCGCCACCTTTTCCGTCGGTGAAATGCTATCAAGCCCCAAATTTAGTGAGTTCATCGGTAACTTTGCCCCATCGGACAAAAAGGCGATGTACCTTGGCTTTTCGCAGATACCTCTAGCTATCGGCTGGACCCTCGAAGGCTATATCGGTCCTGCGCTGTACGAAAAATTCGCATCAAAGGAACGGTTCTCGCGTGAGCTCCTCAAAGCCGATTATGGTCTAACAAGCGCGAACATAGAGGCTATCCCCCAAGGAGAGGCATTCGGAAAGCTAGTTGAAATCTCCGGGCTAGAGCCTTGGACCATCACCGAGCAGCTTTACAACGCACATGCAGTCGGCACAGTTTGGTACATTATGACAGTCGTGGGGATTTTGAGTGCCGGAGGAATCTGGCTCTATGGCCGTTGGATTCTTGCCCTATCGAAGAAATAGGACACTGAACAGTCTCTTCTCCGAGCTAATACCCCCCAAAGCGCCTATAGCCGTTGAATCTCGGTGTGTCCCACGAGACACACGCACTCACATGGTGTGTCGTAAAGTACACATTCGCTCATCAAAGATTCCGCTAAACAGTGCACTGCACCATTGGCACAGACTTCGCTAAGAACAACCACCAACACCTTTGTTGGAGAGTCTTATGATTGCCACGTTGTTGCTTACTCTACTTACTGCCCACGCTACGACCTGTGACCAGGAAACCGATGACCTCATCTATGAACTGATGGAAACACCGGGAATAGCCTGCTACACCACGGCCGCTGATAGGTCCTCTCTACCTATCCGAGAAAATTTTTTAGCCCTTTCGCCAGAAGTAGACCGAATACGGCGAGGAGAAGTCTTTCTTGGCGACCGTGTCCGAGGCGAAAACAAAATTCTCGTGTATAGCCCCTATGTCAATGGCCCTATCGGTCTCGCTCGGTACACGTTTGCTCGGGAAATCCCCATGTCCCGCTGTTCGAATACAGCACGACTGCATTCGCCAGCCTCGAACGAGATCAAGGGATGGGGCAGTGCGCTTGAGTTCGAGGAAGCACTGCCTAAGCCACCCGGACTCCATAGCTCTGTCGGTTGTTATCAACGCGGGCGAACCCAGGATCTGTTCTGGGGTACACGTGCGCATACGGGCGGTAATTCCTATGCCCGACGAGTGCACCGAATCCGGCCCGATAGGACACTCGATATTGACTACCCACTCTGGCGCGTAACGCGTCGCCCCCTTGCCGATTGTAGCCACGTGCATTGACCGCGCCGTACTAGCCAGACAGACTGGTCGGGTGGATTCACTTATCACCGATTCGGCTGGCATTCTCTTCGTCCTCGCGGCAAACGCCTCTCTCTGGTTCTACTTAGAAAAACGCACGGGATGGGGGGTGTTTAGCTACTTCCCTCCCTTGATATTTATCTATCTCGTACCGGCCATTTTCTCGAACACAGGGGTTATTCCGCTCAAAGACCCAACGTACGACTGGATGGGCCGCTACCTACTCCCCATGTTCCTGACGCTTCTGCTTCTCGACGTGAACGTCAAAGCAGCCATTCGTCTCATGGGACGCGGTGTGCTCGTCATGCTCGCGGGCACTCTCGGAGTCGTCGTGGGTGCGCCAATTGCGTTATCACTCGTAAAGGGTGGTCTTGGCCCAGAGGCGTGGAAAGGCTATGGCACCCTCGCAGGGTCATGGATCGGTGGTACCGGTAATATGGCAGCTGTCAGCGAAGGGCTAGACACGCCGGGAGCCGAATTTGGTCTCGCAGTGATTGCCGACCATGCCGTATACCTCGTGTGGCTCCCGATCCTACTCGGGAGTAAAAAGCTCGCTGGGTTCTTCAATCGCTTTACGGGAGCATCGGTCGAGAGTCAGGAACGATTGAAAGCTGCAGCTGCGGCGCTTAGCCACGACAAGGGGCGCGTCGAGATGCGCCACCTGCTGTACCTCATTGGAATCGCCTCAGGGGCTACGTTTTTCGCGAGCGAGTTGGCAGAACGCCTACCAGCCCTACCCCCTGTCTTGTCGCCCAGTACATATCGCGTGCTCATCGTAACGAGTATCGGTATTGCGCTATCCTTCAGTCCCGCACGAAAAATCCCTGGCAGTCACGTCCTGGCCATGGCGCTAGTCTACTTGTTCGTCGCGCGAATGGGTGCACGAGCCTCCGTGGACGGACTCGCCGGTCAGGCGCTGCCATTCGTAGGTGGCGCCTACGTGTGGATTCTCATTCATGGGGCGTTTCTTTTATTGGCGGCCAAGCTATTGAAGGCGGACGTGCACACAGCCGCCATCGCCAGTGCGGCAAATATCGGTGGAGCAGCGAGTGCGCCGGTCGTAGCCGCATACCACGACGAACGCCTTGTGCCTGTTTCCATCCTGATGGCATTACTGGGCTATGCGGTGGGTAATTACGCGGCATTTCTCGCGGCCTGGCTGTGTAAGCTCGTATCCTAAATCGGAGTTCGAGCGCGGCGATGAGATTGGAATGTCTTGTTCTCCTGCAAGGCAGACATAGGATTGATAAAAGCAGTGTGATGTGAGCCATGGCACTGCATGTGAGTACACAATGCAGATTCCCTTTGATAACACCTACGTGAAGCTTCCAGACGAGATGTACCACCGGCAGATTGCGGAGGCAGCGTCTAGCCCAGAACTCGTCGCATGGAATGACGCCCTCGCAGCTGAGCTCGGTATCCAAGGAGGTACTGAGGCAGAGAAAACGGCAGTCTTCGGCGGTAATCAGGTACCGGAGGGCGGAGAACCGCTGGCCCAACTCTACGCCGGACATCAATTCGGTCATTATAATCCGCAGCTGGGCGACGGCCGTGCGCTACTCTTAGGGGAGGTCGTAGATACACACGGGCGACGGCGAGATATTCAGCTCAAGGGTTCCGGCCGGACACCATTTTCGCGCGGTGGCGATGGACGTGCATGGGTCGGTCCGGTGATACGGGAGTATATTGTCTCTGAAGGAATGCACGCGTTGGGAGTTCCAACCACGAGAGCACTGGCGGCAGTAACCACCGGAGATCTAGTCTATCGTGAAAGAGCCTTGCCTGGCGCTGTACTAACGCGCGTTGCCGCCAGCCATATCCGAGTGGGTACCTTTCAAGTACTCGCCGAACGGCAGAGATATGACCTTCTCGAAGCCTTGTATGAATACACAGTACAACGGCACTACCCCGAGGCTACATCGCCCGTGGAACTAGTAGCGCATGTCGCGGCCAAACAAGCCGAACTGGTCGCCCAATGGATGGGCTACGGCTTTATCCACGGCGTAATGAATACCGACAACTGCACGCTATCCGGCGAGACTATCGATTACGGTCCCTGTGCCTTTCAGGATCGCTTCGACCTCGCTAAGGTCTTTTCATCAATCGACCATCATGGCCGGTATAGCTACTCATCCCAGGCCAATATCATCGTGTGGAATATGGCACAGCTCGCCAATGCACTGGTCCCCTTGATGCCATCTCCGGAAGCGGCAGTACCGGAATTCCAACAAGTCATTTCCCACATGCAGCGCCAAGTAGCTCATGCATGGCAGCTCTGCTTCGCCCGAAAGCTCGGAATTTCCGATCCCGAGGAAACCGACGCCGGACTCATTGAATCGCTTCTGCAGCTAATGCACCGCTTCGATCTTGATTTCACGAACACGTTTCACGCCCTGACAACTGGTACCCTTGACGCATATGCCAAACAGGCAAGTGGGCTGACTGACTGGTTGCGCCGCTGGGAAACTCGCGTTGCGCCGCTGAATCCAGAGCCAGTTATGCGAGGCGTAAATCCGTGGATTATACCGAGAAATCATCAAGTGGAACGGGCAATACAAGCTGCGGTAGACGGTGATTTCACCATCATGCACCGGATGGTAGATGCCGTAACACAGCCTTTCGACGTCAACGAACGCTTTAGAGAGTTCAGTATCGCACCAGAACCCGGAGAAGAGGTCACGGTCACTTTTTGTGGGACCTAGATACTAACCACCAATACACAGAGTACTGGTGCCTCGACCCGCTACATTTATGCCATCAGCTCCGGAACGGTGATGCTCGACTGCGCATCACCAAGGCCGATAGATGTCTGCTGGCCGCCGTATGCCTGGGCAATGGTTAGCAGTATATCGCTGTAGTTACGCTGACCAACCGACGACATGACATGGGTATTTCCGCGAAGTCCAGCGCCTTTACCGATGACTAATACCGGATGGTTTTGCATCCCATGGTCCCAACCAGAGCTCACTTCTGAAGTCGCCAAGATACCAATCTCATCTAAGAGATTACCGCTGGGCGTACTGATGTTTTGAAAATGGGACAGGGTCACAGCGAGACTTTCCATCGCGTATTGTACCCCCTGGCTCACGAGCTGGTAGCCGTTCGGGATTCCATCCACAAGATGAACGATATCCTCATGAAACGACCGCTCGAATTCAGGACCAAGGTGCCGGTAGTACACATGCGCGGCGGGAAGGGAAAAGACATAGCTGAATACTCGAGTGAGGTCACAGGCCATGGACATCGCCAACATCCGACTCATCGCGTCATGCAACTCTGCTGGTGCTTCTTCTCGATCATCTGCCTGTACGCCGGCACCTGGCGCAGTTGCATTGCATGTCTGCTCACCGATTTGACTGAGCCGCTGTTCTAGATCTCGAACCCCGTCCGCATGAGCCTCTAACCTCTGCTTATCCGTTGCTCCAACCTCGGATTTGAGGACATTGAAATCCGACAGCACAGTGTCTAAGACACTTCGGCGACGAAACCGTTCTGATTCTGGAGCAGAAGCAATCCCAAATAACCGCGAGAACAGCCGATGGGGATCATATTCTGGATAGAGCGGGGCCGATGGCCCCTGATGACTAATCGCATGTAATGTCGGTTGAGGGCCCGCGGGAGTCGCGCGAGTAAGCCCTATTTCCAGAGACTTGAAGGGCGTTGTTGCTTGGAGCTGGTTGGCTATCAGCTGGTCGATGGATGGAAGCCGGGCCGCGCCAAATGGAGTCGGTTCAGCAGCGGTTGTCGCTCCTGCAGAACCTTCGATGTGTGCTCCAGGGGTGCGTAACTCAAAGCCCGATAGAACGGATAAATAACTTTTATACGCCGCGAGCGGTGAAAGCGGAGCACTCAAGCTCCATGCGTCTCCCACACCTCCAGGACCCGCCGGGTGCCAAGTGGCGGGATCGATCCCATTTCCAAAAAACCATACCCCAAATCGCTTCGGCAGGGCCGATCCATCTACGAAGGCGTCTCCATTGCTGTTCATTGCATTAGCAAGTCGAGGTAATGGAACACTCACCATCGCACCTCCCGCCAATACTCCACGTAAAAATCGTCGACGGCTCATCGTGCTCCTCCCAGGGTGCTTGATTCCAAGCTCATAATCCAAGCTCGGAGTAGGTCTAATTCGGCAGTGTGTAGTGGCTCAGTAGGTGGCATACGCTGCCCGGTCCCCCCGACCTCAACGTGTGTACCCATTACCTTTTGCCAGAGGTAGCTCAGTTCCGGCTGACCGGGCGTTATCAATGGCATCGTTGGTACGTCTTGCGAGACAGCAGTGAGACGAGCGAGTAGCTCGTCATCTCCGGCGAGACTGAGTCCGCCTAGTTGAGCCGCAACGTGGCAGGCGCCGCACGCTGGTGTGAAGACGCGCTCCACCACTTGAGACAATGTGGGGGCTGGGGCATCCGCATCGGTGGTTGGTGCCGCCTTGCGGAATGCATCTGTCCCGACAAAATGGATAAGGAACCCTTTGAGACGCCGACCATCAGACACAAAGGCCTGGGTCAGGTCGGAAAGAGCCAGGTCGTCAGATGCCGTCTCTTCCCTGCCGGTCGCAAAGCGAAAGACCTGTTTTGTGACACAATCTGTTGCCTGCGGAAGTGCAGCGAACGCTTCAGACATGGATCGCAAGCTGTCAAACGGAACCTGCTGCGTTTGGCCGTTGTCGATAAGCGTCCAATTTACCGTGGTATCGAGTGGAAAGCCCCAATCATCGGTGCCCCGATGACGTCCAACAGTATCAAATGCATCCAGAGCAAAACCGATCGGGTCCATTTGCTTATGACACCCTGAACACGTGGGTGCACACATATGATGTACTTCCATCGATTCACGACGTGAGGTGCCTTCGGGGCGTTTGCATTGGTCAATGTTGTCAGGTGGTTCACCAACCTCCAAACAGAGGATACGGCGCATGATGTAAAGCCCGCGCCGTGTCGGTGATGTCTCATTTTGTTTACCGAGCTGGGACAGTACAGCCATCGTCCCCAGCAGTCCGCGCCGTGGACTATCTGATGCATGTACGGCCGCGGAAAAACCATCAGAATCGGGCATTCCCGTCATCTTGATCGCTTCTCCATCCGACGGATTACCAAAGGCCGCAGCGCCCTCCCCGGCTGGCGCCGTATTCCGATACATGTCAAATAGCTTTTGGTCGATGAACGTGGTGTCGGTCGTGAGTAGCTCGATATAGTCCCCGTCCACGTCGAACACCTGGTTTTCTACCAGCTTGTAGAGTTCTTCTTTCGCTGCATACACCCACCACTGCAACCAGGGCTGTAGAGAGGCATCCTTACCGAGTATGAATTGTATCTCTTCGTTCGTCTCGGCGAGCACGTCGCGTCGTAAGCGGTCCAATCGGTCCAGTCGAAACCACTCCGATATAAATGAACGAATGCCTGCACGAGCGCGTGCATCTACCAGCATATCTTTCGCGACTGTGCGAACTCCGGCGGCGGTATTGAGCTCACCCGAATGTGCACGCTGTAGCAATGACACGTCAGGCGGACCCCCTGGTGGAGCCATCGGAGGAGGACATGGCGGAAGCGGTGGAGGCCTGGGAGGAGAAGATCAATAGGTTGGCCAGGCATGGTGATGACTACAAGATGCCTGAAAACTTCAAGAAAGTAGCCCTAAAGAACATCCTCGTCGGAAAGCTCAGGGACAATTTTGAGCAATG
>PKDL01000071.1 GCA_002863065.1 Pseudomonadota bacterium
GAAAACGTAGAATCCGAATTGGGGCATTCTCCCCATCCACCGTGAGTACGGTGTGGGTGATGAGATAACTTCGAGCTCTTGCCAAACGCTCGGGAATTTCGGTCTCATCAAATGATGGGGCTCCATCCGATGACTCGTCACCCAACAGCGCTAGCCAATCCAATAGGCTTACATTCAGGAGAATCAGACAATGATTATCCCGCAACTGTACTCGAGCCGTATTATTCGGGAGCTCGTGCGCATAGGCAGTCGACATACATAGTACCGAGGCGCACAGAACTACGCAGATCGCCCACTGCGTCCACCGGGAGACCCATACGCTAGGAAACATCTGCGTCATTGAGAGTAACCTGCAGACCGACAAACGCCAGCCAATACGGGAATACAGACGCCGTTGTCACCATGACTATCTTGCATAACACATTCCATTACACACTTAGTGCCAGTACCCAGCGAAGTTGGCGATTAGCAACATACGCGCAACGCCTACCAACATACATGCGGCACCTCAGGACCTACGTGCAACTCGTAACAACCTACGTGCAACTCTAGAACCCCAAAACATAGATTCCAACTCCGAAGTATGCCTGCGTCTTTCACCCGCATGGGGAGCCTACAATACCTACTCAGGACATCCTGTAACGCCGCTCAAGGTTCCAGCCATAGTTTGTGAGCGCCGCAAAACGCACCTGCACCGTTGAGAACTTATAAACAGACGATACAACGGTCCCCGAGAACATCTCCAGACGTATGCGCTCTAAATCATTGGCAGTATTATCAAATATCTGAAGACTCACCACAGAGCACCAATGAAAGTAGTACTGTCCGAATACCCGAATCTATGGATTTAGACAGCTCTCTTCTCTAGCCACCACCAGGCAGGTACAGTGGTCGTTACCACGGCTGCGAACCAGCACGTGACCGCTCCAACCCATGGTCCCAATGCCGGAAATAATACATGAGCGAATAACGCGTATGCGCCCACACTGCTAGACCCAAGCATCATTGGCCCAACGGCGCCTGCCGGTACTGCATGCCCCTGTGCTAGCCAAAGCGACGCCATGGAGGTGAAAAAGATCGCTGGAAATACCGCAGCGATCCCAGCCGCGACCGGACCAATGACCTCAGCGGTCCATACCGCTACTCCGATGGCAGTGGCGGCGAAGACTCCGCGGCATCCCAAGACGATCCAGGACACTGCCCGCTGGCCTTTGGGTGTGGGTAACTGCTTACGCGTCGCCGCGACCCCCAGGCTCAGAAGCAACGCCATAGAAACCACTCCGAAAACGAACGTTTCACCCAGCGGAAAGCTCTCTCCCAGAAGTACGGTCGGCCACGCGAGTAGTATCCAGAACCCAAGCGTAGAGATACTCATAATACAAAGCATTAGCTTTAGAGAGAACTGTGGTAGCCACGGCGGTACTACCCTCCAGCTTAGTAAAAACAGGGCATTAACTAACATCCCCGCTGGAGTGGAGTCCATGGCGGCCTGAAATGCATCGACATTGGCGGTTTGGAGCCAGAGACCCACCGATGCAGGAACAATGGTAGTTGGTAGCGTCCCAAGAAGACCGCCAATACGCCCCCCAAAGCGCTCAATAGCAACGGTAACAGCACTTGCCACCACCCCAGCGAAAAGTGCTGATCCGACCACATTTTCGACCAACATTTACCTCGCCTCCGACAGTCTAAGGCAGTAGTAGGAGCAGACAGCGCTTTTTAGCCGCTACGCATCGTACGCATGAAAAGTGATTGCTCACTGAAGATTGTGGAGCTGTCTAACCGGAGCGAACCGGATATAAAGAACACTCGATAGCCAGTAGCCAAGGTACACCGTTGAGATTGAACGGATTCAGGACCCAAGCCCCAAGCCGGGCATCAACCCCACCATACCTGCGGCCACAAACTCAACCGCAATCGCCGCAATCAAGATCCCCATAATCCGCGTCATGATATTCATACCAGTCTGCCCGATCCCCTTCCGTATGAGTTCTGCGGATAGCAGACATAACCAGGCAATGACCGCAATCACCGCTACAATGCCTATAAGTACCAACTGATGTTGCCAACTTGGGTCCTGATGGGAGTAGACGATGATGGAGCTCATTGCTCCTGGCCCTGCCATCAGAGGGATCGCAAGAGGAATTACACCCACATTCTCTTTGTCGATCGCTTCTTCCGCTTCTTGTGGGCGCTGCTTGGTCGGTCCTGCCTTGCCACCAAGCATAGAAAAAGCCAGCATCATGAGGATCATGCCGCCCGCCACGCGAAATGACGAAATACTAATACTAAATAAAGCCAAGATGTGCTCGCCCGCGAGCGTGAATAGGACTAGTACACAGGCAACTGCGAATGCAGCAGTACCTGCCGTACGTCGGCGCTCGCCCCGGGTTTCCCCCTCAGTTGATGCAAGATACGTTGGAATCGCCGCAACTGGGTCAACCATGAACAAGAGCGAAACAAAAATCTTGGTATACATCACCCAATCCATGGGCGGGCTGTAACACCGAGTTCCGTGGGAATCAACGCTTGCAGTACCGAACGACACAAACGCTTCACCTATTTATGCGAGATGCTGACTCGCACGCACTTCTCGGCACAGCTCCCCCGCCGTCCATATCAATAACGACATAAAAACATGAGCAATCCGCGTCAGCAAAACGAGGGCCTGCTCGGACACGTCTTATGGTCAGAGCAATATCACCGAAGACTGTTACTGAATGTGACTAGAGACGGGCCGATGGGTCGTCCAAACGAAGTCGAGCAGCTGCTTGCTTGAGCTCCTCACATTTAGGGGGGATCCCTTTTTTCTCACATAGACAATCTGCTCCCCGTACGCCGCCGCAAGAGCCCTTGAGTGGACTCCGGCCAAACATGACGCCAATGGACATGCACAGGACAATAAGGCCCATGAGACCTACGGTGAGAAGCACTAATTGCATAGTGTTGTAAACATAACATTCCCGCGATTGATTGCAACGGAATCCGTGTAAAGTAGCTGCTTGTCTGGTGAGTTCGACCTCAACTATTTATCTAAGAGACGCGCGCGAAACGCCGCGTTCATGTATTGCTTGACCGACTTGTCGGTCTGACGCTCAAGAATGAGTACTCCCAGCCCCAAGTCGGTCGCCAGCGGCAGCCCTTCAGGCCCCAGCACCATCAGTGCTGTGGCCCACGCATCGGCTGCCATACAATCATCGGCAATGACACTTACGGATGCTGGCCCGTGCGAAACCGGAGCTCCGGTCCGAGGGTCAATAGTGTGTGACACCATTTTTCCATCCACCAACCGAAACTGCCGATAGTCTCCGCTCGTCGCGAGTGCACCGTCGGTCAGTTCGACAGCCAACGCCACCGACCGACCATCCGCAGTTGGTTCTTCTATACCGAGCTTCCAAGGTTGCGACTCTGCGTTTAGGCCAGAAACTAAGACTTCCCCACCGACCTCTACCATCCAATGCTTCAGCCCTGCCGCCTGCAGCACCTCGCCCATGCGATCCACTGCATACCCTTTCGCAATAGCCGATAAATCAATGGAAACATCCTCTCTAGCACGCGTGACTGTGCTCTTCGCTGCATCGATAGAGAGCAGCTCGTAGCCCACGCGTGCTCGTAAGCGGGTGAGTGCTCCAGCGTCTGGAGGAACATCGGTCTTGTTCGCACCAAACCCCCAGGCAGCCACTAACGGCCCCACCGTAACGTCGAATGCACCATTGGTCGCTATTGATACACGCTCCGCGGCTGTCAAAACCGATAATAATTCTTCCGATACAGAAACCGGCGTAGCACCACTGCGATTCAGACGACTAAGCTCAGAGTCTTTACGCCAAGTTGACATCGAGGCGTCCACGCCGTCGAGGACGCGTTCCAGTGCCTGACGTAACTCTACTGTATTTGGAGTACCACCCAGGCCCTTGGCGCTCCATGTCGTCCCCAGGGCATCACCGCTCAAAGACCACGCGTGGGTTTTAGAAACGGCGTCACTAGATGAGGTATTCGGGACGTCTCGAAGCCACAGCGTCGTAAACAGCGCCGCGACAAAGATCGCAGGGAGAATAAACCGGCGCAACCCTAAACCGGAATCAGGATCGGATTCAGGCTGTGGTGGCTGGCTAGCCTCCGAAGTCATCGAGTGCGATATTCTCGGGCTCAACACCCAAGTCGGTTAGCATGTTGATCACAGCCGTGTTCATCATCGGCGGACCGCACAGGTAGTACTCTACATCCTCTGGCGATGGATGGTCGTTTAGATAGTTGTCTAACACCACTTGGTGGATGAATCCTGTATGACCATCCCAATTGTCCTCTTCGAGCGGCTCAGAGAGCGCCAGGTGCCATTCGAAGTTATCGAAGTCGTCCTCAATTTTATCAAAGTGGTCCACATAAAACGCCTCGCGAAGACTGCGAGCGCCGTACCAGAAGGACACTTTCCGATCGGTCTTGATCCGTTTGAATTGATCAAAAATATGGCTGCGCATCGGTGCCATTCCAGCACCACCACCAATGAAGACCATCTCGTTGTCTGTGTCTTTCGCGAAGAACTCCCCGAACGGCCCACTGATGGTCACAGAGTCGCCTTCGGTCAGGCCGAAGATAAAGCTACTCATGATTCCGGGCGGCAGATCAGGCATTCGCGGCGGTGGCGATGCGATTCGAACGTTCAACATGATGATGCCGAATTCTTCTGGGTAGTTTGCCATCGAGTACGCTCGAATGACCGTGTCATCGACCACCGAAACGAAGCGCCACATGTCATACTTGTCCCAGTCGCCGCGGTATTCTTCTCCGATTTGATAATCGGAATACTTCACGGTGTGCGGCGGACACTCGATCTGAATGTAGCCACCCGCGCGGAACGGAACGGATTCGCCCTCAGGCAGCTCGAGAACCAGCTCCTTGATAAACGTCGCCACGTTGTCGTTGGAGCGCACTTTGCACTCCCATTTGCGAACACTGAATATCTCTGGCTCAAGCTCGATTTCCATGTCTTGCTTTACTTTCACCTGACAAGACAGACGGCAGCCAGCGCGTTCTTCAGACCGGCTAATGTGACTGGTTTCGGTGGGTAGCAATGCCCCACCACCACTGTGAACGTGCACCTTGCATACACCGCACGTTCCCTTCCCACCGCAAGCGGAGGGAATGAAAATTTTCTGGTCGGCCAGCGTACCTAGCAAAGTAGTCCCTGCTTGGGTCTTAATGGTCTTACTGGCATCGCCGTTGACTATGATGTTTACATCTCCACTGGCCACCAACTTCGCCTTGGCTACCATCAGCACTGCCACCAATGCGACAATAACGAACAGGAAGACCGCTACACCGAGTACTACTGTGGTCATAAGCGCATACTCCTTATAATTGGATACCAGCGAAGGCCATGAAGCCAATCGCCATCAAACCAGTCACGATAAACGTCATACCAAGACCGCGTAGTCCGTGAGGCACATCGCTATACCGCATTTTCTCCCGAATCGCCGCCAGCGCTACAATGGCAAGGGCCCATCCAATGCCCGAGCCCAAGCCGAACACAGTCGATTCTGCGAAATTATAATCCCTCTCCACCATAAATAGAGAAGCACCAAGGATAGCGCAGTTGACCGCTATCAATGGCAAGAACACACCCAATGCCGAATAGAGAGTGGGCGAATAGCGATCCAGCGCCATCTCCACGACTTGTACCGTTGCTGCAATCGACCCGATAAAGGTGAGGAAGTTCAAGAACGAAAGGTCAACAGTGGCGAAGTCCTCGCTAAGCCACGACAGTGCGCCTTCTTTCAGAACATACTGGTAAATGAAGTTGTTCAATGGGGTCGTGACAGCGAGCACGAAGATAACAGCAGCGCCAAGGCCTAGGGCTGTATCTACTTTCTTTGACACCGCTAGGAATGAGCACATGCCCAAAAAGAAGGCAAGTGCCATGTTTTCTACGAAAATCGCCTTGATGGCTAGATTGAGATAATGCTCCACGTCTAACCCTCCATCTCAACTTGATCGGGTTTCCAAGTGCGGAGCACCCAGATAAAGATACCGATGAGAAAGAATGCCCCAGGGGCTAACACCATGAGTCCGTTAGGCGTGTACCAGCCGCCCTCAGTCACCGGCTTCATCAGGGTAAATCCGAACAAGCTCCCGGAACCGAACAGCTCACGAAAGAACCCTACTGCCAGCAAAATCACCGCGTAGCCAGCACCATTACCCAAACCGTCGAGAAGACTTAGCTTCGGCGGCTGTTGCATTGCAAAGGCTTCTGCTCGCCCCATGACGATGCAGTTGGTGATGATAAGACCCACAAACACAGAAAGCTGCTTCGCTGTATCGAAGAGGAAGGCTTTCAGGATTTGATCGGTCACAATGACCAATGACGCAATGATGGTCAGCTGCACAATGATGCGAATAGACGATGGGATGTAATTACGAATCAACGACACGCTCAGGTTCGATAGAGCGAGCACCGCGATTACTGCGAGGCTCATCACGATAGATGTCTCCATCTTCGTCGTGACTGCGAGCGCAGAACAGATGCCCAGAACCTGCAGTGCAATGGGATTGTTGTTGAACAAAGGATCGATCAACACATCTTTTTCTTTGAGAGCCACTATGCTTTTCCCTTCGTAAAGTTCTGAATGAAAGGACCGAATCCAGTCTCGCCGAGCCAGAACTGGATTAGGTAGGTCACCCCGTTACTCGTGATGGTCGCACCCGAGAGTCCGTCCACTTCGTAAGGGGCCTCATTCACTGGTCCCGCCTGCCCTTTCACTACCTTCAGGGCAACATCACCGTCGTTATAGACCTTACGGCCAGGCCAAAGCGCCTTCCACTTCGGGTTGTCTACCTCACCGCCAAGGCCTGGCGTCTCCCCGTGCTGATAGAAGGTAAGTCCACTCACGGTTTCGCCGTCTTTGTCGAGCGCCACATAGCCGTACATGGTTGACCAAAGGCCCTTGCCCTTCACCGGCAGCACCAACATCGCCACTTCGCCCTCTTTTTGCACCTCATATATCAAATGGAGGTTAGGGACCGACTGAACCTTGGCTAGGTTTGCTTCAGCCACGGTGGACATGCTTGGGTCTTTGGACGCTTTCTCAGGGTCATATGTCGCGATGTCTACGGCATCCTCAGGTGCATAAGTCCCCTTGGACATATCAATGAGACGCGGTTTAATGTTGGCCTCAAACAGTTCTTGAACTTCGGCGGGCGTAAGCACGGCGCCCTCTTCCATGAGCCCCGTTACCGTCAGCACCTTTTTCTGACGATCAAGAATCTGGTTTGTCACCTGTTTTTCTTTCAAACCGACAGCAGCGCCGGCAACAACAACGCCACAGACGAGACAGACGGCCGCGGCGAAACCGATGATATAGCTGGTTTTAGACTGCAAGACGTTCAACCCTCCGCTGGATGTTGGCTTGGACAACGAAGTGGTCGATGAACGGTGCGAACATGTTCATGAACAAGATCGCTAGCATCCATCCTTCGGGATACGCCGGGTTTAGAGTGCGCACTAGAAGCCCGAGCACTCCAATACTAAAGCCATAAATGAACTTACCGCGCTCCGTAAAAGCGCTGGACACCGGGTCTGTCGCCATGAAGACGATCGCGAAGGCAAAGCTGCCACTTACAAGATGCCAATGCACAGGCACGCCAAACATCGGGTTCGTCTCCGAACCGACAATGTTCAGCAGTAATCCCAGGCTAACCATGCCCAAAAGGCCGCCGAGCATCGTACGCCATGAACCGACTTGGGTGAATATCAGTATGGCTGC
>PKDL01000341.1 GCA_002863065.1 Pseudomonadota bacterium
TGTTGGTTTTCATGTTTTTTTTTCTGATCGCACGCCATCCTCAGCGACTTTGGTTTCTGGAATCTTGGACAAGGGCAGAGCACAGAAGATGATCTCGCACTGGTTCTAAGCATTTGGGACCAGCTATCTACGCTACCGTACGTCAATCCCGAGAAGCTTTATGCCCTCGGCTTTTCGATGGGTTCGGCATTTGCAGGGAATGTTCTGACCAACAGCTCGTGTTCACCGTTCCGTGGTGTAGTGCAGGTAGCAAGTCAACTATGGGTCGATACAGTCGTATCCTCACCAAATGCCATGAAAGTGCTCATTATCCATGGAGATGCCGATGGCCTTATCCCATATGAAGGTGGTACGTCACTTGTCGGGGCAGACTTCCTATCTATTGATGAGTCGTTGGGCACATGGGCTGAACATAACGGATGCAACGACGCTGCACCGTCCGTTGTTGAGACTGACCAGTACATACGCCGCTCTTACCCATGTGACGTGCCAGTGGTGAGTTACCTGTTGAAGGGTGTCGACCATGGTACTTCGGTTCAGAGTGTGCACAGTCAGGGTCCTGTGCACATGGCTGATGTGATATTTGAAGGGTTAGGCCCCCTGCCATAGGACGCGCGGCGGCTGAGCCTACTCCAATAAAGCGGCGATTGCTTGTCGTATGGTTTCCGCGATAGCGGCACTGTCTCCAAATGACTTGTGAGTAATGAGACCTTCGGGATTCGTCACGACCGTGGTTTCCTTCGGACCATAGGCGCCAGTGATACCCGTGGGGTCATAGAGTAGCTTTAATTTCTGAAAACCATACGTTGCTTGGTATTGCTTGCAGAAGGCGGACGTTGGTGGGTCTCCTTGGTCATCAGCGATAAGGATTAAATAGCCGGCCAATCCCTGGTCTACGTATGAGCTGAACATATTATCAAGCAGTTGCACGAACTGCGCGCACCCCGCTCACCACCCGGCTAACAGGTAAAACATTCCCGCTGGATTGCCGCACATATCGTGTAGTCTCACCTCGCCATCGTCGCATTCATACACGACAAGGTCAGTGAGATATGTTCCTTGGTCTGTGCCTCGGGGCTCCAGGTCAGGGCACCCATCTAACTCGCACGTGCCCGCCGTACAACGTTCCCCCGCTTGGCACTCGCCGCACTTGTAGCCCCAGGTGTCGCGGCCACATGTTTCACCTGCCGCACATTCCGTGGGTGGGGTGGGGCAACTTCCAGTAATCTCTGTCGTAGCTAATAAACCGGAGACGCTGAGTCCATTGAGGAACAGGTCGAACGTTGTCTCGGTGCCAGCCCTATCAAAGCGTAACCTCCCCGCGAGTTCGATGTCTCCGTCTACGCAGCTCGTGTTACCGAGGTTTGCAGGAGCCGCGCTAATAGCGGCGGTCGATTCGTCTAGTCGGGCAGTAAAGTCGCCGACGTACTCGGCTGGCCAGCTTGCACTGCAGCTGGAGTCACCGCGGAAGGACGCATTCACTAATTCCCACGCTCCCGTACTGCCATCCGCTTCTATGGATAGTCTACAGCCACCATCAATGGATAGTTGAAGGCTTAGCCCCGCCGCGCACCCAGTCGCCTGGTACTGGATGTCGATATCTGCGGCTTGCCCGTTATAGACGATGTCGGCGACTGTGGTTGCCACATAACCGCGCGCCGCCGCGTCGCACGTGAGTGGCTCATCACGCTGATCTCCCAACGTATCAGGTTCAGCAGACGCACCGTCTGTACCGTCCTGCCCCGCCTCATCGGTCGCATCGACACTGTCTGCGGCTATCCCATCACTGGAGCTACAGGATAGCGCTGCCAATGCCAGCGACCCAACACATGCCGCGGTCAATACATATCGATACTGCACGTTACCTCCTCAGTCTTACTACACTCCAAGCCTACTCTACTCTCAGTATACTCATCATTCCATCTGATGCGTGCGGCAGAATATGGCAGTGGACCATCCACTCGCCGGGGCTGTTCGCCAAAAGTCGAACTCGTATGATCTGTCTGATGCCAACATTGATCGTATCTTCGATCCGGCGATACGCACTGGGTACACCATCGATGTCTAACACTTCGAATTCTAAACCGTGTACATGAAAGGGATGCTCAGCTGGCGATAAATTACGAAGCTCTAGTATTGGTCTTGAGCCTAGCGGCACCGTAGGTATCGTAATGTCTGGGTAGGTTTCTCCGTTGATGACCCATTTCCCGGTGTACGGGGATCCACTGAAGGTATAGACGAGGTCTCGATGCGTGGTTGCAGTGTCCACCTCGGCATCCGACCAATCGAAGGCAATCATGTCCGGTAGTGGAGCAGGTGAGGCAACGGCAAATGTTGCTATCGTTTTCAGTTTGCTCCATGGTGGAGTCGCATCCACGATGGCCTCACCACCATTGACTGTCCATGGGCCAGTCTGGAGCTCTATATCGTCTTCACCAACTCTCAGTATAACTTCCGCACGATCTCCTGGTGCCAAGACTAGCCGGTCTGGGGTTTGTAGCGACGGGAGCAGTCCTTGGTCAGAGGCAATGTGTAGAAGCTCCGGTAATCGCAGGTCGAGGTACCCACTATTCGAGGCATTTATCATCCGTAGACGTACATTAGTGCCGCCTTTGACCTCAATCTGAGGTGATTCTTTACCATTGACCAGCCAGCGTTCAACAATTGCGTGGGGGCGGTTGGGATGATTCGCGGTGTGTTGAGAGCCGGCGTACTCGCTCCATCCATCGAACACCAGGGTAACGTCTTGGTCGGCTTTGGGCTCGAAGGGTGAATCGATAATCAGGGCGCCATACAGTCCAAGGTCGACCTGGCTCGCAGTATTAAAATGCGGGTGATACCAAAACGTGCCGCTCTGTTGAGCAACGAATTCGTACGTAAATGACTCCCCGGGCATGACTGGGTCCATCATCCAGGTGCTTCCGTCCATTTCAAATGGAACATGAACACCATGCCAATGGATGGTAGTTGGGTCGTCGAGATTGTTTTGGAGGGTCACGCGGATGGTGTCGCCCACATTGGCTCGAATGGTTGGTCCCGGGAATTGCCCATTGTATGCATATCCCTGTACTTCGACGCCGTCGATGACGTGTGTATGGTTAGCCGCAACCAACGATACATCTACGACTGTGTCATTGGCGCTTATAGTTATTGGTGGATCGTCTAGGTCCAATCCTTTTACTTTGACGGTCACTTCGTCCATCAGGATGTCGATGGCTGGCCACGACTTGTCTTGGGCGATTCGCGGTGCATAGGGGCGATACATCAGTCGTACTCTGAACTCCGGTGCTGGACAGTCGGCAGCGAAATCATGGGTGGTTGTATACTCGGCCTGGGGAGGCAGCCGGTTGTCGGAAACGATTGTTGTGGCAGAGGTATGAAAGACCATATGCTCTGATTCAGGCGCATTTAGAACCCGTGCGAAAGCAAAGCCAGGTGCCCCTGCTGACTGCAGTGCATCGGGCTTTATGCGGTACGCAAGATTGCCTTCCGGCAGGGGCGCGTCCAACACCACCATAGAGCCTTCCATGGCAACGACCGTTCGTTGGCCACGATATTCATCGTACGGTAGGCCCTTATCCGCCGGGCTGAGATCGTCTCCGTTGGGCCCAGGATGTGGGTAGTCATGAAAGTTGGGTGTACGCTGAACAACACGGATTATGTCTCCTGGTTGAGCCCCTGGCCACTGGTTCCAGTTTGTGGAGTCATCTTTTCTGTCTTCGTATCCAGCGAATCCCGGTGTCGCGATGCCTCCGTACGCTGTGATTACATCATCGCCGCAGAGGGCTTCGACTTCGAGGACCATGTGCCGCATCGGTTCGCCGGTAGGCAGTGCATGTCCGGCGCCGGTATTCTTAGTGGTAACTGCGACGCGGATGGTGTCATCGGGGAGTTTCTCAGCGTTAGCGAATAGAGCGACGGAGTTTTCTAACATCTTCCCGTCCTGCGTCCTTGGGCCGACGAAGGTGTGCTTGTTGACATGGCCTGGCTGCCGCAGCCATCCGGCCACGACGCCTATCTTAGCGAGCCCATTGTTCTGTTGGTCTGCCGAGTTGGTGACCGATGGATTGGGCTCCATGTGACAGCTCTGACAAGGGGTCACTCCCGCGAAGGAGCTGTTCTTCCATTCGGTGTAGGTGGATTGGATCGGCAGGTCCCCGATGTTTAGCTCATGGCATCCCGCGCATAGCTCAGACTGATGAAAGTGGTCTCTCTGAACGCTTCCCATCCGGAGATTGACGCTGTCATGACCCGGTCCAAACGTGAGCGGGGCGTATTTACCAATGCCCTCAACTTTAGGTGTTTCATTTGGGAGGATTGTCTTTAGCTTGCCGGCGAAGGCTGAGCCGCTAGCATTCGGGTCAACACCCTCTACCCGATGGCAGGTATCGCATTGAACACCGCCCTTGTAAGCCCACCCAGTGGCATCTAGCAAGTCTCGGTCTACCAATCCGCCGTTTATGGCCGGGGCGTGGCATGCTGCGCACTCGCCTGTGTTTGCGACAGCTCCGTCACATGTCGTATCTCCATCATCACATCCGGGGTTGAGGTCCTGAAGGGCCCCCTGACCCAAATAACAACGGTAGCCAGGCTCTGCGGTGCCCGGGATTATTCCCTGTTTCCATTGTCCGCCCGCTTCTACGCAGGCGCTTGCATCACCAAATGCCGACGCGGTACCGGCATATAAGTCGTGCACGATAGGATTAGATGCGCTACTGCGGTGCGCCGAACCCCACCACTGGTCAAGGATAGAGACATGACAGTGCCCACAGTACTCTGTCTTGTCAGCTTTACCGGGTTCACCCGGCCACTGGAATTCATAGTCAGGGCTTCCATCCGTGTTGTATCGTGTCAGTGCGATGTTGTATTCCTCCTCGACAGAATCCACATAAATGCGAACCGCCTTCACGCGGGCCTCTGGATGGCTGGCGACCGCCATCAGATCGCCTAGGATTGTGAGGTCCAGTAGAAGCTCTGCGTCACCTTTTTCGTTCGTGAGTGTCCAAACATCATCCGGGCAACCGCCTTGCACCACCCTGACGCCTTGAGTCGGAATTCCGTCTAACGTGACATTGATACTGATGAGAAGTCTGTCACCGCTAGCTCCCGGGGCATCGGGAGTACTGTCGTTAGGAACGACATCAGCTGATGTGTCTTCCAAAACCATTGAGTCTTGTCCCGTTGCGGTTGCACTACCGGAGTCTGGTGCGGCGGAGGTATCGCGGGCGTGGTCCCCACCTGCCGGTTGACCGGTGTCACTAGCGCATGCAGCGAGTAGGCTCATGATGGCGGAAATGGTGAGAGCTCTCATAACGCGCGTCCTTACACTTGCTCCGTGGAGTATATGAACTCCACGCTTCGGCCGCTAGCTATTGGTAGCAGTGCAGGCGTTGAGCGGGCCTCATGGGTGGAGATCTCTTCCTGGACTTGAGACATCTCATGTTTACCTCACCAAGTATGTCGGCCTACATGTTGTGGTGACCCTATTTGTTGAGCTGGTTAGAGTGGAAGCAAGGCTGCGGAAGGTTGATGTGGATCGCATGACCAGATTGACTTCGAATGCATCGAACTCGGTATGGAGGTGATTTAATGTATATCCGTTCCGGACTGATGCTGACTTTCTGCTGCACGCTAACATTTGCTCTATGCGCTCCCGGCTGTGCATACGAAACTACGCCGACCGCGGATTACTCGGGTGGACCGTCGTTACCGGCGGGTCCGAAGTTAGAGGCTCCGCCTAGGGCGCCAGTCAAGGAGACGGCTGACGCTGTTTCGGCGCCGAGCGATGAAGAGCTTTTTGCAGACTTATTGGACAACCATTGGAGAAAGATTTTTCCGGCTGGCGGCCGTAATGTGGGCGGCCCGCAGTTCTTCAAGTACATCTACGAGAACTTAGCGACAACACACGACCTTTTTCAGCGATATAACCGCTTTTATTGTGGGGTCAGCGGCTCCATTGTGAGTCCGAAGCGTTCGAATACGTTTGATGTGGTGAAGGCGAAAGGTGTTAACGGTGAATGTGTATATGGGCGTTATCATCGCTGCTGTTGGCCGTGTTCCTGCGATTTAATGAAGTACGCGCGTGCAGAGACTGTGCAAGTCACCTTTCCGAAGGACCCGGGGGTAAAAACGCGAGAGTATACCGTGTTGACCATCGGCGATCCTTGCTACCGATGCGAGGCACTACCATGTCCTGATCTGCCGCCTGAAGTCACTACCTACGCCTGCCAATCAGGTGTGACAGCCAATGGACTACGCGTGGCGAATGGGAAGCTCACAACACAAGCTGGTGGGCGGTTGGTCTTCGCGTTACTTGAGACCCTCGATGTCGATCCAAAAACGCTCACCGTCGACGCAGACCTGATGAAAATATGTGGACCACGATTCGGCGCCGGTCCTACCGAACTCGATAGTATGGGAGGCATGGGAAATATTTTCGTAAATGTGGCTCGGGTGAATTCCGATGAGACCTACGCGAATACAACGGATGATTTGTGTAAGTAGTCAGAAGAGACGAGGTCAAGGGCTCACATATGAGCCCGTCCACTTATTGGCATCGCGGGTGAAAATTGCTCGCTTGTGTCCATCTCGGGTGAGGTGGAGCCAATCCATCCAGTCGAAGTGGCAACGTACGACACCAAAATAGCGGTATCCATCTCCACGGTAACTATAGCTCTCGGGCGTAGCAATTGGCGTAGCTGGCGCTGGCTCGACTCTGTATGTCTTCCGAGAACCCTCACCCAGCCGATTCCAATTATCCTGGGCAAGTGCGTCGTTCTGGTGCAGTACTACACAGCCACTCACACGTAATTGAATTTGCCGGCTGCGGTCCCAAAACGTCCATGCGATATGTTGGTGTTTGGTCAGCTCTGCCCACTTCTCGGAACGAATATCCGTGTGGAGTTCAAGTACATCGTTGCTGGCCCGCCTTAGGACAACCACTCGTGCCTTTGGTGTGTTGTCGAGTCCCATGGTGGATACCACCGGTGTTTTCCACGGGCTTTTTCGTTTCTTGGTTGCGGTCCGTAAATTGAGAAGGATGTCCTGGCGCAATACCTCGGGCGTGATGCTCATAGTGTCTCGATCCTTCGGGCATGTCGGGCGACGCCACGATTTATGGTTAGCGAAAACCCACACCAAAATAGCTTTTGAAATGCCGTCCATAGACTGCTAACCCACGGATGTACCCAGCTTTCCAGTACCAAGCGAAGCTGTGTCGTGCCATTATCCGTCGGCTCTAGCCAGAACTGAATCAGGGTAGGACGAATGATTCTGGGGCTCATCACGTAGCTTCCGTACAAGTAGCGCATTTCGCGATATTGAGGCTCCTTCATGACCGTTATGATCGCGGGTAGGTTGAGGCCAGGTCCGTGATGGTTATTTAGAACACCCACTTCGAACCGTTCGGGAACAAACTCAACACGATAGGGGGGGAGTTGAGCATCGATGAATGTGTGCGGATCGTTTATCCACCGCCATACATCCAATATGTCTGAATTCACCAAGAATGACCGTTGGAATGAGTGTTTTATCAGGGTCGTAGGTTCATAGTCGGTGATAAGAGAAAATGGTTCGCTCAATATTTGGCTCCCGCTGTGTTCGCCTCAGCCGGCTACTATTGAGAATGCACTTAGTAGTCATTTGGTGCTGTATTGAGTTCAGAGAGATAAGGCGCTGTTCCTACGAGTTGAACGCTGGGGGCTCTAAACCCCATGCATTGGAAGTGACTGATAGG
>PKDL01000416.1 GCA_002863065.1 Pseudomonadota bacterium
ACCGTCGACAAATAGATTTGCCACACTTACGTGACCGGAATCAGGGTCGCGGGCGTAGGCTACTAGTGCGCTTTCGTCAAAGTCTGCCGCCCATATTTCAGTCCCATCTGGTGCGGAGTCGAGACCTACAAGTAACTGGAGCGGTAAGTCGTTTCCGACGTCTGCTCGCCATTGGAGCTGCCCGCTATCCATGTCTCGGTCGTAGACATGAAGTCGGTTGAATTCATCGTCGATTGCAAACACTTGGAGACCATCGCTGGCCACAGATACATCGGGGATCCCATATGCGACAGGACGTCCACCATCGATGGAGACTTGGGGACCGGGTGTGAGTTTTTCGTCGTCCCCTACGACCCAGGTACCAGGGTCGGCCGCATTCCATGCTGCGGTGTAAACGTGTCTACCATCCGGAGAGACGTCGACTGAATATGCTCCGCCCAGCGTCACGATGCCACCTGCTCCTTGTTGTAGAGTGGCACCGTTTGAATGGCCAACATATTTCCAGAGTGCCGACATGACGTACATATCGTCTCCGTACGGCACGAGTCGAGCCAGTCGCGTCAACTCCGTTGGGTCTGTTCCAGTAACCCGTCCCCGGGTGTCGACTTCATAATCGTCGTCCGTATAGACGGGCTGTACCGATACAAGCTCCCCTTCGCCAATAGCTACCTGATTGGCGGGAAACCGCATCAGATAGCCTCCATACAGCGTCGTGGCCCATACGTATTGTGGAGTGAATGCCACATCATGAACGGTGGACGGTTCTTCATCATTCCAGCCACGTGAAATACCGTACGGGGCTGGAATGGTGATTTCGCCGAGCGGGATGATTGAATCTCCGCTTCGTTGAAAGTGGTGGAGTCCCCGTGCTCCCACTACGACTAATTCAGCTCTTGCATCGACTGACTCAACATATTTGAGCGCTTCGAAACCATCTACAGTGGTGTCGAATACTTGCCAGTCTGACTGGCCCTTCACAGCCATAGCCCCTTCGTCTCGGCTAACTGCGACCATGCAATCGCTGGAAACGTCAGTAATCGTTACGAGTCCAGTAGGCTCCTCCCCATCTGTACTGAGTAATGTACCTCCTAGTGCGACGACGGCGGATTGGCTCCATTCAACTTCTCCGGCTTCAAGGAGATTTCTCCCGGAAAAGCGCTGACTTTGCGTTCCATTTTCGAGGTTTATCTCAAGAAGACCATCGGACGTACTGACCCAGAGTCGGTTGGACTGAGCATGAATATGTTGCCCTCGAGTGGGTAATTCAATAGTGCGGGTAATAGTCAGCTGATCTGTCGTGGGTTCCAGCGTGAGCACATGTATTACGGTGCCATTGAGTAGGTAGGCGGTACCGCTTGCATCCACTGCGAGATCCGTCGGCGAATCGAAGCGGGTCTCTCCCCCATCGCCAAGCACAAACACCTGCTGTTTCTCAAGTATGCCTTCGCCGCATCGGATGATACACGGAGCGCCTGGAGGGGACTCCGCAGATGTGTCCGGTTCGCCACCACAGGCGGTTACGAGACACACTAGCAGAACATAACACTGGCATCGGATGACGGTCACGGAGCTGAATGTACGGATTGTGCGGTATGCCAGCAACTTAGATGCAGCAGCCTTTCGGGGGGATTGGCGGCGTCGATGGCGGTGAGGTCAGTAACTGCTAAGTTACCGACCTATGTATCGTGCCCCACGACCTTACTCGTTCTTCGCTTCAGCGCTTTCCGCGGTAGGTGGGGCCTCGCCTTTGGGTGCACCTGGTACAGGGACAGCCTTGACAGGGTTTGGCGCTAGCTTCGGAGGAGCGGTCATGGTGGCTGCAGAAGCGGGTAGGGCAGGTCCGCGGCGCAGTAGGTCCAACAGCGGGTTTTGGGTCGAAAGCACGAGGCGACTTCGGTCGCTCATCACGTTTCCAACGATTTCTAGATCCTTCAAAAACTTAAAGAATTCAGGGTCTTGCTGAAAAGCTTGTGCTTTGATCTGAATAGCCTGCGCCACGGCTTCACCATCGAGTTCTCGTACGCGGCGTTCGCCCTCGCCGAGAATCGTACCTCGCTCAGCATCCGCCATACGATTAATGTAGCCAACGCATTTTTGACCGACTTCCAGGTAGGATGAGATGTCATCCTTACGGTCCGCTTCGATCTGTTTGATGATCTGGTCGTGTACCTGAGCGCTGTAGTTCAGGTACTTGAAGTGCATATCAACAATCTCGATTCCATATTCCGGTGCGAGTTGTTCGTTTGAAGCTTGCACCATCGCACTGACGATGGCTGAGCGCATCGCATCGCCGTCGATGGTGGCCTTGCCGTTCTTGTCGGCCGCTGTCGGTGCTATTTTGAGAGTATCTGCGGAGAGCGTTTTCTTAAACTCCGGATTGACCTCCGGGTTACACTCCTCGTAGACATCAAAGATGTTCCGTAAGTCGACGGACGCTCGTTCACCGAAATCACGTCCCGTTTCACGAACGATACCACTGAGTTTCCTGCTCCGTAGTTCTTTTTGAATACGGTCAGTGACGATACTATCCATACCGGCATAGGCGCCCTGAACGTCTCCAGCGTTTTTGTAATATGTCAGAGGATCGATAATTCGCCATCGTGCGTACAGCGTGTAATCCATCTGCCGGCTGTCTGCCGTTTTAGTGCCCGAGGCGGAGTCATCCCAACCTTGAATCCGCTTGTCTAAGCGTTTCACGTTTTGGATAAATGGGATTTTGAAGTTCAACCCGGACTCCATGACCTCCCGAACAGGCTTACCGAACTGCAGTACAATGGCGTATTGATCCACGCGAACGATGAAAAAGGACTGAAAGCCGGTTAGAGCCAATGCGACTACCAGAGCAGCAATAAGCCCAAGTGTAGGTGAGCGCTCATTCATCGGGCACCTCCTTTGGAAGCCTTGGCGGCGCCTTTGAGGGCTCCTGCGGCTGCGGCTCCAGCCATGGACGGTTTGGTTCCGATCATATCATTCAGGGGGAGTAGTTTCAGAACAGATGAGTCCCCTTCATTTCCATCTAAAACCAATGTCTGCTCAAGTGACTTCAAGCTTTTATTTACCGCTTCTAGATACAGCCACTTTCGGGTGATATCCGGCGCCTGACGATACTTTTCTAATTGAGCCAGGAACGCATTTGCCTCACCAGTCGCATTCTCAACTCGCTTGGCTCTCCGCGCCTCAGCCGCACCGATGACCGTTTGTCGTCGCTGCTCTGCTTGACCACGGATTTGTTTGCGCCGTGCGTAAGCTTCGACAACCTGTCGCTTCACTTCCGCCACCGATTTGTTGAGGTCGTCGAAAGCGGCTCGTGCTTGAAGCGGTACCTCAGTACTTTTGATGGCTACCGCGGTGATTTGGATACCAGAGCCGACGTCATCAAGTGCTCTTTGGGTCAAACGCTTCGAACTATCGGCAATTGCATCGTATTGTCCGGTGAGAATTTCATCGAGAGAGTAGTCACCAATCACCGTGCGCATCGCGCCCATCGCCACATCCCGAACGGTCTCTTCGGGTGCTTTCACGTTGAATAGATATTGTTGTATGTCCTTCACCTTGTACAGCACGGACCAGCTGACGACGGCGAGCGACAAGTCGCCGGTAAGCATCAATGCGTCTCGTTTTTCACGAGCGCCAGATGCTTGCTCACGGGTTTGCTCACCTGGCTCACTTCGGAAACCGAGTTCCAAACGGTGCTGTCGTTCGACCGGTACGATGAAGACCTGATCAACCAGTGGCACCTTGAAGTGCAAGCCGGGGCCGAAAGTATCGTCAATAGGTGTCCCGAAGCGTAAAATAACGGCCTCTTCTTCAGGCGCTACTGTAAAGAATGAACTGGACGCCGCCAGTCCCAACACCACTAATACAGCGATGGCAATCGCTCCATTAGCATTGCGTTTTAGTTGCTCGAATGGGTCGCCATTCCCGCGTTGTGGGGGGTCGTCCATTCCAAAGCCGCGAAATTCTGCCACAAGGCCTCCAAAACCGCCTAATGGCGGGTGATCATGCCGCTTCCGTAAACAGCGGACTTGTCTGAGTTGAACAGACATTCCTCAGAGTGCGACGGTGATAGCAGCCGGTCCACGACTGGTCAAACTACCGACAGCGTCCGAAATCTAAGACGCATTGCTCATCTGACAAGGGAAGAATCGTTGAGAAGACTAGGTTGCCTTATGACCGGCGTCGGTGCTCCGGAGGATTCGTATCATTTCGAGGGTGTTTCGTCGTTGCCTCCGGCGTGTATTAGGGCGCTGCTGACGTCGAAGTTTCGTGTTTCTTCCATGCAGATGGCGTTGAACTTGGTCCGTTTTTGAGATTCAGATGGTGCGATGCGGTACCTAGGTGAGTGGCGTATCACTGGGATCCTGCGCATAAACGCGTATCGGTATGAACTTCGACGTAGGTGTATAGCTCCGGTCTGCGTGACTTTCTAAGGCCACCAGTGGGTTTGCTTCAGGAAAGTATGCCGCCGCGGTGCCTTTAGGTATGTCGAATGGGACGATATGGAAGCTTTCGACCATTCGTGTTTTTCCATCGAAGCAGCTGGTGATTCGCACACGTTGTCCTGGAGCGAGGCCGCGCTCTGATGCATCCTCTGGGTGGATAAAGATGACACGGCGCTGTCCGTATACGCCCCGGTAGCGGTCGTCTAGACCATAGATTGTGGTGTTATATTGGTCATGGCTGCGTACCGTCATGAGAATTAGCTCGTCGTCATCCACTGCGAGGTTCGGCAGCCCATGGACGCTAAACTGAGCGCGTCCAGTTTTCGTGCTAAAGGTGCGGTCTCTCGCGCCGTTGGGGAGGACAAACCCCCCTTTCTCTCGGACTCGTTTGTTGTAATTGTCGAATCCAGCGATTGAGCGTTCGATGACATCGCGAATATGGTCATAATTTTGAATCATGAACTCCCAGTCAATAGGCGTCACCTTGCCTAGGCTGGCGGCTGCAATGTGAGCCACGATGTCAGGTTCGCTGCGGAGCTCTTGTGACGCCGGTGTTGATTTACCATTCGATTGATGGACGACTCCCATCGAGTTTTCCACCGTGACAAACTGGGACCCCGAGGCTTGGATATCGACTTCTGTGCGACCAAGGCAGGGAAGGATGAGACTACTTTTCCCAGGGTGCAGATGGCTTTTATTGAGCTTTGTAGACACGTGTATGGTCAACGCACATTGCTCGAGTGCCGCACCAACTCGTTCGCAGTCTGGAGCGGCCGAGACGAGGTTACCGCCAAGGGCCATAAACACATCAACCTTTCCCTCTTCCATCGCTTGAATGGCTTCCACCACATTATATCCATGGTGCCGCGGGGAAGTAATTCCGGTGGCTTTATCGAGGCGCGCCAGGAAGGCCTCGCTGGGTCTATCCCAGATACCCATGGTGCGATCACCCTGCACATTCGAGTGCCCACGCACGGGACATGCACCAGCACCTTGGCGTCCAATATTTCCACGTAGAAGTAGGAGATTGATGCATTCCTGCACATTGGCGACGCCGTGTTTATGCTGCGTTAGGCCCATCGCCCAGCAGATGATGACCGACTTTGCCGCAGCATACTGTGCTCCGATCGCCTCTAATCGGGTTTGCGTGATCCCACTCTGAGCCACAATTGCCGGCCAATCTTGAGTCTGAACAGCGTTTTTGTAGGCCTCGAAACCGGCAGTCTGTTGTTGGATGAACTCATGGTCTAGAACAGTCCCTGGTGCGCTCGCTTCAGCTGCGAAGACTGCCTTTGCAATGCCCTGCAGCAACGCAACATCTCCTCCGACCCGTACCTGTAAAAAGTCTGTAGCTATGCGGGTGCCCTTTCCCAGAAGTCGAAAGGCTTCCTGCGGGTGCTTAAATCGCTCCAGAGCAGCTTCACGCAACGGGTTGACGGCAATGATTTTTGCGCCGCGACGAGCAGCGGATTGTAGTGCCGATAGCATGCGCGGATGGTTAGTACCGGGATTCTGGCCGATAACAAAAATCATATCAGCGTGGTCGAAGTCTTCGAGCGTGACCGTTCCTTTACCGATACCGATGACTTCGCCGAGGCCTGTGCCCGATGATTCATGGCACATATTCGAACAATCAGGGAGGTTGTTGGTACCAAGGGTTCTGGCTAGCAGTTGGTACAGGAAAGCAGCTTCATTACTGGCCCGACCGGATGTGTAAAACGTGGCTAGGTCTGGGGATGATAGAGATTTTAGATGTTCGCCGCACAATGCAAATGCATCATTCCACGTAATCCGTTCGTAGTGTGAGTCGCCATTTCGTCGGACCACCGGCTCTGTTATGCGGCCTGCCTTGCCAAGTTCTAAGTCCGTCCACTTGAGGAGACTGTCTATCGAATGCTGTTGGAAAAATTCCGGAGTGACACGATCCCGTGTCGCCTCTTCCGCGATTGCTTTGGCACCATTTTCACAAAATTCCGTTATGGAGCGGTGCTTAGGATCGGGCCAGGCGCATCCAGGGCAGTCGAACCCATCCACTTGGTTGACCTGAAGGAGCAGGCGAGTGCCATTCAATAATCCGGGTTCTGCGGCGGTGTGGCGAACCGAATGAATGATGGATGCAAGACCTGCAGCCGCGCCTTTGTGCGGGCGAATGGTCCATTTCCCTTCGCGGTCGGGCGTCTCGTCTGAACTCATAGGCGAAGTGTATATCGGAG
Organism: Pseudomonadota bacterium; assembly: GCA_002863065.1. Lineage (GTDB taxonomy): Bacteria > Myxococcota_A > UBA9042. The sequence goes on from PKDL01000416.1 coordinate 6,656, forward strand.
ACGGACGTAGCGGTCAGATTTTCTTGATGATGGGAAACGGATTCTCCTTAGAATTTATAGGAAGCTCCAAGATGGAGAGCGAATTGGTGCAATTGTACGGAGGCCTCCACGTCCGATATTGCGCTGTCTTTTGCCACGGCGTACCAACCGGTGTAACCGATCTTTACGTGGGCTGATACATACTTGAGGAAGTGATATTCGACTCCGGCAAGTATTTGTCCAGACCATCCAATGAATGTCTCAGGTACGATAGGGATTGCATCGCCGAGCTCCGGCTGTATTGCGAGTTGTGAAATGGTGCTGAATCGGTCTTCTTCATGCCCTATCACGGTTAGCCCTTGTGTAACGTCCAGATAAAACTCAACCTTCCCGCTCAACACCGTGATGTAGGGGCGTATAAGTAGTTGGAGGTCGAACGCGAAATTTCGGTCTGTATTACTCCTGTCCATCGACTCTGATTCCAGCCAGTGGAAACCCAGCTGGCCGCCGATTTTGAGGTGTTCAATAAGCGCGAAGCCCCCGTTGATGACAAAACCTGCGGTTGGATTCGCACGACTGGTGGATGAAGACTCTATCCCATTGCTGTCGGCACCAAATCCCATATTTCCGCTAAAACCGAATGTCGTCGACAAAGCGACCCATGGCGACTTCGCGCCCATTCGATTGGATTCCGCATGAGCTTCGGCGGTTCCGAAGAATAGGAGCACTGCCAGTAGCGTCGACTTATGTCTCATGATGTACCTCGCTGACCGTCTGAAGATCAGTTTTCCTGCGTATCACTTACGTGGTTGTCCAGCAGGTCTTCAACTTCGTCAAACTTACTGCGCGAAAGGTGGTTTTTTTCAACTACGTTTCGGGTGCCGTAGCCCAAATACTAACAATGTGCCTAGCATCACGACAATAATCCCAGTTGAGTGTTGGCCGCTGCTAGACGTACATCCTTCAGAGGACGTTATGGAGCTAGTTCGGCCAGGCAGGCTCGTGGAATTATCGGATGTATCGTTCGACACTCCGGTCGGGTCCGGCCCTGTCGCTGGGTCATCG